>JBEKFD010000178.1:0-10105 GCA_050013495.1 Occallatibacter sp. | reverse complement strand
AAGTAGTCGGAGCTTACGCGCTGGCCTGTGATGCGCTCGGGGCGATCGGCCTGGCTGGTGGCAGTGGCGGCGGGTTGCCAGGGCTTGAAGACAGCGAGAGCTTCAAAAGATTGCGTGCGCTGCGAGAGACCTTGGAATGTTCCGAAAGTGACTGGCATGGGCGCGCCATTCTTGCGCATCTCCCACAGCAGCATGAGGCGGCTGGCGTGCGGATAGGGCAACGCGTCAATCAGGATGGGCTTGACGGCGCTGAAGATGGCGGTGCTGGCGCCGATGCCGATGGCCAGCGTAAGGACTGCGACTGCGGTGAAGGCGGGGTTGTGGGCCATCATGCGCAGTGCATAACGCGTGTCCTGAATGAGGCTTTCAAGCCACGGCAGCATGCGGCGTTCGCGATGGGCCTGGCGGGTCTGCTCCGCGCCGCCGAGTCGGATGAGGGCCTGGCGGCGGGCTTCCGCGGGGCTGAGGCCGGAGCGGATGCCGTCGTCGATGTGCAGGGAGAGATGGCTCTCGAGTTCGGCGGCAAAGTCGTCGTTTGAGCGGCGAGTGGCGAAGAGGCGCAGGGCAAAGGCTCTGAGTTTGTGCATCAAGACCTCCTATCCGGTTTGCTGGGCTTACTCGCTGCGCAAGGCCCGCATGGGGTCAATGCGCGTGGCGCGGCGCGCAGGGATGTAACATGCGGCGAGCGCGACCGCTGCCAGCAGCGCAGTGACGCCGAAAAGCGTGACGGGATCGTAGGCGCGCACGCCGTAAAGCAAGGAGCTGCTGGCCATGAACTGCGTGAGGGTGAGCGCGGCCCCGAGCCCGACGGCAACGCCGATGAAGGCCAGGCGGCCGCCTTGTTTGAGCACCCAGAGCAGGACGTGGCCGCGGTCGGCGCCGAGAGCCATGCGGATGCCGATCTCCTGGGTGCGCTGGCTGACGAGATAGGAGATGACGCCGTATATTCCCACGCTGGCGAGCAGAAGCGCGAGAGCCGCGAAGATGCCAAGGAGGATCATGGAGAAGCGGCGCGGGGCGAGCGAATCGGCGATGAGCTGATTCATTGTGGAGGCGAGGTAGACCACCTGCTGCTGGTTCATTTGCCGCAGAGCGCGCTGGATGTCGCTCATGGTGGATGCGGAATCGCCGCGCGAGCGAATGAAGACATCGGTGCCCAGGCCGTCCTGAAACGACATGTTGCTGTCGCTGGTCTGCAGAAAGGGCAGATAGATTTGCGCATGAAGCGGAAAGCTGGCGTCATTGTCGAGACCCCATTGCATGGTGTGGCCGACAACGCCGATCACGGTCACCTGCTGATCGTAGCCATCGAGGTTGAGGCGTTTGCCGATGGGATCCTGATCGCCGAAATACTTGCGTGCAAAGGTCTCGTCAACCACGGCGACGCTGGGCGCGTGGTTGTTGTCTGCATCGGTAAAGAAGCGTCCGCGCTGCAACGGAATGCCCATGATCTTGAGGTAGCCGGGCTCGACAATGTAGTCGAGAGCCCAGCGCATGTCGTTTGTGCTGGTGGGCTTTGGTTCATTCTCAAGCCAGAAAAGGGCTTCGTCATCGCTGCCGGTCATGGGAAGGCTGCCGGTCATCATGGAGACGCCGGTGACGCCGGGAACCGCAAGGATGCGGCGATCCGCTTCGCGATAGTAGCTACGCACAGCGTCAGGCGAAGCAGTGGACATGGATGGCGGTGCAGCCAGACTGAAAGTGGCGACGCCGTTGGGATCGAAGCCGGGATTGACGCGGGAGAGAGCAACCATGCTGCGAATCATGAGGCCCGCGCCGGCGAGCAGGACAAGAGCCATCGCCATTTCAAACACCACAAGCAAATCTTGCGTGCGGTGACGGACGCCGCTGAGGCTGCGGCTGCCTTCCTTGAGTGTGTCCTGAAGTTTCTGGTGCGAGACTTTCCAGGCAGGGAGCAATCCGAACAAAATGCCGACTGTCAGGGAGACCAGAAGCGTGAAGCAAAGGACGGGGATGCTGAGATGGATTTCAGAAGCGTGCGGCATGGGCACGGGAACCAGCTTCAAGACTGTGCGCGTGCCCCAGCCTGCCAAAGCTAAGCCAAGCGCTCCGCCGGCGAGGGCGAGCAGCGTGCTTTCAGCAAGCAACTGACGCACGATGCGCATGCGGCTTGCGCCGAGCGCAGAGCGGACTGCGAACTCCTGTGCGCGGGCGCTGGAGCGGGCGAGCAAAAGATTGGCGATATTGACGCATGCAATGAGCAGGACGAAGCCGACCGCGCCCAGCAGAACCAGAAGCAGGGGTTGCACGCGGCCCACTACGGATTGGCGCATGGACACAAGACTTGCGCGAATGCCATGGTCGGCTTGCGGGAACGCGGCGGCCAGGCGGTCGGTGACGCCATTCATGTCGGCCTGCGCCTGGGCGAGCGTGACGCCGGGCTTGAGGCGGGCGATGCCGTGCAGGCCAAGGCCGGCGAATCGATTCTTCAGTGCCGGCTGCTGCCATTGGCCGATTGGGACATAAATGTCGCCCGTGTCGAAGTTGCCGACGGTCAGGTCGAAATCCTCGGGGAGAACGCCGATGATGGTGAAGTCGCGGCCATCGATGATGATTGTCTTGCCGAGAACGTCGGGGCGCGAACTGAATTTCCGCGCCCACAATCCGGCGCTGATTACCACGAGCGGGCTGCGGCCGATTTCATCTTCGCCGGGCGTGAACAGGCGGCCTAGCGCAGGCTTGACGCCGAGGATGGAGAAGAAATCGGAGGAGACGTAGTCGCCGGGGAGGCGCTCGGCGTCGCCGGTTCCGGTAAGAGTGAAGCGGCGCTGGTGGGAGATGGCGAGAGCGGCGAGGGTCTTGTTATTGCGCTGCCAATCAAGAAAGTTCGGATAGGAAATGGAGCCCTGATCGAAGTTGGCTTTGCTCTCGTGCACGGACACGAGCTCGTCGGGATGCGGATAGGGGAGCGGGTTCAAGAGCACCGTGTTGACGATCGAGAAGAGCGCGGTGTTGGCGCCGATGCCGATGGCCAGGGTGAGGACTGCGACCGCAGCGAAGGCGGGATTGCGCACCATCATGCGCAGGGCATAGCGCGTGTCCTGGATCAGAGTTTCAAGCCAGGGCAAGGTGTTACGTTCGCGAAGCGCCTGGCGGGTTTGCGCTGCGCCGCCCAGGCGAATCAGGGCCTGGCGGCGGGCTTCTTCAGGGCCGAGTCCGGCGCGGATGCCTTCGTCGGTATGCAGAGCAATGTGGCTCGCGAGTTCGGCGGCGAATTCATCGTCTGAGTTACGAGGGCGGAAGAAGCCGAAGATGCGCAACGCTAGGGCTCGGATTTTTCGCATGTGCAGCTCCTTATTCAGTGCGCAGTGCCTTCATTGGATCGATGGCAGCGGCGCGGCGCGCTGGCAACCAGGATGCGAGCGTGGCTACCGCGCAGAGAAAGACCGCGGCAGCTACGAAGATGAGCGGGTTGTTTGCGCCTGCGCCAAGAAGTTTGGCGCTGGCGCCCATGCCGCCGCCAGTAAAAGAGACACTGGCAACAGCGCGCGCCAGTGCAATGGCGAGAAGTGAACCAACGATGAGCCCACCGGCGGTAAGAGCGAGACCCTGCTTGATGACCATGCGCAGGACGTGGCCGGGCTGCGCGCCGAGAGCCATGCGCACACCGATTTCCTGGGTGCGTTGCGCGACCGAGTAGGCCATGACGCTATAGAGGCCGACGGCGGCGAGCAACAGCGCGATGGAGCCCAGAACGGTCATGAGGCTGGCGGCGATTTTTTGCGGATAGAGCGATGCGCCGATGAACTCCTTGAGCGGCGCGGCATCGAAGACAGTGACATTGGGATCGATGTCATGAGCCTGGGTGCGCAGCATGTTGAGCACAGAGTCGGGCGCGCCCTTGGTTCGGACAAAGAAGGCGAGATTCATGTCTTCTCGATAGATCTGGCGGAAAGGCACGTAGAAGTATGCGGGTGTGGATTCGCCGAGGTAGTGATACTTCGAATCCTTGGCGACGCCGACGACGCGGAACCAGCTTCCCCATCCGTGGATGCGCGTGCCGATGGGATCGCGGCCGGCAAAGAAGCGGCGCACGAAGGCCTCATTCACGATCATCACGGCGGGCGATTTCTCGTCCTCGTTGTCGCTCTCGGTGAAGTTGCGGCCCTCGACGAGGGGAATGTGCATCAGCGGCAGATAGCCGGGAGAGATGACGTTGCGGAAGATGCTCATGTTTTCATTCGGCCGCGGCGCGTAGCCTTCGATCTTGAGTTCCTCCCACCAGCTTGGCTCGAAGCCGAGAGGCACACCATCGGAGTAGGCAACGTCAGTGACTCCGGGCGCGGACCGCATGCGCTCTTCAAGGCGGCGGCAAAATTCCTTGCGCTGTGCGAGGGTGTAGCCATTGGTGTTGAGATAGAACTGGTTCAACAGCACGTGGTCGGGATTGAAGCCGGGGTCGATATGCATGGTGGTTGCAAAGCTGCGTGCAAAGAGGCCTGCGCCGACGAGCGCGACAAGAGCCAACGCAACTTCAGACGCGACCAGCGTGGAGCGCAGGCGATTGCGGCCGCGGCTTGCAGTGCCGCTGCGTCCACCGGCGTTGAGGCGCGAACTCAAGTTGAGCCGGCCCACCTGCAATGCGGGAACAAGGCCTGCGGCAATGGCTGCGAGCACACACACGCCTGCGGTGAATGCCAGCACAGAGAAGTTGGGGCGCGTGTCCATGGCAACGAGTTGCGTCATGGGCCCGGGCGGCATCATGGAACGGAGCGCATGGCTCATCCAGGGAGTGACAGCCAGGCCGAGCGCGGCGCCGACGCCGGTGAGCAGCACGCTCTCTGTCAGCACCTGGCGCGCCAGTCGTCCGCGGCCCGCGCCAAGTGCCAGGCGCGCAGTGAATTCCTTCTCGCGGACGGTTGCGCGCGCAAGCAGCAGGTTGGCCACATTGGCGCAAACGATGAGCAGAACAAGAATGCAGACGCCCATGAGAATGCGCAATGGCCCGATGAGCAGGCCTTGCGGGCCGTGCGGCGACTTCCACAGCGGCATCAGCGTGGCGGACATGCCTTCGCTCACATCGGCGTTGGCAATGGCCATGCGGTCGGCCAGGGTTTTCAGTTCCGCGCGTGCCCGGTCGATGGGGACGCCCTGCTTGAGGCGTGCAATGCCGAGCATGTTGCGGTTGTGGCGGTCGCGCAGCATCCACTCCTGCACGCTGTTGAGCGCGGGCTGCTCCATGTAGGGAACCCAAAGGTCGAACGCGGTCACCGGAATCGATCCGTGGAATGCCGGGGCAGCGACGCCGACGACGGTGAGCTCGTGCTGGTTGACGAGGATGGTGCGGCCGACGATGGTTGGGTCCGCGTTGTAATGCGAACGCCAGTAGCGATCGCTGATGACGGCGATGGGGAATTTGCCTGGAGCGTCGGCAAACTCGGAAGGCAGGAACAGGCGTCCGGATTCGGGCTTGACGCCGAGAACATCAAAGAAGTTGCCGGAGACGAGTTCGCCCCATACGCGTTCGGCGTGGTCTTCTTTGCCTACGCTGAATGCGGTGATATGCGTGACGGCAATGCCGTCGACGAGTTTGAGGTACTTGCGGAAATCGATGAAGTCAGGATAGGAGTTAGGCACGAACTCACCGTTGGGCGTGACCGACTCCACAGTGACGAGGCGATTGGGATCGGAAACGCCGCCCAAGGGCTGCAGCATGACGCTGTTGATCCAGGTGAAAGCGGTGGTGGTAGCGCCGATGCCGATGGCCAGCGTGAGCACTGCGACCGCTGTGAACGACGGATTGCGGGCCATCATACGCAAGCCATAACGCACGTCGTGGAGCAGATCTTCGATCCAGGGGAGTGTGCGGCGTTCACGATGCGCCTGGCGTGTTTGTTCCGCGCCTCCGAGACGAATGAGGGCCTGACGGCGGGCTTCGGTGCGCGAGAGGCCGGAGCGGACGCCGTCTTCGGTGTGCAGGGCCACGTGGCTTTCAAGTTCGGCGGCGAAGTCTGCTGACAAGGGCCGGGAGCGAAAAAGGCCGCGAAGGCGAAGGATGAAGGCTCGGAGTTTACGCATTGGGTGTGACCTCGATTCGTTTTATTCGGTGCGCAGCGCCTGCATGGGGTTGATGGATGCTGCTCGGCGCGCGGGGATGTAGCAGGCCGCAAGGGCAATGACTGCTAGAAACGGTGGAACGAGCGCGAAGGTCAACGCATCATGAGGCTGAATGCCGTAGAGGAAGCTGGATGCCATCTTCGCCAGCATCCATGCGGCCGGCCAGCCGAGAGCGATGGCGATGAGGGTGAGGACGAGGCCCTGCCGGAGGACGAGGCGTTCGACGGAGCCGGGTTGTGCGCCCAGGGCCATGCGAATGCCAATCTCGCGGGTGCGGCGGCTTACGGAGTAGCTCATTACGCCGAATAGGCCAATGCTTGCCAGCACCAGGCCGATGAAGCCGAATGTGCCGAAGAGCGTAGCTGCGAGACGAGGCAGGAAATATGCAGTGCGGACATGCTGATCCATGGTTTCTTCGTTGTAGATGGCCATGGTGGAATCGAGCGCATGGATGTGACGGCGGACTGCATCCTGAACCGTGCTTGGGTCGCCGTTGGCATGAATGACTAGGGTGTAACCCATAAGGGAGGGATCACTCGCAATGCTCTGATCGAGGGAGCGATAAAGAATGGGGCGTGTTTCTTCGCCGAGGGAACGGGACTTAGTGTTGGCGGCGACACCGATGATTTGATAGGTGGCTCCGCCGCCGGTTACCTGCTGACCGATTGGGTTTTCTCCGCCGAAGACGCTATCGACGAAGGCGCGGTTGACAATTGCAGTCTTGGGACCGTTGAGGGATTCACCACCGAAATCGCGACCCGCGATGCGAGGGATGCCCAGGGCCTCAAAGTAGCCGGGAGTAACCATGTAAAGATCGGAGTTGGCACTGGATGAATCCTTGGCGGCGCGACCGAGGACGGAGAAGACGTCGCTGCGGTTGCCATCTGAAAGCGGCGCTACATCCGTAAGGACGGCGGATTCCACGGCGGGGAGAGCTGCTGCCTGCCGGCGCAAAAGCGTGAGGAACTGCGCAGTACGTTCAGCCGTGTAGCCGTGGACACGCGGGTCAATGGAGGCGATGAGGACGTTTTGTGGACGGAATCCGATGTCGATGCTGGCGGCACTCTGCAGGCTGCGGAGAAAAAGGCCTGTGACACAAAGTAGAACCACGGACATGGCAACCTGAGCGACAACCAGCAGATTGCGCAAGCTGATGCGGCGGCCGGGACGCGCGAGTGCGTCTTCCCCTTTGAGAGCGTTGGCGAGCATGGGGCGCGAGGCAGCCCATGCCGGCGCAACGCCCAGAAGCAGGCCGCTGACGACGCTGAGCGCGAGCGAATAGAGCAGGACACGCCAGTCAACTCCGATTTGCACGTCGAGGGGAACCGGCGCGGGAAGACGAGAGGACGAAAGCACCGCTGTGGCCCACAGCGAAAGCAGCACGCCCATGAGTCCGCCGCCAAGGCCGAGCAGCAGGCTCTCCATGAGCATTTGGCGGCGCAAGCGGGCGCGGGTGGCTCCCAGGGCAAGACGAACAGCCATGTCGCGTTGCCGGCTGGCTGCTTGTGCCAAAAGAAGATTGGCCACGTTTGCCCCGGCGATGAACAGAACCAGCAGAACCACGATCGACAGGGCGGAAAAGAACAGCACCACTTTGGCATGAATGTTGGAAGGGAGAGAGCCGGCCTGCTCGAAGACGATTCTGCTGTTGTTGTCTGTTTTGGGATTGTTGAGGGCAAAGCGGCTGGCCATTGTCTTCAACTCGGCTGCCGCCTGGGTGCGCGTTACGCCAGGAGCGAGACGCGCCAGCACTTGAACCCAGTGAAATTCAAGCGATGCCTGGTCAGGAAGATTGGGAACCAGTTGCGCGAGGTTGCCCATGGGCACCCAGAACTCGGTGTAAAGGATTTGGTCGGCACCGTGAAAGGCGGCCGAGACGACGCCGACAACTGTGTAGGTATGACCGGAAAGGATGACGGGCTTGCCGATAATCTGCGGGTCGGCATTGAAGCGGCGGTGCCAGAGAGCGGAGCCGAGCACTACGACGGGAGCGCTCTGTTCACTCTGGACAAATCCCCGGCCTAGCTGCATGGGAAGCTCGGTGACGGAAAAGAAGTTGGAGGTTACGCCCTGGCCCCAGACGCGCTCCGGATCGCCGTATCCGCTTATAGATGCGGGGATGAGTTCGTAATATGCGGCCACGCCGGAGAAGGACTTTGCATGATCGCGAAGGTCGTTGTATTGCGGCAATGAAAACGGATTGCAGCAGCGATCACCCTCGTGAGTGGTGTGAAGGGCGAGCAATGTGGTTGGGTCGCCCATGGGGGCGGGGCGCAGAACAAAACGGCTGACCATGGAGAAGATGCTGGCGTTGGCGCCGATGCCCAGGCCGATGGAGAGGATGGCGATGAATGTTGCGCCGCGATGCTTGGCCAGGGTGCGGAATGCATAGGTGAGGTCGCGGTGGAGCGATTCGAGCGAAGGGAGAGTGCGGCGATTGCGATGGGCCTGGCGGATTTGCTCCGCGCCGCCGAGACGGATAAGGGCCTGGCGACGGGCTTCCGCGGGCGTGAGCCCGGAGCGGATGCCTGCATCGGTGTGCAAAGCGACGTGGCTTTCGAGTTCGGCGGCGAAATCCAGTTCGGTTCTGCGGGAGCGGAATAGGCCCGCGAGACGAAGGATGAATGCACGCAGTTTGCGCATAACTGCTCCTTAGGATTCTTCGGCCGGGGTGAGGAAACGGGCGAGGATGCTGGTGGTCTGCTCCCACTCGGCGGCGGCGCGCTTCAACTGGCGATGGCCGGCCTTGGTGAGCTCATAGAACTTTGCCTTGCGATTGTTCTCCGACGTGCCCCAACTGGAGCGGATGAAACCTTCCTGCTCCAGCTTGAGCAGCGCGGGATAGAGGGTGCCGTAGTTCAGCTGCAGCAGGTCGCCGCTGGTTTGCTCAATGCGGCGCGCCAGGCCGTAGCCGTGCTGCGCGCCCATGGATTCAAGCGTGCGCAGCACCATGAGGCTGAGAGTTCCCTGCCAGACATCGGTTTTGTCGCCCATTGTTTTTTCCCTTCGCGCTTCTATTGCCTGCCAATAGGAGTACAGTACTCCAACTTCTATGGGAATGCAATACGAGAGCTTTGGGAGCTTGGTTCCAGGGAAATTTAGAGGGTTCGATCAGGAGCACAGACGGCGGGCGAAATGGGGTTCGAGGTTTCCCACCCTTTCCGCAGAGAGGAGCGGAAAGGATGGGGCACGGTGGATTTGTGGCTCGGAAGGGGCGAAACGCAGGGACATCCGGCGGATGTGCGCTTAATAGATGAGCTTGAGGGAAAACTGGATCTGGCGGGAGTTGCCGGCGGTTTTGCTGATTTCGCCGAAGCCGGAACCGTTAAGTATGTTGGCGGGCAGGCCCATGTTCACGATGTTGAAGAGATTGAAGAATTCCGAGCGGAACTGCAGGTCGACACGCTCGGCGCCGCTTTTGCGGCGGCCGAAAGGAGTGTCTTTGATGAGGGCAAAGTCGTAGTCGTAGGATGCGGGGCCGCGGAAGGTGTTGCGGCCGAGGGTGCCGAACACGCCCTGGTTGGGACCGGTGCCGCCCGCGACATGGATCGGGATGGAGAAGAATTCACCGGCGTTGCTTGCGCCTTCGCCGAAGTAGTCCTGCCGATCGGTTCGCGCCGTGGAGAGATGCGGCTTGGCGATCTGGTTGGGACGATCGACGCCATTGGAGCCTGCGCCGGTTTGCTGAATGCCGCTAAAGACTGTGAAGGGCGCGCCGGAACTGATGCTGGATATGCTGAGTAACTCCCAACCGCCAGTTACCTTCTTCGCAATGGGGCGGAGGAACTGTGCGCTGTCGAGATGCAGGTCCTGGGCTACGCTGAGACTGAAGCCATTGGCGATATCGAACGACGACGGACCCTTTTCGAGATGGGTGTTATAGGGATTCTGGGGGAACGGTACCGAGACGGCGCCGGTCGATCCCGTGCCGCCGATAACCTGACTAGTATCGTCGATCGACTTACCCCAGGTATAACTCGCCTGCAGGCCGGGACCGCCGTGACCTACTGTTCCTGAGAGCGAGGCT
>JBEKFD010000177.1:0-20355 GCA_050013495.1 Occallatibacter sp. | reverse complement strand
CCCTTAACCATGCGCCCGTCTTTAATATTGGCGAAGGCGTAATTGATCCGCGTCACGCCGTGCGCGTCAATCTGCCCCGGCGCCAGGGCCGCGTCCTGCGGAAACACATAGCCCACTACAATGAATTGAGGCGTCTCGGTAGCCGCCATGCATAGGATCGGCAGGCAAAGCGCAATAACGAGGGCGCAGATCCGGATTCGTGGCATAAAGTCCCCTCTCGTGTGGTGAGTGCGAAACCTATATCCAAACACTGTCATCCTGAGCGCAGTTGGGCGCACTTTTTGCGCCCAACGCAGCCGAAGGACCCGCCGTTGCACTTCGGAAATTATGCGCCGAACTATCGACTCAGGACACTGGATACAAATATCACTCTGTGCCAATTCCCGGTTCACGCCTTTGGCGCTCGATGATCGCGAGTGTGTCCGCAGGCGGCACATCTGCGCCATCTCGCAAGGTCGCATTTCCCGTGAACCGAGCGACACCCGGCCTTCCTCTTGCATCGGCGCAGCGCTGAGCTTCCCAAAGCGCCCGTGCGTCAAATGTACTTGCTTTCCGCGCAGCAAATAACTCTGCCGCGAGAATCCTGCATCTTACTTATCTAATGCATCGGGCGATTTGGGCAACCATTGCGCGATGTCCAACATTTTAGGGAATTGCCGCCGGGCCTGGCATTGTGCCCTAATTGCACATGCGTGATAGCGCTCATCCAATCCATCCGGAGAAGCAAGTGTGAAGAAGCTGGCAAGCGCATCCGATCCGCTTTGGTACAAAGACGCCATCATCTACGAGCTTCATGTCCGCGCCTTCGCTGACTCCAACGGCGACGGCATCGGCGACTTCCCCGGCCTGCTCACACGCCTCGACTACCTGCAGGACCTGGGCGTCACCTGCATTTGGCTCCTTCCCTTTTTCCCTTCGCCCCTGCGCGACGACGGCTACGACATCGCCAACTACGTCGATGTTAATCCCTCCTACGGAACCCTGAACGACTTCAAGCTTGTTCTCGACGCCGCGCACCAACGCAACATGCAAGTCATGATTGAGCTGGTCATTAACCACACCAGCGATCAGCATCCGTGGTTCAAGGCCGCGCGCCTCGCTCCGCCCGGTTCGCCAGTGCGCGAAATGTACGTCTGGTCTTCCACCGACGCGAAGTACAAAGACGCTCGCATCATCTTCACCGATACCGAGAAGTCCAACTGGACCTGGGACGACACTGCCAAGGCCTTCTACTGGCACCGATTCTTCGCGCACCAGCCCGATCTTAACTTCGATAACCCATTGGTTCTGGAAGAAGTCCTCAAGGCCATGCGCTTCTGGCTGGATATGGGCGTAGACGCGCTGCGCATGGACGCCATTCCGTATCTACTCGAGCGCGACGGCACGTCCTGCGAAAACCTGCCGGAGACGCATCGCATCATCAAGTTCATCCGCGCCGCAATCGACGCCGACTATGCCAATCGGCTCGTCCTCGCTGAAGCGAATCAGTGGCCCGCCGACGTTCGCCCCTACTTCGGCGATGGCGATGAGTGCCACATGGCGTTCCATTTCCCGTTGATGCCCCGCATCTACATGGCGCTTCGCCAGGAAGATCGCCTGCCCATCACGGACATCATGGCGCAGACGCCTCCCATCCCCGACAACTGCCAGTGGGGCCTGTTCCTGCGCAATCACGATGAGCTCACGCTGGAGATGGTCACCAACGACGAGCGCGACTACATGTACTTCGCCTACTCCGCTGACCCGCGCATGCGCATCAACGTTGGCATCCGGCGCCGCCTCGCGCCCCTTGTCGACAACAACCGACGCCGCATCGAACTATTGAATTCTCTTTTACTGAGTTTTCCCGGCACGCCCATCCTCTACTACGGCGACGAGATCGGAATGGGCGACAACATCTATCTTGGCGACCGCAACGGTGTGCGAACGCCCATGCAGTGGAACTCCGACCGCAACGCTGGGTTCTCCCGTTGCGATCCCGCACGGTTATATTTCCCGGTAGTTATGGACCCTATCTACGGGTACCAGGTCATCAATGTTGAAGCGCAACTGAGCGATCAATCCAGCCTGCTCCACTGGACGCGCAACATGATCGCCCTGCGCAAGCTTTTCCAGGTCTTCGGCCGCGGCTCGCTCCGCTTCCTCAATCCGGAAAATCGCAAAATCCTCGCCTACCTCCGCGATCTCGATCGCGGCGACGGCTCGCACGAAACAGTCCTCTGCGTCGCCAACCTCAGCCGCTTCGCGCAGCCGGTCTCGCTCGATCTCTCCGACCACATCGGCCAGCATCCGGTCGAGATGCTTGGCTACGTTTCATTTCCACCCATTGATAAGACCCCTTACGCGCTCACCCTGGCGCCGTATTCCTTTCTCTGGCTCGAACTGCAGCCCGACAGTGTACAGCCGGCGCCGCTTCCCGAACCGCGCGTGCAAGCGGCTGAAGACGCTGGTGTGAACGAGTCCGCCGCGTTGGAACTCCTGGCCGGCGGATGGTCCGGCCTGCTCGGCGGACACGGTCCCGCGCTGCTGGAGGCCGCACTGCCCTCCTGGCTCCCGCGCCAGCGCTGGTTCGGAGCCAAGTCCCGCAAAATCCAGTCCGCGCGTGCCGTGGATTGGGTGGAACTTCCCGCAGACCGAGCAGGCAACACCGTCGGTGTCACCATCCCACCTGCCGTGTTCTTTATCGAAATAGCCTACGCCGATGGCCCGTCCGATACCTTCCAGATCCCGCTCGCCCTCAGCACCGGCGCCGGAGCAGACGATCTCACCGCAAATCACTCCCAGAGCATTCTCGCCGTCCTCCCCACTCCCGACGGGCCCGCTTTGCTCTACGACGCCACAACCTGCGAGGACTTCCGCCAGGCTCTACTCACGCTCATCGAGCGCAACGTCACGCTTCCGCTGTCAACCCCTCTCGCTGCCGGCTTTGGAGCCTCCTTCACCGAGGACGCCGCGCCCGCAACCCCGCCCGCCATTGAGTCCGCGGACGATTCCTTCAACGCACCCACGCCCTCTTCCGCTGCCGATCTTCCGGTCGAACCTGCCCCGCTCACCGCTCAGCCTGGCGACGCCGCGGCCACTCCCCGGTCTGATGAGGAGATCGCACATCCGGCATACACCAACCAACTGCAACCCCGCGAATCACCATCCGTAAGCGATCCAGTCGCAAGGCCGGGCCGCCTGGTTGCCCGCGCATCCACCGATTTCGCCGCCGCACAGCCGCTCCAGCGCCTGCCCTCCCACGTCGGCTCCGCGGAGCAGTCCAACACTTCTATTCTTTATGGAAAGGGACTGATTCTGAAGCTTTTCCGGCGTCTCCAGCCAGGCGAAAATCCCGACGTCGAAATCGGCCGCTTTCTAACCGAGAAAGCCCACTTCCCGCGCATCGTGCCATTTCTGGGCGAGATCTCCACCACCGCACCCAGCGGGGAGAAGACGACCATCGCTATGCTCCAGGGGCTGGTAGCGAGTCAGGGCGATGGCTGGCGGTGGTTCCTCAATCAATTTGCAGAGTTCTTCATCTCAGTCACTGGCCTTCCTGCTCCGCCCAGGGCTCCGGCCCCCAGTTTCCTGAGCGACCACCAACCGCTCCTTGAAGCCGTTTCGCTCGCTGACCTGTCGATTCGAAGCGCCTCGCTCCTCGGCCGCCGCACCGCGGAGATGCACCTTGCACTCGCCACCCCCACCAACGACCCCGCTTTTGCCGCCGAGGCCTTCACCGCCGACGAACTTGCCCACGACGCTCAGCGCATCGACCGCCAGATCACCTCCACCCTGGAGGCACTGAGGATGAAGCTATCCATGCTCAAAGACCTCACCGCCGACGATGCGGCCCTGCTCCTTTCGCGTCGCATCGATCTTTTCGCCCGTGCCAACGCCATCACCGCCACCGCCGCCTCCGGCCAGCGCATCCGCATCCATGGCGACTACCACCTTGGCCAGACCCTCCGCACCACCGCCGCCGCGGACGAAGTGCCCCAACCTCCAGAAGCAGAAAGCGGTGACTGGGTCCTCCTCGATTTCGAAGGCGAACCCGCCCGCCCGCTCACCGAGCGACGCCAGAAGCAGTCACCCCTCAAAGACATAGCGGGAATGATCCGCTCGCTCTCCTACGCCGCCCACTCGGGTCTCAATCAATTCCTCGACGCCAACCCCGCACTCGCGCACAGTCCGGCCAGCGAAACCGTCACCGCCTGGGCCGTCTTCTGGCAGGATTCGGTCTCCGCGGAGTTCCTCCGCGCCTACCGCCAGACCATCGCCGCCAACCCTGACTTGCTGCCTCCTGCTCAGCAGGCGCAGGCGTTGCTTGCCGCTTACCTGCTTGAGAAGGCCCTCTACGAACTCCTCTACGAACTCAACAATCGCCCCGCCTGGCTCCGCATTCCGCTGGCCGGCATCTTAGCTTTATAGGAGTGCTTTGCCCTTAGGAAGCAGACTGTCTGGGTGCCCCATCCTTGAGATCCGCCGCGGCGAATTCTTGCGGCAAGGGTGGGATACATCGAACCCTGGAGAACACCCTTTCACCTCCTTCCAGAGAAACCAACCATGGCGACAGCGAATCCGATCACCGACATTCCCGCCAACACAAAACGCCCCGCTCCTGGCCTCCTGGTTCTCCTTGCCGCCATGCCGCCGGAGAAAACCGAAAGCGTTCTCGCTAGCCTTACTTCGTCCTTCCCTGCGGAAGGCCTGATGATCGCCACCCCCGACGCCCTCCCCACCGATTCCTGGCCCGCCCTCCGCATCCTCCCCGTCCCCGCGACCAACGCCTCTTGGACGCTGACCGCCGACGACTTTCTCAACGTCCACAAGCTGGCCGGCGAGAACGAAGCCCGCGCCATTCTGATGCTCGGCCCCGGCTGCGATTCCCTCGCCCCAACCGCCTTGCGAAACCTGGCCAACGCCGTTCTGCTCGCGTCCACAGACCTCTCCATTCCTGGCTACGATCTGCCCCCCTATGCCGGCCTCATCAACTCCGCCATTCTGTATCCGCTAACCCGTGCGCTGTTTGCCTCCCGCGCCCGTTTCCCTCTCGCAATCGATCTCGGCCTTTCCCCGCGTATGGCTGCGCGATTGGCCGCCGCAGCCCAGCGCTTCATCGCAATCAACCAAGGCGACGCGCTTCTTTGGCCCATCAACGAGGCCGCCGTCGCGAGCTTCACGGCAAGCGAAGTTGACGTAGGCCCGCGCGCGACTCCCCAACCCGCCGAAACCGACATCAACGCTATCCTCGCCGCGGTCACCGGCTCGCTCTTCGCCGAAATCGATGCCAAAGCCGCCTTCTGGCAGCGTCCTCGGCCCCTGCCCCCTCCGCGCCATCCCGTCCCGTTGGCGCCCTCCACCGATGCGCCACCTGACAGCGCACCCATGCTCGACGCATTTCACCTGGCCTACACCAACCTCCGCGAAATCTGGTCGCTGGTGCTGCCTCCCAACACCCTGCTCGGGCTCAAGCGGCTTTCCATCACTGAAGGCGCCGCCTTCCGCATGCCTGACGGCCTCTGGGCCCGCATCGTCTTTGATTTTTTGCTCGCCTACCGACTCCGCACCATCAACCGCGGACACCTGCTCGGTGCCCTCATCCCGCTTTACCTCGCATGGGTCGCAAGCCACATCAACATTACCGCCTCCGGAACCAATCCCGAGCGTCACATCGAAGCCGTCGCCGCCGCCTTTGAAGCCGACAAGCCCTATCTCGTCTCCCGCTGGCGATGGCCCGACAGGTTTAACCCATGACAGCCCCCATCCAATTGCGGCAAGGCGGTCAATGGCTGGACGTTGGCCATCCAGTAGAACCCGGCCATACGCAGCAAGAGAAATCCTCCAAGGAGTGAGTCCGATGCAAAACATCCTTGCCACCACGCTCCTCAGCTTTCAGGGTCAGAATCCTGAGCCCATCTATGTGGACAATGCCACCATCTGGCATCACATGTCCGACGCGCTCCATCAGTCTCTTTACCGCGTCGTCTCGCTGCTCATCGCGATCCTGCCCGGAATCCTGGCCTTCTTTCTCGCCCTGGCTGTATTCACGCTCATCGGCATGGCCATCTCTGCAATCCTGCGCCACACCATGGCGTGGGCAAAATTCGACGATTACATCGCCCGCACTCGCGGCAAAGCCGAATGGACGCCCACCACCTCGCCCAGTGTGCTCATCGCCCGCGCAGCGTTCTGGGCCTGCATCGTCCTCGGCCTCATCATCGGCGTCTCCGCCTTCGACGCCTCCTACGCCACCGCCGCCACATTGCCCATCTCCCTGCTGCCCTACCTCACGCACGCCGTCGGCGCCATCTTCCTGCTCATCGCCGGCAACCTGATCGCCCGCTTCCTGGCCCGTTCCGTCCTCATCGGAGCCGTGAATCTTCAGCTCCAATACGCGCGCTTCCTCTCCCTCGGAGTGAAGTGGCTGGTCCTGGTTCTCACCGCCGCCATGGTCCTCGATCACCTCGAAGTCGGCGGAGTGGTGGTCGAGCTCGCCTTCGGCATCCTTTTTGGCGGCATCGTACTCACGCTGTCGTTGGCCATCGGCCTCGGCTCGCGCGACCTCGTCAGCCGCTCGCTCGAAAGCCACGTCGAGCGCAGTACAGAGCACGGCGTCGCCCCGCCCAACGCCTCGACCACCAGCCAGGCCGACGCCATCCGCCACTTCTAACCCGCCCCGCGGAGAAGTTCGATAGGACATCGCAAGCGGAGCTAAGGAACCACATCGCAAGCTGCCGAAAACTCAACTGGAATGCCGAGAAGCGTCAGTCGTCAACCGGCTTCGCCGACCCACGGGAGATGAAACTGTGCCCCATTCATCGAGCGTTTCTTGCTCGATGGGTGGGAGCGTACGGACACGGATGCCCCCACGAATTTTCAACGACTTACGAACCAGTTTCTCTTTAGGACACGACTTCAGTCGTGCCCTAAACACCCCAATATCAGCTAGGGCTTTAGCCCTCGAGGCATGCGTTTCCGAAAGCGGATTCCCAAACGCCGTCAGCGACCCTGGGAAAGCACCGCGGCCCAGGCCACTTGCCGCGAAGGGGCGACATGAGCGTCACATTGACAGCCCCCAACGCGGTTCCTATAATCCGCCTCCAGCGCGGCGAAAGAGAGGATTTCCATGAACTATCCCCAAGACGAAGCCAGGTTCACCGATTCGCCCGAGAGCGCAGGTCTGACCAGGTTCGATCTCGGCGGGCAAACAGCCCTCGTCACCGGCGCGGCAACCGGCATCGGCCAGGCCATTGCCATCCGCCTCGCATCCGCCGGAGCAACCGTTGTGGTGATCGATCTGAATTTGCCCGAGGCCGAGCAGGTTGCCGCTGCGCTCCCCAACGGCTCATTCGCCGTCGAAGCCGACGTGGCCCAAGCCGATTCCGTTCGCCGCTGTGTGGAATTCGTTCTTGCCAAGACCGGCCGCATCGATGTGCTCGTCAACAACGCCGGAATCGCCGGCCCCGCAGGCTACATCTGGGAGCAGACCGACGAGGATTGGCAGCGCAACATCGCCATCAACTTGACCGGCGTCTTCAATTTCTGCCGCGCCGTCGTCCCACCCATGCGCAGCCGGGGCTACGGCAGGATCGTCAACATCGCCTCCATCGCCGGAAAAGAAGGCAACCCGCGGATGATCCCTTATTCGGCCACAAAAGCCGGCGTCATCGGGCTCACCAAGGCCCTCGGCAAAGAACTCGCCACCGACGGGATATGCGTGAATGCCGTTTCTCCCGCCGTGGTCCAGACCCGCATCCTCGATCAACTTCCGCCCGCCCAGGTCACCTATATGACCGACCGAATCCCCATGAAGCGCACCGGAAAGCCGGAGGAAGTTGCCGCCGTAGTGCATTTTCTCGCCGGCCCCGAGTGTTCCTTCGTCACCGCCCAATGCTACGACGTAAGCGGCGGCCGAGCCACCTATTGAGCAGAGAGATCTCAATGCTTGGAGGCGCGGGTCGGGATCGAACCGACGCATAAAGGTTTTGCAGACCTCTCCCTTACCACTTGGGTACCGCGCCTTGGCAGGGCAGCCTTTTTTGTATTCGGATCGCTCCAGACCGCCGTAGCCAACCCGGATCTTCCCGGAGGGCGGAATGGAGCGGGAGACGAGATTTGAACTCGCGACCCTCGCCTTGGCAAGGCGATGCTCTACCACTGAGCTACTCCCGCTTGTTGCAGTATTGAGTATACCGGGCGCCCGAAACCCGGTCAAACCGTTGCGGCGTCTCTCTGGCTACCCGTCGAGGACGCCGACGAACTGGCAATGGTCCCGGGCAAAGCGCCTGGCAAAACCGAAGCGTGCCCATTTCCTTTCTCTTCCCGCACAATCTCCCCGTCCCTCATGTAGAGGATGCGCCCGGCGATCGCTGCAGCTTCAGGATTATGCGTAATCATCAGCGTCGTTTGGCCCAGTTCCCGGTTCGACTTGAGCAACATCTCGAGCACCGCATCGGAGTTTTTCGTGTCCAGATTGCCGGTCGGCTCGTCCGCCAGCACAATCGCCGGCCGTGTAATCAGCGCCCGCGCAATCGCCACTCGCTGCTGCTCCCCACCGCTCAACTCTGACGGCCGATGATCGAGGCGCCCCTTGATCGATAGCAGTTCGCTCAGGTGGTCGAGATACTTCAGATCCAAGGGCTCTTTGCGCCCGCTCACCGCATAAGCAATCTCGATGTTGCCCATCGCCGAAAGCGTTGGCAGCAGGTTGAACTTCTGAAACACAAACCCGATGCGGTGCTTGCGCAGCCGGGTGCGCTCCGCGTCGTTGAGCGATGCAAAATCGATCCCGTCGATCTCCACGCGCCCCGAAGTGGCCTGGGTCAGTCCGCCAAGCAGGTAGAACAGCGTGGACTTGCCCGATCCCGATGGCCCAACAATCGCCACAAACTCCCCCGGCAAAATTGCCAGCGAAACGCCTCGCACGGCGGTCACCTGGAGCCGGCCCGCGGCGTAAACCTTGGTCAGTTTTTCGGCGAGGATGATGGGCGAAGCGGCTTCAGACGGCACGTTTCTCATTGTAAATGCGACGTGCACCCCGCCGCTCCCATAGAATGGTCTTGCACCGATTCTAGACGCAGAAAGCTCCGAAAATGACTGTCGAAATGAAATCCGCCCTCGCCACCTCCGTTCAAACAGCGGCCTCTCAGGCCGGTCTGGTTCTCGTCTCCGCCACCCAGGGCTGCGACTTTCATGGCCGGCCAACCGCCCTCTTCCAGCTTGGCCTTCCCGGCGATGAGGCGGCCGGACGGACTCTGCGGCTCGAGCTCAGCGAGGCCTTCGAATTCGACAGGCCGGACCTGCTGTCCACGATGGCCGCGCACCTGGCCGGCGAAGCCAAGCGCCTGCGCAATCCCCGCCCGGAGTGCTATGTGACCCTGGCCGGGCTGCCCATCGCCTTCGGCCAGTTTCAATGGCCTTTCCACCGCTCCACGTCTGGCGCAGACACCTACATCGTCCACGGGGAAATGCACCTCGCCGACGGCGGCGCACACAACCTCCACGCCAAGCTGGCCGCTTCCGTCACCCTCACCTTTGCCGAGATTGTGCCCGCCATGGAGCAGCCCTTCGCCGAGAGTTTCGTCTACAACGCCGTGCGCAAGACCGTCGACTATGGGCAGCTTGAATTCGTCAAATCGGGCAACCGCCAGCCTGTTCCCGTCACCACCCGCTATTACAGCCGCTGGCAGAAGCGCTTCCTGTTCACCGAGACCACCGATGCCGAGCGCCTAGACTACCTGTTGCGCAAGGTTTACTGGCTCTCCGCCGTGCTGGGCGAAAGCAAGCCGGTGTGGATCGCCGATCCGAGGGACGCTCAGTACCTGAACACCACCGAGCAGGACTTGCTGCGCATGGCCAGCCATGAAGCCGGCGAAGGCCTGATGGTGCTCGAAGGCGAGTTTGCCGCGGCCACTCCTGCCCTGCTGGCCCGCGCACCCGAGTACCAGGCCAAGCTCGAAGAGGCGTTGAACTTTACCAAGCCGCAGTTCAACGAGTCCATGCGCAGCGGCCACGCCAACATGTAAAGCGGTACAAACTCGCCGTGGATGGTTGCATCGCATCTGTCGGAGGCGTTGAAGATGAACGGCGCATTGGCTTCGGTTTCAGCATTCGGGCCCATCACGTTCGTAATGGCGTTTGCTGGGCCCACCCTCACCTTGATCCTCATCGGTTTCTTGTGGTTTGGACCGCGCCGATTTCGTTTGCCTGCAGTCTTGCCTGGTATCCCGCTAGCGCTAACTTCGATCGCGCTTCAAGTGCTCGCTGGCGGCATTGGAATATTGACGGCCTTTCAGGAAATCGCAACGCAAAGGCTGGCCGGCGTGAGGAACGTGGCGGGATCGATGGCAGTTGTGACAGGGTCCTTTACCATTTCAATCGTCTTCAGTATTGGCTGCATTGCAGCGCTGGCTGTCTTCCAGGTGATTCGCGACCGGCGCGACGAACAAACTGAATGGAGCGAGCCGGGGAATAAGCTGGCGCCTCGCATCGTATTTTTCCTCACTGCGCTATCTGCCCTGGCGACCATGGTCCTGTTGTGGTTATTCGAGCGGACCCTGGACCTGATCATGGTCATAGTAGATTCGACGCGAAGGGTTGAAGCGCAACAGAGGCTCGGCGACCTGGGAATGGGGGACGTAGCGGCGACGATCTCGCACCGTCTCATTCTTTGCGAGGCGTTTTCGTTCGTCCTCTTAGCCATGTTTATGGCTGCGCCGTTTTCACTCCTGGCGGGCGAAGCCCCTGAATGGGTTCGCGGACAGTCGTGGACCCTTGCAATATTGACGGCCCTCTGTCTTATTCCCTTTGGCATAGCCTTTCATCAAGAGATTCTTTACGTGACGTCGCTAACCCATCCCAGATAGTACCGGAAGAGTCATGCCTCCCGTTACGCATTTCTCGACGAATTTTCCCCGTAAGCGTCTCGAAGTAAACTGGAATTCTTCATTCGCACTCACAGCGCCCCACCGCACCCTGCGCAGAATCGCGCCGCCGGCGGATTGGTTTGCTGGCATCGCCCGCAAGCCAGCAGCGTGCCCGGCTGCGCCGCCGGCGCGTTGGCCCCCTGCGGCACATTGACAGTCACATTGATAGGCTGGCTCCAGCCGGGAATCGGAATCCCCAGCGCCGCCGCAATCCCCGCCGCCTGAATCGCATTGAACTCGCGCACCCGGCCCGGCATGAAGAAGCACTCAATCACGCCCAGAATCAAAGTGATCCCCGTCCAGCAAAAGCATAGGTAGAGGATCCCCAGTCCCGTCCGCCGCAGATAGAAGTGGTGAACCCCGAATGTTCCCAGAAACAGCGCCAGCAGAACCCCCACCACCTCGTCGCGGCGCACGGATTCGTACTGCTGATAAAAGATGGCTTGCGGATTCGGATAGGGAATGCTGCTCATGGGGTCTGCTCCTCGCACATATGGCGCTTGCTCGTGCAATCAAGAATACGCATCTGAAGCGAGTCGGGTTCCGCGCCGCGTCAATGAGGAGGATGGGGTGGCGGATAGCCGCTCACCGTCCCCACGCCGGCAAAGTCGCGCACAACCCATTCGTTCATCGGAAATTGCTCGCCGCAATCCAGGCACCGCGTGGTGCTGAACCTCGTCGAGCAATGTGGACAAACCGCTCCGCTCGCGAATGTGTCAAACCCCTTGCCGCATGCACCGCATTGCCAGAACTCTCCCAGCGGCGGCGCTGTGCGGCAGCTTGGACAGGCAAACCCTTGCCTGCGCGGCAATTTCGCCACCCGCAGCAGGTGCCGCGCGTGCTGCAATCCGCCCCAGCAATTCATGAGCAGAAAAATAGAAATGGCTCCCAGCCAAATCGAACGAGACCAGAATGCCAGGCCAACGAACCCGACGATGCCCACGAATCCGAGAATCGTGGCAACCATCAGGCTGCGCCCCTTGCCCACCACAAACCACAGCAGCGAACGAAGAATCTGCCCTCCGTCCAGCGGATAGATGGGAAGAATGTTGAACGCCAGCAAAGCGACATCGATCACGAAAACCGCCCAGAGAAAATGGGCTGCATTGGGCATCGTTTCCGCCCACCCCATCGAATGGGCCGTCATGGCTGCTGCGTATAAAAACGGCGCCAGCACCACGTTCACCAGCGGCCCCGCCGCAATGCTCCACAGCGTTGCTCCCGGCCTTTGCGGCGGGTTCACATACGCCACCCCGCCAAACGGCCAAAGCAGAATCTGGTTCGCCGTTCCCCCTACCTGCCGGCAAGCCATGGCATGTCCAAACTCATGCATCAGCACAATCAGAAACAGCGCCAGGTACTCAAATATCTTCCAAACGATGGACGAGTATCCCGCTCTTCGCGCCTCGATTTGATAAGCCGCCACCAGGAACCACGACCAATGCAGATACAGGTCCACGCCGGCCAGGCGAAACAGGTGAATCGACCCTTGTCGTACACTTTGCATGGGTGAAGCTTACTTCATTCGGATTGTTTCGGGCGAACATGAACGATCAACAACCCGATGCGGCCGCCAGCGGCACGTTTCTCCTCGGCAGCGACCTCGCCGTTCACCGGCTGGGCTATGGCACCATGCGCCTGGTGGGCGAAGGCACGTGGGGCGAGCCCGCCGACCCGGCCGAAGCCCATCGGGTTCTGCGCCGCGCTGTCGAGCTCGGCGTCAACCTGCTTGACACCGCCGACGCCTATGGCCCGGAGATTGCCGAGCGCCTCATCGCCGAAGCCCTCCACCCCTACCCGCCCGGCCTGATCATTGCCACCAAGGGCGGCATCACGCGCCAGGGCCCCGCCAAAACCGAGTACGTAGGCCGCGCCGGCTATCTTCTTCAATGTGTCGAAATGAGCCTCCGCCGCCTGAAACTGGATTGCATCGACCTCTACCAGCTTCACCGCATCGATCCCCGCACCCCGCTTGAAGAATCGCTGGGCGCACTCAAGCGCGCCCAGGAGCAAGGCAAGATTCGCCACATCGGCCTCAGCGAAGTGGCCCCGCACCAGATCGAGCAGGCGCAGAGAATGATCGACGTGGTCACTGTCCAGAATCGATACAGCCTGGCCGATCGCCGCCACGAGGAGACGCTCCAATTCTGCGAGCGTCACCGCATCGGCTTTCTCCCCTGGTACCCGCTCGCCGCCGGCAAGCTGCTCCGCCGCGACCATCCCGCCGCAGACTGGATGACTCAAATCGCCGCCAACTATCAGGCAACAGTGGCGCAGCTTTCAATCGCCTGGCTCCTGCAGCGCTCTCCTATGATGCTGCCCATTCCCGGCACCTCAAGCGTCGCGCATCTGGAAGAAAACATCGCCGCCGGTTCACTGAAGCTGAGCAAAGATGAATGGACCCAGGTCGAAGCCGCCGCCGCTGGATAAGCACGCTGAAAAGGCGGGCGCAGCCAGATTGCAAATGTGACATAATCATGTCATGGCCGTTCGCACCACTGTCGACATCCCCGAACCGCTGCATCAGCGCCTGCGACAACGCGCCGAAAGTTCAGGGACCTCTATCCGTTCGCTCATTGTCCGGGCGCTTGAAGAGACCTATTCCGAGCCGAAGAAGGGCGAGCGTGTCACCGGGCCTCTCATTTGGACCAAGGGCAAGCTCGGACCTCGATTCCCGGTCGACGAGAATCCGCATGACCTTGTTATTTTCTGATCTCAACGTCTGGCTCGCGCTTTCGGTCTCCGGTCACCCGCACAATGGCGTGGCATTAAGCTGGCTTCAACAACTGCCGAACGACTCGACTCTGATCTTCTCCCGCTATACACAGCTTGGCTTGCTGGGTCTGCTGACGAACACAGCCGTAATGGGAGACGAAACCCTCACTCTGCGCAAAGCCTGGGCAGTTTATGACCGCTGGCTGCAAGACCCGCGCGTGGAGTTTTATCCCGAGCCGCGCAATGTGGACGCAAGGTTTCGGCTGGCCACTGAGCCATATGCCGTGAAAACCGCAACCAAGTGGGTTGGGGATTGCTGGCTCTTGGCCTTTGCCGAGGCCTCGCAGGCACGGCTCGTCACCTTCGATCTTGCGCTTTACAACTTTGCTCTGAAACAAGGCAACCGAGCGGTGATCCCCGGCTGAGTTGGTGCGGGCCAATATGATTGGCGGTTTCCCACCGGCCTCGAATACAAAAGAGCCGCAGCTCCTTCCAAGGCTACGGCTCTTCGCGGCTAACGATCAGCCGAACTCAACTTCCTGCCAAAACTACATTTCTTTGACGCCTTCGACAAATGCCTTCAGCTTGTGGCTGCGCGAAGGGTGCCGCAGCTTGCACAGCGCCTTGGCTTCGTTTCAAAGCTGAGACCAGAGGCACCCGGCAATGCCTGGCATGGGAGTTTGATACATGTCAGTATCTCGATGACCTATTTTGTGCGGAGCCAGGGTGAAGAGGTGCTCCAGAAGATCAAGTGCGTGCCCAGATAATTCTTACCGAAGCTCTGGAACTCATCCTTGGTAAACTGCTTCCCCGTTGCAGGATTGGTGTACGTCAGGGTCGGTTCCTGGACGGCCATGGCAATTAGAATCAGCTTGTCTTTGTATTCGTGAAAAAACGGATAGGAGTTTTTCATCTGACTCCTCATGTTTGGGACAATATCGGGACCGCCCAATCCGATGCCGTTCGGTGCTGCAAACTCGAATGTGCGTTCCATATATTTATGGTCATTGTTCCATTCACAGGGCCAAAAATTCACATACTGCACTACATAAGACTTCGTGAACGCCGCCTTTGCCGCTTTCAGGTTTTCCAGCTCGCCGTTGAAGTATTTGTCGCAGGTAAACCCCGCGGGACTACGATTCATATCGACATCGATCGCCGTTTCGGGCAGATTTACGCCATACACCCTGCCGTCGAACTGCCTCGCCAAGGCCTGCAACAGAAGCTGATATCTCTTTCGGACTTGCGGATTCCACTGGTTTGCCACCCATCCACTGCCAACGGGCTTTCCTTCACCTGGATTGTCCGACTGTGGCGTAATGCCCCCATCGTAGATGGGATCCCGCATGAGATATGAGGGGACATTCTTGTCCTGCGGCCTGAAGAACCGGTCCTGCACCTGAATGAACAGTTTTTTGTGTGCCGCATCAAGCACCTTCAGCGCTCGCTCGATCTCCGAAAAATCATATTGATCTTTCGCAGGCTCAAGCGACTTCCAGCTGTATACAATCTGCGCCCCCTGGATGTCGGGTCTTTTCAACAGCGTGCTTAGTTCCGAGAATTCGCTCGAGCTAGTATAGAGGAAGTTGGCAGGTTCACGAGATTGTGCGGTCGCGAAGAGTATCCCGCCAATAAAGGTCAAAAAGCCGACTGTCGCCATCAAATGCATTTCGCTCAGGGGTCGACCCAGGGTCATTTTCCATGTCCTTAATGCGATGAGTTGGCGGATTCCATATCTCAACGCATTACAGAGATTTGGCTGTGGCGCCAAGTCTCGATTTTGAGATTTGGTACTCCGCAGGCTCCCTCCTCGTGGGATGATCCAGATGGATTTGGTTGCCGCTAGAATCCTTCCCGCTCAATGGCGGCGACTCTTCAGTGATTTCAAGTTCAACCCTGAGTTCACGGCATAGCGGGAAGCCGACTCCAAATCGAGGTCATCCGCCGCCTTGTCTTCCGATTGTTGCCCGGCGGAACTTCTAATCAATTCACTTTGTTTCGACTGCAACTACGCCTTCGTCTCAACAAAGCGACCGCAGCACCTGTTAAATGCTACGGCTCTTTGCGGATAACTTTCAGCCGAATTCGAATCGTCCAAGACTACATTTCGCCAGCCTTACATCTCCTTAACGCCTTCTACAAACGCCTTCAGCTTGCGGCTGCGCGAAGGGTGCCGCAGCTTGCGCAGCGCCTTGGCTTCAATCTGGCGGATGCGTTCGCGCGTGACCTGGAAGCTCTGACCCACCTCTTCCAGCGTGTGCTCGGAGCCGTCTTCAAGACCGAACCGCATCTTTATCACCCGCTCCTCACGTGGGGTGAGTGTCCGCAGCACCTGCGAGGTGTACTCCTTCAGGTTCACGCTGATCACGGCTTCCGACGGCGACACCGCCTGACGGTCTTCGATGAAGTCGCCCAGGTGCGAATCTTCCTCTTCGCCGATGGGAGTCTCCAGCGAGATGGGCTCCTGCGCAATTTTGAGCACCTTGCGGACCTTGGCCACGGGGATATCCATGCGCCGCGCAATCTCTTCGCTCGATGGCTCGCGGCCCAGTTCCTGCACCAGCTGCCGGCTGGTCCGGATCAGCTTGTTGATGGTCTCGATCATGTGCACCGGAATGCGGATCGTCCTAGCCTGGTCCGCAATGGCGCGCGTAATCGCCTGGCGAATCCACCATGTCGCATACGTCGAGAACTTGTAGCCGCGACGGTATTCGAACTTGTCCACCGCCTTCATCAGGCCGATGTTGCCTTCCTGAATCAGGTCGAGGAACTGCAGCCCGCGATTCGTATACTTCTTGGCGATCGAGACCACGAGCCGAAGGTTCGCCTCAATAAGTTCCCGTTTCGCCTGCTCGGCGTCCATGTCGCCCTGAATCATCTCGCGCTGCGTGCGCTTCAATTCAAGAATGGAAACGCCGGCATCGCCTTCGATTTTTTCCAGGTCCGCCTTGCAGTTCTTCTGCTGCCGCCGGTACTCCTTCTTCAGTTCCTCGCTCTTCGACGCGTCAAACTTCTGGTCCAGCGACCGAATCTGCCGCTCCAGCGTACGCATCGTGTCTACGGTCTTGTTGACCTTGTCCAGCAGCCGCTTGCGCTCGAGGGCCGTGTACTTCAACTCACGCACAATGCGCGAAATGAATACCTTCTCGCGTGCAATCAGCCAGCGGGTATGCCGCGCCGCGGAGGCCTTGACCTTGGCCGCGGTATTCGCAGCCTGCTTCTCTTCCAGCAGCAGGATCTTCTTCTGGTGCTTCACCAGCGCATCGATCCGCGCTACCGTCGCCTTGACGCGCGCCTGCACTACTTCTTCGGTGAGTTCTTCCTCGTCGAAGATCACCACTTCCTTCACGTTGCGCACGCCGCGCTTCAGGTCCTCACCCAGCGCCACAATCTCGCGAATCACAATCGGCGAACGCGAAATGGCCTTGAGCACGCGCAGTTGCCCGCGCTCAATGCGCTTGGCAATCTCCACCTCGCCCTCGCGCGTGAGCAGCGGCACCGTGCCCATCTCGCGCAGATACATGCGCACCGGGTCGTTGGTCTTCTCCAGAGTCCCCGGCGTCAGGTCGAGCTCGACGTCTTCGCCCTCTTCCAGCTCAAAGTCTTTGTCGGCGCCGAATTTGGGGCTGTCCAGCAGGTCAATGCCCTGCGTGCCGATAGTTGTAATCAGATCATCCAGATCGTCGGCCGAGCCCAGCTCATCCGGCAGAATGTCGTTCACATCGCCGTAAGTGAGATAGCCCTTTTCCTTGCCAACCTCGATCAGGCTGTCCAGATCGCCTTCGAATTTGTCATCAATCGCCAAAATAATCCTGCTCTCCTGCGCAATCTTGGATTAAGCACCGTATTGCGCACCGGTGCGTGGTCCTATTTCTGAACGCGCAAAAAAAAGATTCCCAAATGTACATAGCGTGGAAATCCCAGCGCGGCAGAGATAGACCTGCGGTCACCCGCAAAAAAGAAGCGGTTTCAGATAGTTGCTCGGAACAGGATGACCAGCGCTTCAGGATTCACCTGGTTCGCCCGCGAGCCGAAGCTCATAGTTGGGGCAGAGGGGCGCGCATCCTCACAGAGATCAATAGATTACCACAGCCGCTCCCGCCCGCGCCATTGAAAAATTCGCCCAAGCTTGGCGCTTGCAGGCCGCTTTGTCCTTGGGCCGGGCGGTCTTTTCTACCCCTCCGCACCTGCTCCTGTAACATTAGACGCAACTTGGGGCCGGTTTGATGCACGCGCTCACTTGGATTGGGAGAGCGCTAGCCTTCGTCAGGCCGTCGGTTTTGCAACCTCCGAAGAGCCTTGTCCAATTCCAGCTTCTGCTGCGTCAACAGCGCCAGTTCCGCGAAATCTCCCCGCCGATCGCCCGCTCCTCCAGTTCCTGAATTGCGCTCGCAACCTCATTCTCCTCAGGCGGTTTGGTCTCAGCAAGCAGCACCTCCGCCACCAGCGCCCGCTGCGCAGGGTCCTCAACCACATCCATGGGGTCCGCGGCCTGCCGCCCAGCCAGCGCCTGCAGCGCAGAAAACGTCCCAAGGTGCTCAAACCAGGAGGTTTGCTTTCCCACCGCCTCAACCGCAAGCCGGCGAGCCTGTTCGTGTTCCGGGTCGGTAACGGCCAGTGCCCGCAGCAGCACCCGTTCCACTTCGGTCAGGGCCGAGGCGCGCGCCTCAATGCGATCCTTGCGTTTCAGCGCCGCCTGCCTTAGCTCCTCTCGCAGCACCGCCGAGTCAATCCCCAGCTTCTGCGCCGCGTCCCCGGCAAACTGGTCGCGCGCCAGTTTTTCCGGCATCCGCCGGATATGCGGCAGCAGGTAGTTCATCGCCTTCAGCTTCTGCTCCGCGCTGGCCCCTGGAAACGCCGCCCGCGCCCTTTCGATCAAGTAGTCGGCCTGGCTGCGCGCGCCGCGAATCGCCGCAACGTAAGCCTCCACACCCCGTTCGCGAATGAACCGATCCGGATCAAGTCCCCCATCCAGCGTCACAATCTTGATCGTGAACCCCTCCTCGGTCAGCAGCGCAATCGACTTCTCCGCCGCATTTCCGCCCGCCGTATCCGGATCGAAATTCACCACCACATTGCCCGTATGCCGCCGCAGCAGCGCCACCTGCTGCCCGGTAAAGGCCGTCCCGCTGGTGGCAATCACGTTCTGTATCCCGCGCAGAAAGACTGAGATGCAGTCCATCTGCCCCTCCACAAGCAGCGCAAACTCCGCCTGCCGAATGGCGGTCCGCGCCTTGTCCAGGTTGAAGAGCACCAGGCTCTTCGAATAAAGCGGCGTCTCCGGCGAATTGAAATATTTCGGCCCGGCCTTCTCGCCGGTTTCGAGCGTGCGGCCGGTGAAGGCGATTACCCGCCCGCTCTCGTTGGCGATGGGAAACATCACCCGCTTGCGAAACCGGTCGTAAATGTGGCCCGGAGTGCCGTCCCCCTGTTCCTTGGAACTGAACAGCCCCGAGGCCCGCAGCGTTTCGTCATCTGCCATGCCGCTCAGCCGGTCCCTCGAAGAACGCCGTGGTCGCCTCATGTAGTTCCAGCAGCTTGGTCCGTTGCCTTGATTCAGCAGCCTGCTCCGGCGAAGAGAACTCCCGCTTGGGCAGCGGAATCCCAGTTTTCTGCGCCACAATCCGCACCGCCTCGGGAAACGGAACATTCTCAATCTTCCCCACAAAGCTGAACACATCCCCTGAAGCCTGGCAGCCGAAGCAGTGGTAAAACTGCCTTACCGCATGGACCGAAAACGACGGCGACTTCTCCTTGTGGAACGGGCACAGCCCCGAATAGTTCTGCGCCCCCGCCTTGCGCAGGCGGATATACCCCTCGATCACCTTGACGATGTCGGCCTGCTGCTTCACGGTTTGGGCAAAGTCGGACATGGGATGCCTCTCTTGAGCATAAGGCCGACAATCGAAACCCGATGCGAATACCGGTTTGTCGAATATACTTGTTGCAACGAATATCGCTCCCGCGCATCCAAGAGGGTGAAAGGAGCAACACCCATGAGCACCACTTCCGCCAGACCCGCCCCCGGCACCGTCACCACCTGGAAACTCGACCCCGCCCACTCCCACGCCGAGTTCAAGGTCAAGCACATGATGATTTCGAATGTAAAGGGCGGTTTCAGCGGCCTTACCGGCACGCTCGCCCTTGACGAAACCGATTACACACATTCCGCCGTTGAGGTCGACATCCCCATCGCGACGTTGTCCACAGGAGATCCTCAGCGCGACGGCCACCTCAAGAGCGCCGACTTCCTGGATGCCGACAAATTTCCCGCGATCACCTTCAAATCCACAAATATCGATTCCAAGGGCGGCGCCAATTACGCGGTTACTGGTGACCTCACCATCCATGGCGTCGCCAAAGCTGTGACCCTGACCGTCGAAGACGTCAGCGAGCCCTCCAAGGATCCCTGGGGAAATCACCGCATCGGCCTTTCCGCGTCCACCAAAATCAATCGCAAGGACTTCGGCCTCACCTGGAACTCCGCCCTCGAAACCGGCGGCGTGCTAGTAGGCGAAGAAGTATCCATCAGCCTTGAAGTCCAGTTCATCAAGGGCTAAGCAAAAGCCCTGCGGGTGGCCCAGGTCTCGACTTTGAGACCTGGGAAGGCCTGGGGTGAACCCCTTGAGTGAGACAGTCTTCTGAAGACACAGTTGCCGTTTAGTGTGATTGTCTTCTCAAGGCGTTGCTTCTCCTTGAGCATAGTCGATAGCCGGTGAAGCGGAGTCGGGCT
>JBEKFD010000176.1:0-10267 GCA_050013495.1 Occallatibacter sp. | reverse complement strand
ATGGATCGAGTCCATGTACAGCGGAAACACGCTCGGAAGCCCGTGCTTCTTGGCCATTCCTTCCGTTCCGTGACATTGGCCGCAGGTGCGCGGAACATTCAGCGGATACACCGCCGACTTCGGATCTGTTTTCGGATAGATGGAATGCGCGTCGCCATGGCAACTCGTGCAGGGATGATCCGCCCCATCTGCATGCACGCTGCCAACTAGCCCGGCCGCTTCATCGGCGTGGCACGTTGCGCACTTCACCGGCGCAATCTTATCCGGGTGTGGATATTCCTTGATGTCGCTGTGGCAATTCGAGCATTCCAGGTTTCCATGGATGCTTGAATGAAACTTCTGCGCATCCACGCTGATGCTGTGCCCCGACCCATCCTGCATCCCGGCGTCGCCATGGCAGCCTAGGCAATCTGTCTGCGCCTGGGTAACGCCGGCGGTGGCCAACGCAATAAATAGGGTTGCGAATAAGGTGGAGGTAATGGAGGAAACGGCTTTCATGTTGTCTCCGATAAATCCCTGCCGCTTTCAGGCTGGGAGAGAAAGGCATTCCGCCTTTCTCTCCCTTGTTTCCCCAGGCTTACGCCGTTCAGTCAGGGTGTGCTTCGTGTATTCCCTACTTCTGAAGCGTGCGAATGTACCCGATCACGTCCTTGATTTGCGCATCCGTCAGCTTGTCTTTGTACGCGGGCATCTTGCCCTTGCCGTCTTTGGTCGAGGCAATGAACTGTGCGTCGGAGGCACTCACCATCGCCGGATCTTTGAACGAAAGCACCTTGAAGTTCTTTGCCGTTGGCGTGGTGGCAAGTCCGTCTGCCCCGTGGCACATTGCGCATTTCGCTTTGTAAACGTCTGCCGCCGATGTCTGCGCGAACGCAGTTCCCGCAAAGGAAATGGCCAGCAGCATCAGGGCCGCAATTCTGATTCTTTTGTTCATCTTTCTTCTCCTTGGCCAGGTTCTGGCCGTTACTGCATCCGTTACCTGTGATAAGCTTCGCGCCTCGCCGCCGTATGTGATGAGCACCACAGGTTCGGGTCAAACCTTCAGAACTCCTTCGCATCCGATGTGCGCAGTGTCTCCGCGACCAGCGCCTTCGCCGCGCACTAAGATCACTGCAAAGTGATCTGGCTCACAGCAGCGCCCGCTAACTTCGTAACTCGCGGAGCCCGCGCGGCGGGCGCAATCTTGCTATATCCATCCCCAAATCCCTCTCTTGCCCTACAGTTCGGCTGCTCAAACTCCAATATCCGCCCACACTCTCTACCCACATTCATTCCCTCTTAACAATAGCCACACTTCCTCAAGCGCAATAAGCCTCAAAGCCGCGCAGAATGCGGTCTCGGGCATCTCCTGCGCTGTGATATTTTGAAAGCTGGAGTAGAAAGAAACTATGTCTTCAATTACCTCGTTTATCAAGCACCACTATCGCCATTTCAATGCCGCCGCCCTCATTGACGCAGCCGAGGGCTACAACAAGCTCCTCGCCTCCGGCGGCAAAATGTTCGTCACCATCGGCGGCGCCATGAGCACGGCCGAACTCGGCCTCTCGCTCGCTGAAATGATCCGCCAGGACAAGGTTCACGGCATCAGTTGCACCGGGGCCAATCTCGAAGAAGACGTCTTCAACCTGGTTGCGCATGATTTCTATGAGCGCGTGCCCCACTACCGCGATCTCACCCCCGCCGACGAGGCCAAGCTCCTCTCGCGCCACATGAACCGCGTCACCGACACCTGCATTCCAGAGATGGAGGCCATGCGCCGCATCGAGAATGAAGTGCTCAAGGAATGGGTCCGCGCCGACCAGGCCGGCGTGCGCTTCTTCCCGCATCAATTTATGTACAAGATCCTTCTCTCCGGCGACCTGGAAAAGTCGTATCAGATCGATCCGAAGAACAGTTGGCTGCTCGCCGCCGCGCAGAAAAATCTCCCCATCTTCGTGCCCGGATGGGAAGACGCGACCCTGGGAAACATGTATGCCGGTCACTGTATCAGTGGCGACGTGAAGAACGTGCACACCGTCCGCACCGGCATCGAGTACATGATGGAACTGGCCGAGTGGTATACGGAAACAACGGCCAAAACTCCGCTTGGCTTCTTCCAGATTGCCGGCGGCATCGCAGGCGACTTCCCCATCTGCGTGGTCCCCATGCTCCACCAGGATTTGCAGCGCGATCACGTGCCACTGTGGGCTTACTTTTGCCAGATCAGTGACTCGACCACGAGTTACGGCTCTTACTCCGGCGCAGTGCCGAACGAGAAAATCACCTGGGGCAAGTTAGGCGAAGATACACCCAAGTTCATCATCGAAAGCGACGCCTCGATCGTTGCGCCGCTTATATTCGCCTATGTACTCGGGTGGTAACTCACACCGTAACTACCGAGTTTCACCTCAGAAACATCAAACGGTACGAGCATCAGCCCGTACCCATTTTTCATCTATGCTGTCATCCTGAGCAGCCAAAAGACCTGTCATCCTGCGCGAAGCGCACTGCAGCGGAGTCGAAGGACCTGCGGTTGCGTTTCGGGCGCTCTCATGGCTTCAATTGCAGCCACGCCACCCCATACCCCGGAAGCGAAATCGTCATTCGCGAAGCCGGCGTCACGGAAACCGGAACCGGGGCGGTACTCGCACTGCTGCCCGCGCTGATGCTCAGCAAACTCGCCGAACTGAAGTTCCCCATGCCAGAAACATCCACAATCACCATGCGCGCCGCGCCGCTGCCGTTGTTGTCTGTCGGCGAAGCAACCGCGTGGTCATCCACCATTACCGTCACCGAGCCGTCGGCATTCTTCGTCGCCAGCGTTTCCACGGAGGTGGTATCCGTAGCCGAAAGCTCAAGGATGCTCGGCGCCGGCGAGCCCGGCGTCGAAGGATAAATGGAATCGAGCGCCTGATCGACCCAGTAACTCAGATACGTGTTGCCGCTCGGGTCCACTTCGCCATATTGTTGATCGCCGTCATAGGCCCAGTGATAAAGCGCCTGGTTGCCGACCTTCCCGAGCGCCGAAAACACATATGGCCGCCACGCCGCAAAGAACGCGCTCGTCCCGCGGTGGTCGTCCACAAACACCTGGTTGGGATTGCAGGTGCTCATGCCGTTCGCGCCTACATAATCGGCGTTCACATTGTTTTCCGTCACCCACACCGGAACATCTTTGAGGTCCGGACGCGTTTGCAACTCCTGGTAGAAGTAACTCACATTGGATGCAAACTGCGGGACGGAGGCCATCAGGCTGGCATCCGGGTCCGACTGATTGCACGAGCTATAGAAATGCGTGGAAACAATATTTACCTGCGTATTCACCCCTCCTGAGTTAGCAGGAGAAACAAAAGCGGGCAAATAGGTCATGGGATCGCCCCCGTCTCCGGTGCCCAGCCCATAGTCTGAATACTCCACCGCAGAGAGTTTGATGGTCGGGTCCACAGCCAGCATCGCCGGAACCACGGTGTTATAAATCTTCACATACTGGTCGGCAGTTATTCCGTTGCCGTTTGGCTCGTTGAAGATGCCCCACCAGGTTATTGGATAGTTACTCGGCGACTGAAAATGCGTTCCGCCCCAGTCAAATCCGCCCTTGTTGTAATACCGAACCAGGTTGGCCGCATAGGCCGCAAAATCCTTCACGTGGTTGGTAACATCGAGCTGTCCGTTGCTGAAGCACATCCACGCCGGCGCCGTGGCAATCTGAAACTCCGGGCTATGATCCGCCGAGGCAAGTATCGGTTGCACGGTCTGGTCCAGGATCGTGAAGTCCCAGTCATTCGCCGTCCCAGTGTTCGTGGACATGGCCACGCCCTGGCTCACCGTCTGCAACCGGATGTGCTGCGGCCCCATCGCCGTCATTGTGCTTTCTAGCGCCGCCGCGTTCGACCCGCCGAAGTAGTCCCCATCCCACTCCGCCACCTGGAAGGATGTCGACATGAACTGCTTGAGCACCCCGTTCACGCCCATGGTGGTATCGGTTGTGCTGCTCACCTTTGCCACCACCGCGCTCACCAGTGTGAAACTCGCCGATGCGCTTTGGCCCGCAAGGCTGACTTGAACAACCGGCGAGAAACTTCCCGGCTCCGCAGACGTGCTGCCGGTAAAGGTCAGCGTTCCCGATGGCCCGCCGTTTTGAGCGACAAACTGCGCGGTCATACCGCCCGGCAAGGCGCTGACGGAGACGGACCCTGAGCCGCTCGGCCCACTGATGGTGACCGTCAATGCGGCCGGCGTTCCATCCTGAGGAACAATGACGCTGGCGCTGCCGAGGGTGACTGTCAAAGTTGGAGGAGGAGTTGTTGAACTTGAACTGCCGCCACAACCTGTCATAGCAATCGCGACTAAAACAAGGCAGAGGCCGGAAACCGAACAGAGTGAACGATGATGCAAGCGCATGGGAGACCTTCGCTGGAGTGAACCTGAAAATCTACGCCGTCAATTATAGCGGTTCTCCAATGGTCTGCGCGCAACCCGCGAACACGCAAGAAACTTCAATTCTTGGGAAAGACTACGAAAGGTCCCTGCGCCTCGCCGCCTGCTCCATCAAATGCCGCCTGCCCCATCGCCGGAATCCCAAGTTCCCATTGCGGCCCTGCCAGCTCAGGCATCGGTCGCGCCTGGAACAGTTTCTTGCATTGCCGCGCCGTCCACTTGGCCCACGCCTTCGACTTCTTCCGCCGCGCGCTATCGGTTGAGATCCCCGTACCCGCATACATCTGCCGGTAGAGCTTCGACAGAAACATGAAGGCTATTCTCGACTTCAAATTAGGAGTGCAAGCCGACCTCCGCCAGATAGCTCCCCAGGTGTAGAACGTATCCCATACCTTCTGTGTCCGTTCCCGTATCTCATCCGAACTCATGGTGGGATGCGGTGTAAACATCTTGGGCCTGACTTCCGTCGGAATCATCCAGTAACGAGTGATCGGCACATCGCCCACCAGGGTGGGATGCAGCGACTGCTCCTTCTCCCAGCGATTAAAATCCACAGTGCCTGGAAACGGCGTCATCATCACAAACTGCGCAAATGTAACTCCCGCTTTCATGGCCATGGCCACGGTGGCGTCGAAGGTGGCCGGCCTGTCCGTCGGCAATCCGAAGATAAACGAACCCAGCACATGCACGCCGTGCTGCTTGAATGTCTGTAACTGCTTTGCCAGCGCTTCTCCGGAGTAATTCCAATCTTTGAAAACCGCCTTCAATCCCTCCGGAGTTACTGCCTCCACACCCACCAGCGCGCCCTTGATGTTAGCCTTCCGCATAGCATCCAGATAACTCCCATCCTCGCCTGCTTCCATGGTCATCTGGGTGAAAAACACCATGTCCTTGGGCAGTTTGGCCAGCTCGTCCATCAGTTGCAGACGTTCCGCGCGAATGGCCGTCAGCTCTTCCAGCTTGGCCGTATTGCCCTGCTCGCGGGCCAGCCGCAAATCGGTAAATGTCACCGGATAGAAGTTATCGTCCGCCAGCGCAATAAAACGGAAGCCCAGCCGCCGCAGCGTCACAATCTCGTCAATCACGCTCTGAAACCTGCGTTGCCGCGGCTTCTGTCCATCGGTGCGCCACACGCTGCAAAACGAGCAGTGCTTGGGGCATCCGCGAATGGTCTGCACCGAGGCCCACATATACTTGGCCGGATCCATCAGGTCCCAGCGCGCAGCGAGAAACTGGCTGCCTTCGATGCGGCCGCCTTCGTACACACGCTCCGGCTTGCCCGCCAGGCAATCCGAAACCACCCTGCCCCAGGCAATATCGCCGTCGCCCTTCACCACCGCGTGCCCTTCGCCGCGCTCCAACGCCTCCTCGGGGAACAGCGTCGCATGAATGCCGCCATACACCACCCAGGCACCTCGTTCTCGCGCCATCCGTCCCACCTGGTAGCCGCGCAGAGCGTTGCCGGTGTGCACGCTGATGCCCACAATGTCGCCTGGCTGAATGGTCTCCGGCACAATCTGCTCCAGCGACTCGTCCACCAGAATCGGGTCGCCAACCTCGCGCGGGGTCGCCGCCGCAAGCACAAACAGCCAGCGCGGCGTGATCACCGCGGTACCAAATGAATTGTCGCTGGGATTTACCAGATGAACGCTCAATCGATCCAACCTTTCCGATTCCAAGCAGCGGTTCTAGGGGTAAAATGGCCGCAAAGAGCGTAGTCGTAATCGGACGAATCGGTGGCGGGAACCAAGTTCCCGCACGATGGGGCGATGTCGAGTTTTCCCGTCGGGCAGTGCCTTCCATGCTACATGAATGACCCCTATGCGGTGTGGTTTATATTGCTGACATTGGGCATCCAACAACGAGAATTCAGATAACCTGCGCAGTTTCTGCCTTTGCACAGCCCGCATACCACTCGCCGCGCCCCCGCGGTCGATCCCATGATCGTCCTGCGCAACGATTAATGCGCCTTCTGCCGTCCGCTACACGCCTGCCGGAATCTTAAGAATTGCTCACATGAACCGCAATTTGTGCATATGATCGCAACGGAAGAAAATTGGGTAAATCGCTTGACAGATGGCTCGAATCAGGCCCATGATCACATCAATCGAACAGTGGTGTTGACGCAATTTTTCTTCGGATTCAAGACCATCCCGAGAATTCCTCAAGATCTAGAACGACCAATAAATCAACCTCAAGCTGCGCCGCTGCAGTCGCGAAGAAATTTCCTGCAAAGCGGACAACCCGCTCACTCGTCCCGGACATCTTATCACCGCGGAACGCATGACTGTCGCGTGACGCTGGCCATATAGCCACACCCATGAGGTTCGCCTCCGCAAGGGAGGCCGTTCCTTCTTGGGGAAAGAGATCCACCGCCGGACTGAAATAGCGATCAATGAAAGGATGCCGAAATGCATTGCCTCCTTTGCCGGAATCTGGAACAGGCGTTCGAGACCAGACGGAGCGCGTTCGTGGAAGCCGGCTCGCTTGCCTCATTTCAGGTGAGCAGCAGGTTCGCAGCCTATCTGAACGTCGAAATGGAGCGCGCACTGATCGAGCTTCAAGAACACCGCTCGAACTGCCGCTCCGCCGCGAACGAGACTGCAGGGTTGCCCATCCTTGCCAAGCTTAGCCGTGCCCCGCAGAAAGTGCTGCAAAGCACACGAGTGGGCAGCGCGGCGTGATCAATCCATCAACGTTGGACGCTTCATCTTGTTTGAATTCCGGCCCATTGCTCCTAACGTGCCGGGTTCATTCAGCCGCAACACAGCGGTCGTACGATGAGCCTGTCCAAGGGAGAAATCCGATGAATTATCGATCCCCCATTCGCCGCGCTAGTCAAGTTTCCCTCAAAAAAGTGGACCAACCGGAGGGTCCCGGATTCCCAATCTCGAAGACAGAGTCCAGGCCTGAATCCCGGGCCGAAAGGAAAAGGCCATTCGTTGAAGACTTCAACATGGAGCATTCCTGTTCGAATGTTACCGCCGGTTTGATTGCATTCTCGGCCGCTTCCGACCCGACGGAACCGGGCAAATCCAGAAACTCGAGTGCGCTCACTTTGAATACGCCAAGTTGCGTCTACCTGGGCTAAGTCTTCTTTTAGTCTTCCGATAAGGAATTCGGTGAGCGATAAGAGAACCAGCGTCAATGGCCGTTCGAGCGCCAAACAGACGCATCAAGGCACCCTCTTTGCGGTGCTCTCTGCGCCTTTGTTTGTGAATTCAAGTAGCTCTACACGTCAAAGGCCCCCTTCCGGGGGCCTTTGACGAGTACTACCAAACCCTGTGATGTCGCTTTGTCACAAAACCGGCTATTCTAGCCGGGCCTATTTTGTGCCCTAACTTGTCACTTGCCAAACACTCCTAAGTCATTTGGAATGTATGGCGGGGACGACGGGGCTCGAACCCGCGACCTCTGCCGTGACAGTGAGTCGATAACCCGTAACTGATAGAAAGCAGGGGCAATGGATGGCCACTCTTGGCGCCCTGAGACACCCATGGTAATCGTTATCGTGTCCTTAACGTGCCCGCGGTTTTTTACCTGATTTGAAGGCAACCTCTGCCCAAACGAGGCAGAGGTCGTCGGTTTCCCCACCTTTTCTGCTGGACAGCAGAGGTCTGGAACAGAGTTTAGCCCTCGACTTTTCCGCGACTTCCTCCGCCGCACAGCAGAGGTTGGGCACTCTTTGAGTAGAGTGCAAAAGTGTGCCCAGATTGCCGCAAAGCGCGGCTGGACCGGCTATTGATCAAGAGGCCGGACAGACATGATAATCGTCCACCTTGTGGTTGATTATCATCCACTTCCTGGTGGATAATTCTGCTATGCTTCGTCGCCACCTTATCGAACGGCTTCTGGATGGATTGGCAGACACGCCTGCTGTTCTGGTCAACGGCGCACGCAGACCGGGAAAAGCACACTGGTGCAATCAGCGGAATTGGCGGGACAAAACCGCCAGTACCTCACCTTCGATGATCCCGGCATTCTGTCGGCAGCCAAGCGCGACCCCAACCGATTCGTTGCCGGACTGAACATGCCAGTCACGCTGGATGAAGTGCAGCACGTTCCGGAAATCTTTCCCGTGATCAAAAGCCGCCATCGACCGAAAGCGCCAGCCGGGGCAATTCCTGCTCACAGGATCGGCGAACGTCATGCTCCTGCCAAAGCTGTCCGAGTCCCTGGCGGGACGCATAGAGGTGCTGACTCTTTGGCCGTTTTCTCAGGGCGAGATCCATGGAGTGCGTGAGAGCTTTGTGGACACGTCGTTCTCACAGAAATCCGTCGGATGGACGCGAAAGACCGCCACAGTTCCGCGGGACGAGTTGTTGGAGACCGCTCTGGCCGGTGGCTATCCGCTTGCTGTAGCCCGCCAGAGCGCCACGCGCCGCGACGCCTGGTTTCAGTCCTACGTCATGACGATGCTCCAGCGGGATATCCGCGATCTAGCCAATATCGCCGACGTGACGGCCGTCCCACGCCTGCTTTCTGTGGTGGCTGCAGGCGCTGGCTGCTTGCTGAATTTCGCCGATCTGTCGCGATCCATCGCCCTGCCGCAGACCACTTTGAAACGCCACTTCGCCTTGCTGGAAGGGGCTTTTCTGGTGCAACTGCTACGCCCCTGGGCGCGAAATCTGGGCAAACGCGTCATTCAAACTCCGAAGGTTTACCTGAACGACACTGGATTGCTTGCCTACTTGCTCGATGCGACCGTTGACCGCCTGAAAGCAGAGGGAGACTTGGCGGGGGGGCGTTGTGGAGAATTTCGTCCTCATGGAGTTGCGCAAGCAGTCCACATGGAGCACGACTCAGCCGGAGCTCTTCTACTGGCGCACGGCCTCCGGGCAAGAGGTGGATGTGGTTTTGGAAGATCGCGCGGGCAGAGTCGTAGGAGTGGAAGTCAAAGCCGCCGCGACCCTGAGCAGCAACGATGTGCGCGGTCTGCAGGCCCTGGCAACCGCTGCAGGTAGACACTAGGTTCGCGGTGTGGTGCTCTATGCCGGCACGGAAGTCATTCCCTTTTCCGCCAACCTGCACGGCGTACCCATCAGCCGACTTTGGTCGGCCTGATGACCGGCGGCCCGATGGGCGGTAGTCCGGAGGAAAGGCGCGGCAAGTGACAAATGCGCACCATCGTTTGGCGCGCAGTTGCGCTCCTAACGGACGGAAAAGGCCGTTCAGCGCTCGGTCAGTTCGTGCGCTGGGCCGTCTACCTGAGGGCGCGAAGTGGGATGGAAGGAAACGCCTGCATATGAATTCAGCGGTCCCGCCAGGGCCGGCTAAAGCAAGTTGTCACCGCAAAGACGATTGTCGCGTCGGTTTAGTGCGAAATGCGCCGGGAACTTCGACCGGGGAAAGTCCTATAATTGTTGCACTTACAGAGGCTGCTATGGCAAATGAACCGAAGAAGACTTCGACCGAATATCAATTGATCGGTCTTTCCGAAGACGGGAAGGTAAACAACCTACTGTCCGAGTTGAACACTAAGGAGGGACGGCAACGCCTTCAGGCGCTCATCGCAGAATGGCTCCCCATGGAGAATCTTGTCATTCTCACCGGTGCGGGAACGTCCGTGTCCTCTGGCGGTAAGGCGATGAATAGCCTGGAGAATGCCGTACTGACCACAGTTAAAGCCTTCCCCAAGATTCCATCAAGCGTTAGCGCAATTATCGACGCTCGCATGACTGCTTCGCCTGATGCCTCATCCACGCCAAAGCTAAGTTTTGAAGACTGGCTGAGAGCCGGTACCGCAAATTCGGACAGGGGTATAAGTGGGGGTTCTGTTCTTCGGCAGCCTAAGATGGCTGAGAAGAGGAGAGCAGATGAGTAGACGTCCTCGCAGGAACCACACAGCGGT
>JBEKFD010000175.1:0-12725 GCA_050013495.1 Occallatibacter sp. | reverse complement strand
GTCGGCGCTTTGGGTGCCGCAGGCAGTGCCTGCGTATTTGAAGGGCGAAGTTCCGGCAGGAACGGTAACGCCGCCAATGGCCAAGGCATTGCCATAGCTGTGGCGCAGGAGAATATAAGGGCGTCCGGCAAGTGGGTTGGGTGCTCCCGGCAGTGGAGGCAGCCCGGGAATGATGGAGAGTGTGGCATTGCCGAGCGGCGCGGCTGGAGTGGACAAGGTTCCGCCATTGTTGTTTGGGGCTCCGGGCGCCGCGCCGCCTGCGGGCGATCCCGCCGCGATCATCGAAGACGCCATGCCGCCGGAAGACGGAATCTGCTCGCTCGGAGCGAGAGATGCCAACGCGCAGGTCTGCTCGTTGGGAGCGAAGGTGAAATCGTCATTGTCGTTCTGGCCGGTTGCGATGCGGCCGTGCACCTGGTAAGAGCCTGGGCCGGGGTCGAGCGAGCCGTCGGGGCGGAAAGCGAGGTGGAGCGGATGGTTGGGCGCATCGACTTTGATGTAGGACGCTGCGCCGTCGGCGACGACCGTGTATGGATAGGCGCGGGCGGCGTCTGGACCGCAGCCGAGGATCACGGACTCCGGAAAGAATTGAACGCTGAAGCCGGTGGAGGCTGCGAAGATGCCGTGCATGCGGATGCCGGGCGGCGTGGGCGGGCCTTTGTCGCCGCCGAACATGGTCTTCAGCAGGTCGGTCTGCATGGTCTGCGCACCTACGCTGGCGCCCTTCGAGGAGAGATTCAAGGCGGGGCAGGTTACGGTCTTCGGGCGGAAGACGGTGTGGCCGGCGTTGACGTTAGCGCTGCCGGATACGTGGTTTCCGGCCGAGTCGTAGAGATTGCCGTACTGGTCTTTCTGTGTGGCGCGCGAGTCCACGGGGTCGCTGACGTAGCCGGAGGCGACGACACCGTTGAGGGTCACCGGTCCGGGGCCGGTAATGGCGCCGTCTGGATGAAGCGATAGCATGAGTGGCTTAGGGGTGGTTTCGATGATGAGTGTTGCGCGGCCAGTCTTGAAATCGAGCTTGTAGCTCTCCTGGTTGGGCGAAAGGCCGGTGCAGTTGACCAGGACGCCTCCGTCAATGAAGTCGAGCCGCCAGCCGCCCGCGCCCTCGAAGACGCCGGCCATGTTGGGGCCAGGATCCGGCTGCTTGTTGGCGCCGGGCAGCACGCCGGAAAGCATCTGTCCGAAAGCGCCAAGCAACTGGTTGCCCGTGCAGCTTGCGGGCAGTCGGCCGGAGGTGACGCAGCGGCGCATGGCGCGGTCTTCCGGAGACACGGGCTTTTGCGGTTGTCCGAAGGTGGCGGGCGGGGTGGCGGCTTTGAGCTGGTCTTCGGCCTTTTGCGCGTTGGCGTTGTAGATGTCCTGCTGCTTTTTCTGGGAGGCCTGGGCGCGCGCGAGTTGCTGGGCGGTGGGTTGGGTGCAGGTGGGGAGCAGCTTTTTGAGCGCGCCGCGGGTGAGGGAAGAATAAGTGTTCATGCCGCTGGGGGTGAGCTTGTCAGGGTGCGCAACCATGCAGGTGGCGTTGTCAGACAGGTCGCGGATGTTGCAGCTCTCCATGTAGATGTGCTCGCCGCTGCAAACGTAGGGGACACCGATGGGGATGTCCTGCGCAGATGAAAATGCGGATGCGGCCAAAAGGAGGGTCGGCAGGAGACCCAGGCGGAGTCTGAGGCGGATCGGTCGAAATGGGTTCATGGTTCCCCCTTGGCATGGGAGTGATGCAGCGATCGATGGAGCGGTCCGGCGAGAAGAAAATTCCGCGAAAGTCGTTCTCGGAAGGGAAGAGCGCGGCAAGGAAAGCTATGGTACGGCGTGGGATGATGGATCGGCAAGCGGCGGATTCTAGAGGAAGGAAATCACGTGTGATCTGTCTTATGCGGCAGCGGAATAGAATGGAACACGCTTGCTGAGTTGCCAGGAGATGAGTATGGATCGGCGGGGATTTGTTAAGGCGGCGGTATCGGTTCCGCTGGTTGCTGGAAGCGGGGGACTGATGCGAGGAGGGGCGGCCCCGATCGAGGGTGCTGCTGGTTCGGCGCCGTGGTCAAGCCGTGGCGAACTGGGCGAGCGATATGAGCTCACGCTGCACCGAGTGCTGGCTGGGGAGTCACCCGCGTATACGGAGGAGTTTTTGCTGGCCGATGTTCGGCCTGAGCCGGTTCGGCGCTTTACCGAGTACAGCGGAGATCTTTCGGGGCGTTACATCGGCGCGCTGGCAACGGCAGCACGGGTGTATGGGAAGCCTTTCCCAGCGCTCGACGGGTTGGTTGAGGAAGTCATTGCCCTGCAAAAGCCGGATGGGTACTTCGGCAGCGCCTTCCACCATGACAAGCCGACGGATCAGGACCTGGCGCTGCTGTGGGGCAATGGGCGGCTGCTGGTGGGCCTGCTGGAATATTACCGGCTGGAGCCTCTGCCGCAGGTGCTGGCGGCAAGCCGGCGGCTATCTGCTGGATGCAGCAGACGGAAGGGCTGGCCAATCTTTATGTTGCGACGAAGGACGAGCGCTACCGCAAGCTGGCCGAGCAGATTGCAGCGGTGATTGAGCGGCGGCCCGGGGATCACGTTCATGGCTACCTGACCAGCTTGCGCGGTGTTATGGAACTCTACCAGGCGACAGGCGACGCGCAGTTACTTGCCCAGTGCGAAGCTGCGTGGGAGGATGTGGCGCGATCGCAGGATGCGCTGATTACCGGCGGCGTTCCCGAGGGTTGGAGCCCCAACAACCACCGCACCGAGGGCTGCGCGGAAGCTGACTGGGCGCGGCTCAACCTGGCCCTATGGAAGGCCACCGGGAAACGCGCGTACCTGGAGACAGCAGAGCGCGCGGTGTTCAACGAGCTGGCGTTCAACCAGTTTGTAACAGGCGACTTTGGGCATCGGCTGTACACGGAGACGGGCCTGCCGGCGAATGGCGCGGCGCGAGCCTGGTGGTGCTGCACGCTGCATGGTCTTCGCGCTTTCCCCGACATTCACGCGAGCGTGTTTCGCGCAACGAAGGAGGGTCTTTGGTACGACCTGCCGATGGATGCGCGGATTGAAACAGGAGTACTATCGGCGGTTGCGGAGTCCTCGCTGGGGGACAATGGAACAGTGCAGATCACAATTACTTCGGCGGGCACGGGGCGGGATTCACTTTTCATCCGCAAGCCGCAGTGGGCTGCCACGGATATTCACATCACTGGGGAAGCGCGCCAGTACGCGGCGGGCGACGGGTATGTGGGCCTGGAGCGTACTTGGGCTGCGGGCGATGTGATCGAACTGAAATATACGATGAGCCTGCGCCAGTGGGCGAGCAGCGACGACCGCGTGGCCTATTTCCACGGCCCTTGGCTGCTGGGCGCGTCGGCGGCAGACAATCCGGCGTACTTCAATGAACTTACGGCGAACAATCGGCTTGAGCGCGGCAAGGAAAAGCCGCTGGCCGCGGCCAAGCTGCCCAAGGGGCCGTTTCGCGTTGCGGTGGCGGCTACGGTTGTTCCGAGCCTTCCTGCCGAGTATCCTGACCAGCCGCAGTCCGTCGTTTTGCGCGCGCTGGCGGAGCAAACTGCGCAGCCGACAACGGCCTGGGAGTTGAAGTTTCTGGGTCGAGCGACTGGGTGAGATCGCTGTAGGCGCTTTCATTGAATCTTAGCAATCATCGCCCAACGAGCACGAAGGCGCCCCAGTAATACGGCAAGTCCTTGCCGTCGTGGGAGAGCTTCACTTGCTCACGCATCTCCAGTTGTGCATCTTTGAGCGACTGGTGAATCTCGGTGCCGGAGAGCCACTTGGCGTAGAAGCGCTGCATCAGTTCCAGCGTTTCCTTGTCGGGCACGGACCATAGAGACATGAGCACGGATTGCGCTCCGGCTTCCTCGAGGGCGCGGCGTAGGCCGAAGACGCCTTCGCCGTTTTTCACGTCTCCCTGGCCGGTATCGCATGCGCTCAACACTACCAGTTGCGTGCCGGTGAGATTCAGGTTGCCGGCTTCTAGGGCAGTGAGGACGCCGTTGTCGAGGCCGGGCGGGGAAGGCTTGCCGGCGAGAGTGCGGTCGGCGGCGGCGAAATAGAGGCCGGAGCGTAGCATGGGGTCGTTCATCGCGGAGTAATGGTTGGGCTGAACGATAGAGCGGATGTCGCCGACAAACTCGCCAGTGCCGACCGTGTCGGGGAGGAAGAATCCGTGGGTGGCGAGATGGATGAGGCGCGGGCTGCCGGCCTGCCCGACGACAGTTTTGAGGGCCTGGTCGCCGGTGTAGACTGTGGCCTGCCAGCCGTGCTGATGCATGAGGCCGGCGATGGCCTGGATTTCCGCGCCGGTGCCGGGGAGGGGCGGAAGCGCGGAGGTTGGGCTGGATGAAGAGCCCGAATCTCCCGCCCTTTCAGCGGCAATCTTCGGAAGGGATGGGGCATCCGTGGATTGTGGGCCGGTCGTGAGATTGAGTTGCTCCATGGCGGCGCGCTGCTTGTCTTCGGTCATATCGAATGTGGGGTTGCCGACGAGCAGGGCGGTTGTGGCGCTGGTTCCTGTTTTCGAACGGAGCAGGTCGCGGGTGCTGGAGACGAGGCGAAGGTCGTACTTCTCCATCAGCAGTTTGCCGTCGGGCGCGGGAATGATGCCGAGCGGGATCTGATTGAGGACGCCGTCGGTGGCGAGGTCGATGCGGGTGATGCCGGCGAGAGCCGATTCGAGCGGCTTCCACACCAGGTCGTAGGCGTGCGGGCCGGGGACAGCGGCTTCGGGCGGCTGCTGAAACCCGCGGGTGGCTAGGGAGTGCTTGAAGTGAGCGATGGCGTCGGACTCAATTTGCTTGTCGTCGCCGAGGAAGACGTATTGGGGCTCGTCTTTGGTTTCGCGTGTCACGACGAGAGCGGCGTAGTAAAAGGAGTTGTCTTTGGCCTTGGTATAGAAGCGAAAGCGGGTGAACTCGATGGCTGCTTCGCCGGGCTGAAGGGCGTCGCGCACCCTTTGCCATGTGGCGCGGTCGAGGGTTTGGTGGGCGGCAAAGCGCGATGAGCGGGCGACAAGGGCTCTCTCGGTCTGGTCGGCCTCGCGGCGTTGTTGATCGATCTGCTGTTGCCAAGCCTCGGCCTGGCTCTCGGGCGGCTGCAGGCTGAGCAGTGCGGCGATGCGGGCGCGCTGGGCGGTGAGCTCGGTGAGGAGCTTGAGGGCCTCGTCGTCGCCCGAATTTTCCACCTGGCGGCGCATGTCGGCTACGCTGCCGGCGATGAATCCCTTTTGCCAAAGGAGCAGGTTGTACATGGCGCCAACGAGGACGGGATTCTGCGTACGGAAAGTGTGGACGAAGCTGAAATAGCGGCGAAAATCCCAGGAGACGAGGTCGAGAAAGCCGAGGCGTTCTTTTTCCGTCATGAAGGCGAAGTTCGCCCGGAAGCGATCGAAGAGGCTTTGGAATCCACGCTCGAAAAGCGGCTGGGCCTGCGTGGGGTTGCCCTGGTCGGCGTAAAGGGTGGCCAGGTTGAAGACGGCGCCTTCAAGATCGGGATTGTCGGGGCCGGTGTATCGCTCGAGGATTGTGAGCGAGCGCTTGAGCATGGGCTCGGCCTTGTCGTATTGGCCGAGTTCCGCGTCGAGTTCGGCGAGGTTGTTGAGTGCGGTGGCAACGCCGGGATTGTTCGCGCCGAAAACCTTCTCGCGAATGGCGAGCGAGCGCTCGAAAAGCGGCTGGGCTTCAGCGTAGCGGCGGCTTTCCTGGTAGAGCAGGGCGAGAATGTTGAGCGTGCCGGCGACATCGGCGTTGTCGGGGCCGAGGGCTTTCTCGCGGATAGCGAGGGCGCGCTTGCAGAGGGATTCGGCCTGCGCCGGGTCGCCGACCAGGCGGTAGTGGTCGGCGAGGTTGTTGAGGTCGGTGGCCAAACCTGGATCGTTGGGGCCGAGGGTTTTTTCGTCGATGCCGAGCGCCAGCTTATAGAGCGATTCGGCTTCGGCAAATTTCCCTTCCGCGTCGTAAAGAATTGCGAAGTTGTTCAGGTCGGAGGCAACGTCGGTACTGTCGTCGCCGGATACTTTGTGGTCGATGGCCAGGGCGCGCTTGAAGAGAGGCTCGGCCTGCGCGTATTTGCCCTCGTCGATGAAGAGCGATGCGGCGTCGGAAAGAAGCTTGGAGTACTCGTGCGGGTCGGGATCCTTGGCTCTCCCGTCGATGGCCATGGCGCGGGCATAGAGCGGTTCGGCATCGGCGTAGCGATGCTCAAGGTTGTAGAGACGGCCAAGGCTGTCGAGGTCGGAGGCAACGTCGGCGTCGTCGGGGCCTAGCTCCTTCTCGTCGATGGCCATGGCGCGGAGATAGAGTGGCTCGGCATCGGCGTAACGGCCCAGAGCGTTGTCGACATCGGCCAGGTTGGCGAGGGTGATGTTGACCAGGGCAGGATCGGGTTTGGAGGTGGATTCGGCGAGTTTGAGAGCCCTGGTGGCGAGCGGGAGGGCGTCGGCGAACTTGCCTTGTCGATAGAGTTCCTTGACCTGGGCGTTGAGCCGGTCGAGCGGCGTGGTTTGCGCGGGAGAGGAATGGGCCCCAAGGGCAGAGACGAGAAGCGCGGCAGGCCAGCAGATGCTAATGCGAGGGGACTTCATTCACCCGTCTCCAGGGGAAAGAATGCCGCGAGTATAGCACCCGGACTGGTCTTTGGAGCGAGTGGGATTGGTCACGCGGCGGCCCCCTACCGACAAAGACAAGAACGTCGCGAGGGTGGGCTCCCGCATTTTGCCTTTGCAGGCCATTTTTCCCGCGCATCGGGATTAAGCCAGAATTGTGGATGCGGTTGTAAACTCGGACACGGTGCGGGCGTCTACATGGGTGATGGCAGCCGGCACCGCATTCGACGCGATGGCCATAACAACGGCAGACGACGCCGCGGCGCAGGAGTTTGCGCGCGTGGTGGAGAGGCACCGGCCGCAGATCTTTCGTTTCCTGCTTTCTTCCACGCGCGACGTGGACCTGGCGGAGACGTTGACGCAGGAGTGTTTCCTGAAAGCGCACCGCAACTGGGCGAGCTTCAGGGGTGAATCGAGCGCGATGACCTGGTTGATGCGCATCGCGATTAACCTGCAGAAGGACCACTGGCGCAACCGCCGCATGCAGTTCTGGCGGACCACGCGGACCAATTCAGTGGACCTGGACGAGGCCAGCGATTGGCTGCCGAGCGGCGAAAGCTCAATTGAGCAGCAACTGCTGGCAAAGGAACGCGTGAGCCAGGTTTGGAAGGCAGTGAAAGGGCTAAGCGAGCGGCAGCGGACAGTGTTTTTGCTGCGCTACGTGGAAGAGCAGGAGTTGAGCGAGATTGCAGGAGCCACGGGCTTGAGCGAGGGGACGGTGAAAGCCCACCTGTCGCGGGCCGTGGCCAGGGTACGGCTGGAACTGGGGGGCAAACGATGATGAAGAGATTCGAGGACGAGGCGAACGAGTTGAAGGAGCAGGCCGTGAATGCCCAGCATGCGGAGCAAGATGCAGAGCTGGAGCAGGCGCTGAACAGCTTCAAGAGCAGCGTTCATGCATGGAGCGATGCGGTGTACAGCCGTCCGCGCGCGGTTTCGAAAGAAGTTCGGCTGTGGAGTTGGCGGCTGGCCGCGGGCTGGGCGCTGGGGTGCGCGCTGGTGGCCGGAAGCGTGAGCGGCGGATTGCTGGAGCGGCATCACCGCCAGGAAGCGGCGCGGATCGTGGCCGAGGCGCGGGCCGCGGAGTTGCAAAGGCAGCTTCGTCAGCAGCAGGCAGCCAAGGTGTCCGACGAGGTTTTGCTGGCCGACGTGGACAGCGATGTATCGAAGCAGGTTCCGAGTGCGATGGAGCCGCTGGCGCAGATGATGGATGAGACCAAGTAAGAAAACAGAGCAGCATTTTTGAAACTGCGGATCCTCCGAGTTGCGGGGGAAGGAGAAAAGGGATGAAGGGCACATTGGCAATGAAGTTGGGGATGGGGATTGCCGGGGTTTTGCTTGCCGGGACTGCATTCGCGCAGGCCCCGAGCGCGGCTGGCGGGCCAGGGGGCGGTTTTGGGGAGCATCGGCCGCCGTTTGAGCGGGCGATGGGTGGAATGGGCGAGCATGGGCGCTGGTGGAACAACCCGCAGGTGGTGGACCGGTTAAAGCTAACCGACACGCAGCGCAAGGCGATGGACGACACGCTGCAACAGCATCGTGAGACATTGGTGGACCTGCGCGGCAGTCTGCAAAAGGCGGAGCTCGAGCTGGAACCAATGATGAAACAGGACCAGCCGAACGAGAGCGAAATTCTGGCCCAGATTGACAAGGTAGCGCAGGCGCGAGCCGAGTTGGAAAAGGCGAACGCGCGCTTCCTGCTGGCCATCCGCAGCAAGCTGACACCAGACCAATGGAAGCAGATGGAGGCCGACCGGGCCAGCCGTCCGCAAAGGGACTGGGGCCGTGGTGGGCCGGGGGGCGGGCCGGGTGGGCAGGCGCGGCCCGACTGGCAGCGTCGCGGGCAGCCGCCTTCCGCAGACGGGCAGGGTGCACCGCCTCCTCCTCCGCCGGGAGGGCCGCAGAGCCGGATGGATGAGGCTCCGAGGCCCGATGCGCCTCCTCCTTCTCAAGACGCGGTGGGCGCGATGCAGTAGGCAAAGGTTTAGCAGCAAACAGGTTTACAGGCAGAGAGCAAATACGGTTGAAATACGAGACCGATGGCGGCAAGGGGCGATCCTCTTGCCGCCGATTTTTTTGTGGCGTTGCTTCCGCGCAGCAGCGGAAAAGCAAAGCATCGATACGCGCCGGGCTGTTGCGAATCGAGACAACCGCGTGAATCGCAACAGGACAGCGGTTGGAGTGTATTCGAACAGTGTTTGCAACGCTTTGAAGCAGTGTGTGGAGCGAATCCGGACAGGTTGCCCAGGAGTGCGACAAACCGGGTTTGCAGGGCTTCCAAAAAGAATTACTAAATTTATCCCGTGCCGTTCCGATGAAGTGGGTGGATGCAGAAACGCCTTTCCGGAACGAGCGGAGGGCCTGGCGGAAGAGAAACACCGCCGGCAAAGCGCGAGCAGGCATCCTGACAAAGGAGCAACTTCCATGGCCCTCGGAGTATTGAACAATCTTTCCGCGATTTACGCAGAGAACAACCTGAACAACACCAACAGCAGCTTGCAGACTGTGCTGCAGCAGTTGTCCTCCGGGTCCAAGATCAACTCCGGAGCCGACGACGCGGCCGGCCTTTCGCTGGTGAACGGACTGCAGGCGAACCAGACGGCGCTGATGCAGTCTGAGACCAACGCCACGGAAGGCGTGGGTTTGCTGGACGTGGCGGACGGCGCTTTGTCACAGGTGACCAACCTTCTGGATCGTGCGGTGACCCTGGCGACAGAAGCCTCGAACGGCACGCTGAACAGCACGCAGGATGCCGCCGCCAACCAGGAATACCAGTCGATTCTGGCCGAAATCAACAACATCGGATCAACCACCACCTATAACCAGGAGCAGGTGTTCGCCGGCAATACGATCGCGATCTATACCGGCGACTCATCGACCACCGGCTCTTCGATCGACAATCTCTACATCCGGCCGCTTTCCTCGTCGAATGTGGGCGACACGTCGGGCGCCATCTCCTACTCGAGCGGCGCCAACAATGTATTCATTGACCTGTCGAAGGACGGCACCAATGCCTCGGCCAGCGACAGCCTGAGCGGTACATCGACGACCATCACAGTAAGCTATCTGACCAAAGGGTCGGGAGGCTCGGCGGTGACAGCGACAGCACCGATTACGGTAGGCGCGGGGACTTCCTACGCGAACACGGCGCAGGGATTGATCAACGCCATCAACAATGCCGGCCTGGGGCTGAACGCAACCTTCTCGACGGCGGCGCAGGCCGGTACCGCTGCCGTGAGCACGGCTCTTTCAGCCAATGCGACCACTGCCGGCTCGGGCAGCGACACCGGCATCGAGATTTCGGGCACAGGATTGGGAGCAGGCACGAACGGCTCTGGAGTGGTTGGCGCTCTTTCTGTCAATTCTTCGACCGATACGCTGGCGGGTACGCTCACGATCGTGGGATCGGACGGCAAGACTCACGCAATTACGCTGGGCACGGCGAATTCGACAGACACGCTGGCGAATCTGGCGGCGACCATCAACACGGATGCCTACGGCGTAACGGCTTCACTGAGCAACAGCGGAAAGACCATGACGCTTACATCGGACGACTCCGCCGTGACGGTCTCCGGCACTTCGATTACCGACACCACTGCCGCGACCACGAACGCCGCTCCGACGCTTGCTTCCCTCGCCGGAACGTTGACGGTTGCAAATAAACTGGATGTCCTCACCGGCACTCTCTCTGGCGTCGAGGGGAACGTCGCCCACACCCCCTATACCATCACTCTAGGCACCCCGGGCACCACCGACACACTGACCAACCTGCTGCATACGATCAACGTGACGGACGTAGCCTACGGGATCACGGCCACGTTGAATGCAGCCGGAACGCAGTTGACCTTTGCCGCCACCGGCGGAGATGGTGGCGTTCCAACAATGGTGGGCGCGGCTCTCACGGATACCACCCCGATTTCAACGGCGAGCACGGTCATTTCCAGCACACCCATCATCAATACCGCTTACTACGCGCAGGTGGGCACATTCACTGTGGCAGCCAGCGGCGACGCGTTGAGCGGGACGCTTCAAATCGGACAGAACACTCTCACGCTGGGCGCCGCGGGATCCACGGCAACCATCAGCCAGCTTGACACCTATATCAACGACGGCAGCTTCGGGGTGAAGGCGACTCTGAATGCGGCAGGGACCGCGATCACCTTTACCTCATCGAACTCGGCCATGACCTTCGGCGGCGCGCCGGTTGACGTTGCAGCCGCGGACCCGGTCGTATCTGCGGCCAATGCGGATTATTCGGAGTACTATAACGTCGGCATTACCGGTACGGTGGCGGATTCAAGCACCTCCGGCGGGACCGCATTCACCGGCATGACGGTGGATACGAACGGGACCGGCGGCACGGCGACGATCGGCTACTCGGATGGGGCCGGGGTGGACCTGGCGAGCACCGACCTGACTACGCAGTCGAATGCGGAGCTGGCGCTTGCGGATATCAACAGCGCCATCAGCGCGGCTGCGGGTTTGGACGGCTATGTGGGCGGCCAGATCAATACGCTGAACTCGATCAGCCAGGTGATGAGTACCCAGCAGGAGAACGTGGTATCCGCGCAGAATGCGGTGCAGGCCACGGATTATGCTTCGGCAACGTCGAATATGTCGAAGTACGAGATTTTGAGCCAGACGGGCATTGCGGCTCTGGCGCAGGCCAACAGCGTGCAGCAGGAAGTGACCAAGCTGTTGCAGTAATCGGATTTTGATGTAAACGGGTTTACAAGCAAACGCAACACTGCAACACCTTCAAGACAACCCAGGGACGGGCGGCGGCAAAGGGTCAAACCTTTGCCGCCCATTTTTTTTAGAACAGGGAACAGGGATTAGGGATCAGGGACCGGAAATGACTATACACGCTGCACGGCCTGCGCTAGATGGCTCAGCGAGGATTTGGCGTCGCCGTAGAGCATGGTGGTGCATGGCTTGAAGAAGAGCGGGTTTTCGAGGCCGGAAAAGCCGCGGCCTTGACCGCGCTTGAGCACAATGACGCTCTTGGCCCGATCGACTTCGAGGATGGGCATGCCAGCGATGAGCGACTTGGGATTGTCGCGCGCGTCGGGGTTGACCACGTCGTTGGCGCCGATGACGACGGCTACGTCGGTGGATGGAAACTCGGGGTTGATCTGGTCCATTTCATAGAGGGACGAGTAGGGAACGTTGGCTTCGGCGAGCAGCACGTTCATGTGGCCGGGCATGCGTCCCGCAACCGGATGAATGGCGTATTTGACGGTGACGCCGCGGTCTTCAAGCAACTCGCCCAGTTCGCGGCACGCATGCTGGGCCTGCGCGGTGGCCAGGCCGTATCCGGGCACGAAGACGACGCGATTGGCGAAGGCCAGTTGCATGGCGGCATCGTCAAGCGAGATCTCGCGCATGACGCCGCCGGCGTTGGCAGATGCAGCTTCGGCGATGACGGAGCCGAATCCGCCGAAGAGGACATTGGTGATGGAGCGGTTCATGGCCTTGCACATGAGCACGGACAGAATGAAGCCGGAGAAGCCGTCGAGCGTGCCGGCGATGATAAGCACGTTGTTGCCGAGCACGAAGCCGGTGGCGGCGGCAGCGAGCCCGGCATAGGAGTTGAGCAGCGACATGACCACCGGCATGTCGGCCGAGCCGATGGGGATGACCAGCATGACTCCGAAGACGAAGGCCAGACCGAGCATGGTGTAAAAGGCGGCGGCTGTTTGGGGATGAATCCAGAAGAAGATGAAGCTTGATATCATGGCCAGCGCGATCAGCAGGTTGAGGATGTTCTGGCCGCGGAACTGGATAGGCTTGCCGGCGATGACGCCTTGCAATTTGCCGGCGGCGATGAGCGAGCCGGTGGTGGTGAGCGCTCCGAGCATGACTTCAAAGCCCAGCGCGCCGCGGGTGACTACGCCCATCTCCGAAGCTTTGACGACGAATTCGCCGATGCCGACCAGAGCCGCGGCCAGCGCGCCGAATGCATGCGAGAGCGCGGTCCGCTGCGGCATGGCGGTCATGGGCACGCTGACGGCCATCCATGCGCCGATGATGGAGCCGACGGCGAGGCCGGCGATGATCCACACCCAGGTAACGATGTGCGCGCCGACAAGAGTTCCAACGATGGCGGCGAACATCCCGCCTTCGG
>JBEKFD010000174.1:0-10339 GCA_050013495.1 Occallatibacter sp. | reverse complement strand
CTGCTCATGGGAAACATGCGGAGCTTCTGGGATTTCTATCGCGGCCTGGGATTGGGGGCCACGATATCCCTCACCGCGGAGGGAATTCTCTTCTGGCAGATGAGTTCTCTGGCAAAGACGGACGCAAGGCGGCTGCGGCCGATTCTGGCTACATTTGCCATTGCATATACCGCGTTCGCGGTGAATTCGTTCACGTATTTCTTTCTGGCCCCTGTGATCGTGGAGCTTATCATGGCGCTCTTCCTGGTGTTGGCAATTGTTACGGCTAAGCCCGAAGCGCGGGCGGTTATATAGGGGATGAATCGAGCGAAGAGCAGCGGCTAGGGACGACCGTTCGCGCCACAGGGTATCCTTGTCTGCATGCTTCCCAGGCACATTGAAAAGTTGCTTGTTTGCGGGTGTCTGCTTGCAGCGGCGGGCGGAGTTGTGTGCCCCGCTCAGACGCAGGATACCGCGGATGTGCGCATCGTCGATCGCGCCCACGCGCAGGACTGGACGAGCGACATCGTTACCGGCTGGCGTGTTCATGAAGGGGACGATCCCGCCTGGGCCAGCCCCGGCTTCGACGACTCCGCATGGGAATCTGTGCGGCTCGACAACCTTGGGCCCGCGCGGCCGGGATGGCGCTGGTACCGGCTTCACGTCAAGCTCCACGAAAACCATCCCGACCTGTCGCTGCTCATCTTTGGCGGCGATGGCGCCTACGCGCTTTACGTCAACGGCAATCAGGCTGCCGGTCCCTCCGTCAAACCGAGCCTCTTTGTGAGCCGTCCCACGGAGCGTGTCATTGCGCTTGACGCGCCGGGAACCGATCTTGTGCTGGCGCTGCGCACACATGCTCCTCCGATCTACCCTCAGTATCACCTGCCCATCTTTCTCAACGCCACGCTTGGCACGCCCGACGCCATTGAGAGTCAGCGCCAGGCCCTTGAGAGCGCGCGCTTCTACTCAGCTCTGCCGTCTATCTTCATCAACCTGCTGCTCATCATTGCGGGGGTTGCGGTGTTTGCACTGCACCGCAGCCAGCCAAACCGCAGGGAGTATGTCTGGCTCGGGCTTTATCTTTCCATGCAGGGCGTTGCCTACATGCTTTGGGGGCTGCAAATAAGCGGCATCTTGCCCGTCGCCGCCAACATCCTCATTGGCGAGCCGCTGCTTTACGTCTTCACTCTCGCACAGATCGAGTTCATCTTCAGCTTTGGCGGACAGCGCGTCAGCAGGCCGTGGCGCGTCTACGAGTGCTTGCTTTTCTTCCCGGTCGCTCTCATCCTGCCAATTTGGCTGGGCCGTTTCCCGCTCAATTGGATCGTTGTGGTCGAAGCAGTCATCCTGCTGCCGGTGGCGCTGCTGCTGCCGGTGCTGCTTCTGGTCTGGTATCGCCGCGGAAACGCCGAAGCAGGATGGCTGATCCTTCCCAGCCTGCTCCCAGCCGCCACTGTCTCGCTCTATGACCTCGGCACTCTTTCGCTCTTTTTCGACTGGCGCCGCCTGCAGTTTCTCGCTGACCCATTTCAGGCTGGTCCAATTCCCTTGCAACTGGGCGACGCCGGTGATTTCCTGTTTCTTTGCGCCATCGCCGTGGTCATTTTTTTCAGATTCATCCGCGTCAGCCGCGAGCAGGCTCACGCAGCGGCGGAACTCGGCGCGGCGCGGGAAATCCAGCAGCGCCTGGTGCCCGCGTCCCTTCCCGAGCTTGCGGGCTTTCATCTGGAGGCCGCGTATTTGCCCGCGCAGGAGGTTGGCGGGGATTTCTACCAGGTGCTGGAACAGGCGGATGGCTACGCGCTCATCGTCGTGGGCGATGTCAGCGGCAAGGGACTGAAAGCCGCCATGACCGGCGCTCTCGCCATTGGCGCACTGCGCACCCTGGCTGCCGAAAATTTCTGCCCTGGCGAGTTGTTATCGCGCCTGAACCGCCAGATGCTGGCCACTCAGGAGAGCGGCTTTATCACCTGTCTCTGCCTGCGCATCTCCATGCAGGGCGCAGTGACCATGGCCAACGCCGGCCACCTCTCTCCGTACCGCCGCGGGGAAGAGATCGGGCTTGAATCCGGCCTGCCGCTTGGATTGACCGCCGATGCGGAGTACCCGGAGACCCACATTCAACTTGCATCCGACGACACGCTCACGCTGCTTTCGGACGGAGTGGTCGAAGCGATGAACCCGCAACATCAGCTCCTCGGCTTCGAACGGGTGCGGGCCATGAGCGGGCAGTCCGCGCACGACATCGCTGCCGCCGCGCAGGCGTTCGGGCAGGAAGACGATATTACCGTGCTAACCCTCAAGAAGACGGTGCACGCATGACAGCTTTGTCGCTCGTCACTTCCGCTGTCCCAGTGCTGCAACAGTTTTTTCCTCCCGCGCCGTTGCTCGAGCAGGTGCAGCGCACGCCGCTCCTGATCCTCTCTGTGCTTGACATCTGCCTGGCTGCGGCTTACCTGGCGCTTTGGCGCGCAGTCCCCGACTTCCGTGCCTTCCGCACCCTCGGCATTTTCTATTTCGCCATCTCCATTCAGGAGCTGTTCATCTACGCCGGCGGCCTTATCCCCTCGTTCTCGCTAAGAGCCTTGGCGGCGGCTGTGCTGGTTGAAAGCGCGGGCGATGCGATGGAGATTCCCGCTCGCCGCTGGACGCGCTTGTTCTGGCCCATCTATCTCTTTGTTTCTGTTGCTGTCTGGTTTCCGCCGCTGGCTTTCACCGGCGAGTGGCCGGTGCCCGTCTCCGAGATTCCGCTCGCGATTCTCATCTTCCAGGGTTTCCGCCGCGGCAACTCGCGCGACAGAATGATCGCTGCCGGATTTGCGCTCTACTTCCTCGTGCGTCTCACACTTTCCGATTCCCTCAAGGACCTGACGGGCATTCGGAACTACGCCACCATCGGCGGCTGGCAATGGCAATACACAGCCTGCACGCTGACCGCTTTGGGTGCAGTGACGCTTGTCATTCTTGTCCGCGACCTGATTCGCGACCGCGCGGAGAAGCAGCGTCTGGCGGCGGAACTGGCGGCAAGCCGCGCCGTGCAGCAGATCCTGATTCCGGACGAGACTCCGGCCATTCCCGGCTTTGAGATCCGATCCGTCTATGAGCCCTTTGGCGAGGTAGGCGGCGACTTCTTTCAGATTCTTCCCCTGGTCAATGGCGGGGTGCTCATCGCGATCGGCGATGTGAGCGGCAAGGGCATGCCTGCCGCAATGCTGGTCAGCCTGCTGGTGGGAACGCTGCATGCTCTGGTTGAGACCACCGCGAGTCCCGGCCAGCTTTTGGCGGGGCTAAACAGACTTGTTCAAGGCCGAAGCCACGGCGGATTTACTACCTGCCTGATTCTGCGCGTCGAGGCGGACGGCTCGGTCACATTTGCAAACGCCGGGCATATCTCTCCGTATCGCAATGGCTTGGAACTCGCATGCGAAAATGGCTTGCCACTGGGACTGGTGGCTGGCACAGTCTATGCGGAAGCCAGTTTCACGTTGAATCCCGGTGAGCAACTTACGCTCGTCACAGATGGAGTAGTCGAAGCGCGGAACGAAGGCGGTGAGCTGTTCGGTTTCGAACGCACGGCAACGCTTTCCAGCAACTCGGCAGAAGCGATCGCGCAGAGGGCACAGACTTTTGGACAGGATGATGACATCACGGTTTTGACGGTAGCGCGGAAGGCGATTCCAGCGCCCGCATAAGAACAGCTCAACTGCGCCAGTGCAACTCCACCGTCCCGTCCATCGGATGTTTCGGCGCTGCACCGCTGATAGCGGAGTCCAGCCGCGACTGCTTCAAGGCGAAGTACCACTTGGCCGGCTTGTCGGCGTCGTCGATCAGCATCAGGCTGGGGTTGTGCCTGAGTCCCTCGGCCTGCTGAATCATCGTCACCTGGTCCTGGCGCACGAACTTCGCGCCGAAGAACTTGGCGATGGGCGTGACAAAGGGAACGTAGTAGAAGACATTCCACGCGGCAATAACGTCGATTCGACAGGTGGACGAGGTGACGGGCGTGACCGTGGTCAGCGAGGAGAACCACTTGTCGCCGGCGCGGATGACTTCCGTCCGCCGGTTGGGCAGCGTGAAGTCGATGGTCGTTTCAATGGGCTGGCCGTAAACGCCGAGCAGTTTGTAAGGCGCTGAGTTGCTGCTGGGCGCGTGGGCGCTCATGCGAAAGCCTTCCGGGATGGGCTCGAATCGCTTGGTCTTCTCGCGGATGCTGGCGCGGGAACGCCACCACCAGGCCTGATGGACGAATGGCCCGTGCGCCGGGTCCATGAGGCCGATGATGCCGTGATCGACGTTACAGGGCAGGTCGGCGGTGAGAAAAGCGGTGCGGTAACGCGGGCCAAACTTCGCCAGTTCCGGCACTGGGGGCTGTGCGTTCTTACCCTTCTTTCCGGTTCCGGGACTGGGAATGAAGACCCACGCGTGGCCGTCGCGTTCTTCGCAGGGAAATGCGGTCGCGTAGATGCGCGTGGCGTCCAGGTGGTCGTGGCTGGACAGCGAGGGTATAAGCGCGCACTGGCCGCTGCAGGGCTCGAACTCCCAGCCATGATATTTGCAGGTAACGTGGCTGCCATCGAACCAGCCATAGCTGAGCGGAATGCCGCGGTGCGGGCAGCTATCGCGCATTGCGAATATGCGGCCATCGGCGCGGCGGCCAAGCACCAGGGGGATGTCGAGCAACATGGCCTTCGCCAGTTTGTTGGGACGAAGTGTGTCGGTCCGCAGCGCCGGGTACCAGTCGTCGTAAAGCAGCGTGGCGGTTGGCCCCTGGATGGGGACGCCGGCCTCGGTGGTGGTCGCGAACGGCATTTGGGACTCACCATAGCACCACGGACGGCTGGGATGCCAACGCACCCGATCTTCGTTAGTGCGTCAGTTCGAATTCCCCAAAAACCGCAAATGCCCTAGCTCTTGAGCAAATAGTAGATGTCGGTGCGGATCTTCGAGGGGTCGTTGTTCCATTCGTCCAGCCAGTGGCCGTAAAGCTCCCAGTTGGCGCCGGCGAGGGTGCGGCCCTGCTCGGCGCACCACCGCCGAATCGCCTGGTGGGCTTCGCCGAGTTTCCGGTAGGGTCCAAAGTGAGTCGCCGTCGCCGCGTCCCCCGCGGAGAGGACGGAGCCAACGACCTCGTCACGGCCTGGAAACGCCGTGCCCACTTCGACCCCCACTTCCATGTCGAGTAGGCCGCCTCCGGCGTCGCGGTAAACCGCCACATGCCTCCCGGCGTCCTTTACCTGCGCGGCCTTGACGGTTTTCCAAACCAATCCGCACGCCTCGGGGACGACCTTCGACAATTCGCCCGGGGCAACCCGACGGCGGACCACAGCGATGGGATGGCTGATAACGCGCTCGATTCGGACGGTGTAGCTCATCCACATCGAATACAAGGAGCCATCCTGCGCTGTCAATGCTTGCGCGAATTTCAAGCTGACCCACTACCCGATCTTCCAACTCTCCAATTCTCAAATTCCAAAGCCGGAAGTTCGGTCCTGATCTAGTTGGACAAAGCTGTTAGCCGGATCACACATTCCAACAGATTCTTTCGACCGGATAACCAAATTGATGCTGTTGACTAGAAGTTCAATAGCGAAATGCCGATAGTAATCGCGCTCCATGACACCGGATTTCTGCGCTTCGGCGAGGCCTTCCCCAGGCCGCACCAGGCGGAGACATCCGCCGCTTTTACCGCTGAACAAATCCAGATGAATGCATTCAAGGCGCCGATGCCTGAAAGGTAGACACCGGAATGATCTCTATCAAGAAGTACCTTGACTCCCATCAGCAGTCGAAACCGGCTGCTGCGCCCGAACCCGATGAGCTTTCAGCCGCGACGATGGATGCTTATCGCGCCACGCTCCTGGCCATCGGCAAAACCGCCGTTCAAATCAATCCCGATCACGGTGCGGAATTGGAATCCAATTTGCGCGGGATTGAGCATAGGTTGTCCGTCGGCTATTCTCCGGACTCGGTAAAGCGGACGGAAAGACAAGTCGAAGTCCAGCTCAGCGAATGGGGAACGCGGGCCTCTGCCCAATACAAGGCCCAGGCCGACGAAGTGAAGGAGCTCCTTCTCGCCCTGGCCAAGACCGCTGAGTCGGTCGGAAGCCGCGATAAGGGCTTTTCCAGCAGGTTCGGCGAGCTGACCGGCCGCCTGGAAAAGGTAGCCCATCTCAACGATCTGACGCAGATCCGGGCTTCCCTGGTGGAGCGGGTGGCGGAACTGAAGAGCAATGTGGATCAGATGACCAGGGAAAACCAGCAACTGGTTGCGCAGTTGCGGGCCGAGGTCTCGATCTACGAGACCAGGCTCAAGTCTGTCGAACACCTGGCATTAAAGGACCAGCTCACCAACCTGGCGAATCGCCGCAGCATTGAAGAGCGGATCCAATGGAACATTGAAAACGCCGAGGAGTTCAGTGTCGCGATGATCGACCTCGACCGCTTCAAGCAGGTCAACGACGAGTATGGACATGTGGCCGGCGACGACTTGCTCAAGCAATTCGCGACGGAACTGCAACTCAACACGCGGTCAGGCGACCTGGTGGGCCGGTGGGGCGGAGACGAGTTCGTCGTGGTGCTGGCATGCAATTTGAACGCCGCCAAATTGCACATCGAGCGGGTACAGCAGTGGGTACTCGGCAAGTACACGCTTCACGGCGGAAGCAAGGCCCCAATTGTCCTCCAGGTGGATGCTTCCATAGGAGCCGCGCAGTGGCGGGAGGGCCAAACCATGGCACATTTGATCGCGGAAGCTGACGAGGACATGTATATGGATAAGAAGCTCACGCGCGAGAAGGTGTCCTAGCCGCTGAGCGCTGCTCCGCGTGAAAAGGCGGCGGGGTCGATTGGGCAGCCGGGTGCCCCGGGTTTTGCTTTTGAGACCTGGGATACCACGAATGCGTCGCGGTACTAACTTGTGGCGCGTTTGAGCTTTCCATCTTTGAGCTCGAACCGCTGCCCGCGCCAGACGATGGTGTTGCCGGCGAGCCCGAAGGCCCAGATGGCGAGAGCCACCAGATCTCGCAAAGGAAGCAGCCAGAGATTGGGAAGAACCTGGTGGTCGGCGAGGACCTGTGCGCCGACGGTCATGGCTACGCTGAGGCGGAGAAAGAAACTCAATGCGAAGAGCCACAGGCTCAGCGGGCTGAGGCCGCTGGCGATCATGTTGAGCATCGCCCAGGCCAGGCCGTGGGTGAAGATGAGTCCCGCATAGCCCCAGGGGCGCGCGTCGCGGACGGTGCGTGCCCAGCGGAGCTGGTGGTCGATGAAGCCTCGCCAGCGGTAGGCAGGGATGGCGGTCTCGACGACTTCGGCGCTGAGGGCGACTCGATATCCAGCCTGCGAGATGCGGGCGCCCAGCTCGTAGTCGTCGGCCAGGTGATCTACAAGAGGCGCCAGGCCGCCGATGCGGTGCAGAGCGGCGCGGCTGACGGCCAGCGTGGAGCCCAGCCCGTAGTGCAATCCGCGTTCAATCAAGCGCGAGAGCAGAACCCCGGCCTGGAAGTCGGTGGCGATGCCGAGAGCTTCAAAACGCGACGGCAGCGTATGCTGGGCGCGGCCGCGGTAAAGGGCGGTAACCATTCCGGTTTCCCGCGCCGGCATGTGAGCGGCGGTCGGCGGGTCAAAGTGGGCCATCACCCGCTCCAGATAGCGCGGCGAGACGGTGATATCCGAGTCGTTGATGAGCAGATAACTGTGACGCGCATGGGGAATGAGCTGAACCAGGGTGCTTACCTTCCCATTAGCGCCCAGGCTGAACGGGCACTCGATCAGCCGGATGGGGTGCGAAGGAAACTCCTGCTTGAGCTGCTCCACGGCTGCGATTGCCGGGTCGTCGAGCGACGAGAAGCCGAAGAGCAGCTCGTATTCGCCGCCATACGTTTGCCGGCAGTGGCTGCGGAAGGCGTCGATCATATTGGGATCGAGCCCCTTGAGGGACTTGAGAATGCTGACCCCGGGGGTAAAGGCCGGTAGCGGAGCACTTCGGACGGAGAGAAACACGCGGGCGGCGAGCAGAGCAGCCAGGAAGTATCCCATGCCTGCCAGGGTAAGCACCGTGGTAAAAAACTCCACGGATTGGGCTAGGACGTGCGGCATGGCTGCTTCTAGATTACAGAGGCCGCATCGAGGATTGCCAATTCTCTACTCGTAGCGCAGCGCTTCAATGGGGTCCAGGTTGGCGGCTTTCCAGGCGGGATAAATGCCAAAAACCAGGCCGATGGCGCAAGACACCGCCAGGGCAATCAGAACCCAGGTCAGGGACAATGACGCATTGAGGAAAGAGACAGCGAAATGCAGGATAAGCGTGAATAGAGCCCCTGCAAGAATGCCCAGAATCCCGCCCACAGCGCAAAGGGTCACGGCTTCCAACGTGAACTGCAGCAAAATGTTTCTCTTGGTTGCTCCAATGGCCTTGCGGACACCGATCTCTCTGGTTCGCTCCGTAACCGAGACGAGCATGATGTTCATAACGCCCACGCCGCCCACCATCAGGCCAACCGAAGAAACCGACGCCATGAATAAAAACAGCCCGCCGGTCAGCTGATTCCAAAGGCGCGTAAGCGTGTCCGGCCCGAAAATGTCGAAGTTGTCGTCCTGCTCGGTTCGCACTCCGCGGCGGATGCGGAGAAGCCCGCGAATCTCTTCCGTGACCAGCGCCTTGTTTTCGGGACTGTCGTATTTGACCGTGATCCAGAAGTCTTTGATCTCGGGATGAATTTTGTGGAACGCCCCCAGCGGAAAGTAGGCCGAATTGTCCGCCGTGTTGCGCCCCGTTCCGAAGGGCTGCGGCTGCTTGTCGAGTACGCCGATGACCGTGAAGACATCGCCGCCGCATTCAACATCCTGGCCGATGGGGGATCCATCGGGAAAAAGATCTTCCGCGGCATCGTGGCCCAAAACAACCACGCTGGCGCTGTGCTGTTCTTCCGTCTCGGTCCACATACGGCCTTCGAGCAACTCGACGTTGGCGGTCTTTTTAACTTCGGTTGTGTTGCCGTAGATGATCGTGTTCTCCACCTTGTGCGTTCCGGCTTTGAGAGACACATTCCCGATTCCAAGGTTGAAATTCTGATAGGTGAGCCCAGGATCGACGGCAACGACGTGAGGCAGGCTGCGCATGGCCACGCCGTCTTCGTAGGTGAGCTGTTTGCGATTGAGCTCCTCGGTGCTGACGCGGCGGCCGAACGGGTCAAAGCGAAATACCCACAGGCTGTTGGTTCCCAGGGCGCTGATGAATTCACTGATATTGCTATTGAGTCCGTTGATGGCCGAGGAGATGAGGATCACTGTGGCCACGCCGATGGTGATTCCCAGAATGGTGAGGCCGGAGCGCAGCTTGTTCTTGCGCAGCGTATCCAGGGCCATTTTCACGGATTCGTTTGAGTCGCTAAGCCTCATGCTTATAGCTCCGCCCTGAGGGCAGTGATGGGGTCGAGTTGGGCGGCCTTGTGCGCCGGATAGACTCCGAAGAACAGTCCCACGGCCGTGGCGACGAACAGGCTGATCGCGATCGACCAGAGTTCCACTTCCGACGGAAAAGCGATCAATACTGTAACCGCCTTGGCCAGTCCGATGCCGGCCAGTACGCCGATCACGCCGCCCAGCAGAGACATGGTTGCGGACTCGATCAGGAACTGCAGAAGGATATCCTTGCGGCGCGCGCCAAGGGCTTTGCGGACGCCAATTTCGCGGGTGCGCTCGGTGACCGAGACTAGCATGATGTTCATGATGACGATGCCGCCAATGAGCAGGGAGATGCTGGCAATGGCCGCAACGACAGCTCCGAAGTTGTCCAGAATCTTGCCCAGCATGTTCCCGAAAGTTGCGCTTGAATCCACGGAGAAAGTGTCAGGCTTGCCCGGCGTCAGGTGGCGGCGCGTACGCATGATGGTGCGCACCTCGTCGGACACGGCGTCCATTGCCTCGCCTCCTCCCCCAGCGTCGATATAAATATCCATGCTGGCCTGGGAGCCGTACTGCTCCAGAAATGCGGTGAGAGGAATGCCCACCCAGTTGTCCATGCTGGTGCCCATCATCTTGCCCTGAGGTTCGGCGACCCCGATCACCGTGTAGGGGGAGCCATCGACGCGGATCTCCTTTCCGAGCGGGTCACCGGCGCCGAGCACGTTATCGACAATGTCGGCACCGATAATAGCAACATGGGTGCTGTGTTCATCCTCCAACTCGGTGAAGGAACGGCCCTCGACGATGTTGAGATTGGCAAGCGGGGGCATGGTCCAGGTAATTCCGCGGATGGTGGTGTCTGTGGTGGATTTGGTCTGATAAACGACCTTGCCGGTGCTGGAGCGGTCAGCGCCCACCGATGCGCAGGATCTGCAATCGGAAGAGATGGCCT
>JBEKFD010000173.1:0-10394 GCA_050013495.1 Occallatibacter sp. | reverse complement strand
GTGTCCCATTCCGATGATGTCGTTAGCAAACGCGAGGATGGTGAAGGTGAGGAATACGGCAAGCAGAAAAATGGCGGTGGTCTTTCGCGGCGCATTCTGCCAGATGCTTACGGCCTTGTCCGCATCCGGATTTTCCTTTTTGCCTTCCAAAATGGCTCCGAATCAGAAACATCTCGCGGTTCGCGGGGTTCAGCGACGATTTGTCCGGGAAGCACTTGCCGCGGTCTGCAATCCGCGGAAGCACGACCGAAACCGGCCCGAATTGCGCTCGTCCGACAGGCTTGAATTGTACTTCTTTTCCAGGCGATTGCAATTTTTGGGCACAGCGGATGTCTGCCCTGACACTGCTTGAGGCTCAGATCGCTACCTGCATAGCCAGCAAGGTCGTATCCCGACCCAAGACCGTGGCGGCTCCGCAATGACAGATTTCGAGCAACTTCCGGGGTCATCCCTGCGGAACAGCTCTCGCGTTCGCCACGAACTCGCGTAGCTTGATTGGATCCTTGCGGCCCGGCTCCGCTTCCACGCCAGAGACCACATCGACGCCCCACGGTTGCAGAGTGGCGATTGCCTCGGCCACATTGGCGGGGTTCAGTCCGCCGGCTGCAATGAGCTTCAGGGCGCCTATGTCGCCGAAGACTGTCTTGCGCGCCTCGGCCCAGTCGAAGGCCACCCCGGTGCCGCCCACCGCCGCTGCCGTGCGCGAGTCCACCAGCACCCCATCCACATGAAGGTTCCGCGCGTGCTCCGCAACCTGCTTCGCAACCAGGTCCGCGGCGCCGGCGTCAAAATGCACAACGCGCAGAATCCGCAGGTGACGCCCCAGCCGCGCGTGCAGCTTGGCGGGCATGTCGGCGCCGGCCTCGAAGTGCAGTTGCACGCCGGTGAGTCCGCTGATTCGTACCGTGGAGTAGATCTCAGTCACGTGCGCATCGACGAATACGCCGATCTTTTCCACGTTTGACGGCAAATGGGAGACGATCGAAGCCGCTTCAGCCGGGGTTATCCGTCGCGGGCTGGGCGCAAACACAAACCCCACGGCGTCTGCGCCCGCCTCGACGGCCAGGCGGGCATCCGCCAGAGATGTGTTGCCGCAGATTTTGATCCAAAGGGTTTGCGCGCTCATCGGCACAACCTCTCCAATCCCCTATGAAATCAACTCCGCAGACGAATTTTTCATGGAGTCTTGCGCGGCGCCCGCTTTGGGGACGAAGATACCTTGCCCGGCCTGGTGTGCCCGGTAAACGGATTCAGCATACGCACCCCCGTCCCGTTGAAATGGCTCGTATTGCGCGTCACCAATGTCAAATCGTAGACCAGCGCCATCGCCGCAATCTGCCGGTCAACGATATGCTGATCGTTCACGCCCATCAAGTAGCCCCAAGTCTGCGCGCACTCAAGGTTGAATTCGATGATTTGGTCTGAATACTCGTCCAGAACCAGTTGCAACCAGGCTTCCAGCTTGAGCGCCTGAGGCAGATCGCCCCTCCGCCGCAGGCCCTCGATGCCGCCCCGGATTTCGCCGATCACCTGCACCGGCAGAAAAATGGTATGCTCTGTCCGGCGAATGAAATCCACCACTCCGCGATCGGCTTTTGCCGCTTTTCGCCGTTCGCTCAGCACATTCGTATCGAGCAAGAACATGGCTAGCCCCGGTTTCGTTCAAAATCCGAGTCCAAGCCCACATTCGGGATGGAAGCAAGCACCTCGTTGAACGAGCGCTTCCGCGGTTTGGACAAGGCTTCCTTGAGAATCGCCCGATGTTCTGCCGCGACACTCCGGCCATTGCGCGCGGCCTTTTCTTTCAGAGACTGCACGACCTCCCGATCCACCTCGCGAACAATCAGATTCGTTGCCATTGGGCACCTCCGGAGAGCACTTGCGATGACTGCATCGTATCATGTCTTGCAATCATTGCAATCACTTTACCCTGGCGAAGGAAGCCGCTCCCGCCAGCAGAGCCGCTAGCGCTGCGCCGGGATCAGCCTGCCGCATCAGGCTCTCGCCGATCAGGAATGCATGAAATCCAGCAGCCTTCAGCCTGAACAGGTCCTCCGCGGACGCGATTCCGCTCTCCGTCACACGCAGCATGCTGGCCGGGACCCGCTCGACCAGGTTGAGCGAAGTTTCCAGGCTGACTTCAAACGTCTTCAGATCGCGATTGTTCACGCCAATGGCATCAGCACCCGTTTCGCCAACCGCATCCAGCACCCGATCCAGTTCCGCAGCCGTGTGCACCTCGACCAGCACATCGAGTGCGAGCCCGCGGGCAAGGCCTGAAAACCGCTTCATCTCGGCATTGCTCAGCGCCGCTGCAATCAGCAGAATCGCGTCTGCCCGGTGGGCTCGGGCCTCGACGATCTGGTACTCGTCCACCATGAAATCCTTGCGCAGGCAAGGCAGCGGCGTGGCCGCCGAAGCCAGTTCCAGGTAGCGCAGGCTGCCCTGAAAATACGGCTCGTCGGTCAGCACAGAAAGCGCTGCCGCGCCGCCCGCTCGATAGCTGCGCGCCAGGGCTTGCACATCGAAATCTTTGCGGATCAAGCCCTTTGAGGGAGAGGCCTTTTTTATCTCCGCAATCACCGCTATGCCCACTGCCGACTTACGCCGCAACGCGGCTGCCCAGCCGCGTGGCCGGTGCGCAGCTGCCCGCTTCTCCAACTCCGCCGAAGCTACGCGCGTTTTGGCCGCGGCCACAGTGGCCCGAGTCGAGGCAAGAATTGTGTCCAGGTGAGTGACCATGCGTTGGCTTGAGTATAGGGGAAGGCCGCCATGCTCTTCCTCGGAATCCGCAACCGGCGAGGCGTAATTCAAGCCCCCTCGTGAAACTCCCCAATCACCTTTTCGGTCATGGTTCTCTGCTGCACCGGCGAGGAGAGCACGGTCGATGTGGAAGTGGTTCCGTAGTGCCCCAGCGTGTCGAGAAAGCGCTCCAGGTGCTCCACCGAAACAACCCGGGCCTTCAAAATGAAGGAATCGGAGCCTGTTACGCGGTGGCACTCCAGTACCTCCATCCACTTGACCACCTGCAGTTGAAACGCCCGCACCGTTGACTCCGGCCCGGCAATCGAGAGGCGCACGAAAATCAGGATTGGCAAGCCCAGCCGCTCCAGGCTGATGTCGGCATGAAAGCCTCGAATCACCCCGAGCTCCTGCAGCCGATACACGCGCTCGGCCACCGCTGGCGTGGTCAGGCCTACGCGGCGGCCCAGCTCCGCCCACGACAGGCGTGCATCCTGCTGCAGCTCTTCGACGATCTTCCAAGAGATGCGGTCCAGCTCGGCTGGTTCATAGCGCGGTCGGTTACGGCTGGTGGACATGGGCTAAACCTTTCGATTCATCCGTCGATTTTAAGGACATTAGCACTGTTTTCTTCAGAAAGTAAACCCATGGCGCGCAAAGGCCTGCCTAAATAGGGTAATAATATACTTGACAAACTAAGGTGATTTCGCTACTCTTAATACATGGAACCGACTACCTTACAGCAAGCCGTTCTCTTCTTCGCCGATCCCGTCAACTGCCGTGAGTACCTAGTTGCGCGGCGCTGGCCGAAGGGCGTTACCTGCCCTCAGTGTGGGAGTTTAAACGTGCTTTTCATGGAGAAGTACAACCGCTGGAAGTGCCGGGAAAAGCACACCTCCCCACAGTTCACCCTCAAGACCGGGACCGTCATGGAAGATTCGCCCATCGGCCTCGACAAGTGGCTCATGGCGATGTGGATGGTGGTGAACTGCAAGAACGGTGTGAGTAGCTACGAAATTCATCGCGACCTAGGTGTGACGCAGAAAACCGCATGGTTCCTAGATCACCGCATCCGCCTGATGCTGGGCGATGATTACGCTACCGGGAAGCTGGGCGGCGAAGTGGAAGCCGACGAAACCTTCATTGGTGGCAAGGCGCGGAACATGCACGTCTCGAAGCGGGAGCGCCGCATCACTGGCACTGGCGGCAAGGATAAGACTGCTGTCATGGGACTGCTAGAGCGCGGCGGAAACGTCCGCACAAAGGTTATCAGCAGCCGCAAAAAGAAGGAACTCCACGCCGAAGTCAAGAAGCATGTGGAGGCTGGCGCGGCGCTCTACACCGATGCCCTGATGTCCTATCGCGGCCTGGAAAAGGAATTTGTGCATCAGGTGGTGGACCATGCCGTTGAATACGTCAATGGCCGGGTCCACACAAATGGCCTGGAGAATTTCTGGAGTCTCTTGAAGCGCGGGATCAATGGAACCTATGTGAGCATCGAACCGTTCCATCTCTTCCGATACCTGGATGAGCAGTCTTTTCGGTTCAATAACCGGAAACTGACTGACGCGGAACGGTTCAACATCGCAACGATGGGGATGGTTGGGAAACGGCTAACCTATGCCGAACTTACCGGCAAGGTGGGAGAAACGATCAACTAAGCCGTGGAGCAAAAAACGCGGGAAGCGAAGCGGTTGAACTCACTCGGTCATTCTTGGCGGAGTGTTGAGTGATTCACCACTGACCACTGGACCCTCAGAAACGAGGGTACGCTTGTGGTGTGTTTGAGTCAAACCGGCTTGAAGTGGAGCGCGATCATGATCTTTGTCTACGGCGATGAAAGCATGGACGAGAAAAAGGAGCGGGTTTGTGCTGTTGCCGCAGTCGTCGGTACGCAGGAACAATGGGAAGCGATTGAAGGTAAATGGGTTGAGCGGAGCGCCGGGATTCCATTTCACGCCAACAACTGCGACAGCGATCAGGGCGACTACGAAGGGAAAGAGCACAAAGACAACAAAGCTCTGTACCGCGATTTAGCGGTTATGTTGGCGGCCAGCGGACTCCATGGATTCAGTGTCGCTATTGATTTGATTGCCCAAGCCAAGGTGCTCCCTGGAGTTGATCCTTCTGATCTTAGAAGCAAGACGTACTACATTGCGTTCAGCGAAGTCCTTCAAGGACTCACTAATTTTTCTCAAATCCGTGAAGATGTAGCAGAACTCACATTCGACAGCCGAATAGGGAGCGAACACAACGCGGCATTGCTGTACGCGAACATCCGCGAGTTGGAGCCGAACTGCACTGCGCATTTAGCTCCAAGACTTATCTTCGACTCGTCGAAGACAAACCCCCGCCTCCAAATGGCCGATCTTTTTGCGCGCGAGGCGATGAAGGCGCTGGATAATGTAATTGGCCCAGTCCAGCGCAAAATGCGTAAATCATGGAAGGCACTTGAGGACACTGGCCGCTTTGTTGTCGCTCCCTATAGTACTGAATGGTTTAGCTATTTTGTGGGTGAAATGACGCTAGAGGATGCCCAAATGGGATTTGACCGTGAGGAATATAAAAACTGGCTTGGTGACAGGCAAGAGAACCTGACCGCGTTTATTGAATATACGAAATTGAGATTTCCCGAAGTAAAGGCTGTCGTCGAGAGAATGGGAAACCGGAACAGTGAAAGGACCAAATGACACCCAAACCGCCAAAAACCGAATCGCAAAAGTTAGCAGATTGGGTCAGGCGAACGGCTAAGAAGTTCGCCACCGAAGGCGGCAACGAGGGCGCAATCTTCACGAAGCCTCGTGGTCAGAACCCGCTGGTAAAGGTGGCGAACGAGTACTTCCGGAAGAAGCACCTGCGCAAACTCAACTAGCGCTCATTGAGCACAATTACCAGTACAAAAAACGCGACCATAGCCACCAAAACGGCGATAGCCAGCCACATCTTAGGATCCCGCATCGAGTGGTAGTCGACGGGTTTGCCATCACGTTGAGGTTTGGACACGAAACTAGTATTCTAGAGGCGCGATGAAAACGCAACCACCACCCGAAGTACCGGGCAAGACGGAAGCTGAGCGATTCGACAACGCAGTCCGCCATGCGTTCACGGTCTCGAAAGAAGAGATGCAGCGCCGCGAGGCTGAGTGGCAAAAGACGCAGGGCAAGAAGCCTCCGCGGTCGAAGTAACAGCGTCATTCAAAATTGTCGCCTAATCCCCATGGTTTGCGAAGTATATTATTACCCTAAATAGATTGTCAGCGGTTGCGCGAGAGTGCGATACTGCCCGTCGTCGCAGGAGCTTCCCCAATGGCTCAGTACCACTATCAGACCGGATTCGGCAACGAGTTTGCCACCGAGGCCCACGCCGGCGCACTGCCGCAAGGCCAGAATGCCCCCCAGCACGCGCTGCTGGGGCTTTACACGGAACAGATCAGCGGGACGGCGTTTACTGCGCCGCGCCTGCTCAACCGCCGGACATGGAGTTACCGCATCCGGCCGTCGGTGATGCATGAGCCCTATCGCGAGTTTGCCCGGAACACACTGATGCGCAGCGGACCCTTCACCGAGGTGCCCACTCCGCCCAACCAGATGCGTTGGAATCCGCTCCCCATGCCCACCGAGCCGATGGATTTTGTCGAGGGAATTGTCACCCTGGGCGGCAACGGCGACCCTTCCATGCAGGATGGCGTGGGCATTCACCTCTACGTGGCCAACGCTTCGATGCAAGACCGCTTCTTCTACAACGCCGACGGAGAAATGCTGATTCTGCCCCAGCAAGGGCGCCTCTTGCTGCGCACCGAGCTGGGAATTCTGGAGGTTGCGCCGGGCGAGCTGGCGATGATTCCGCGCGGCATCAAGTTCCGCGCCGAACTGCCCGACGGCCAGGCCCGCGGCTACATCTGCGAGAACTACGGTCAAAGCTTTCGCCTCCCCGATCTTGGCCCCATCGGCGCCAATGGTCTGGCCAATTCGCGTGACTTCCTCACTCCCGTTGCCGCTTACGAAGACCGCGAAGGGGAATTCGAGGTCATCTCCAAGTTCCTCGGCCGACTGTGGCGCGCGGAGATCGATCACTCCCCGCTCGACGTAGTCGCCTGGCACGGCAACTTTGCGCCTTACAAGTACGACATGGCCCTCTTCAACTGCATCAACACGGTGAGCTTCGATCATCCTGACCCGTCCATCTTCACCGTGCTCACCGCGCCCTCCGGCCTGCCGGGCACGGCCAACGTGGACTTCGCGATTTTTCCTCCGCGCTGGATGGTGGCCGAGCACACCTTCCGCCCGCCCTGGTTCCACCGCAATATGATGAACGAGTGCATGGGGCTGATTCTGGGCCAGTACGACGCCAAGGCAGAGGGATTTCTGCCCGGCGGCGCCAGCCTGCACAACTGCATGTCGGGCCACGGACCGGACGCCGAGACCTTTGAGCGCGCCAGCGCGGCTGAGCTGAAGCCGCATTTCATCGACGGCACGCTGGCTTTCATGTTCGAAACGCGGCTGCCGGTGCGGCCCACTCGCTTCGCGCTGGAAGAGAAAATTCTGCAACACGAATACTATGAGTGTTGGCAGGGCCTGAAGAAGAATTTCTCTGCTGCTGGATAGGATGAAATTATCCATGGACGAGGTCTTCGCAGCCGAATGGAGCCGCCAAAGCTGGGTTGAGTCGGCCAACGACTCCGGCTGCGGATTCCCCTTGCAGAGCCTTCCTTATTGCATCTTTGCCGGAGAGGATGGACGTCCCCGCCTCGGCGCCGGCATCGGCGCATTCGTGCTGGACCTGCGCTGGTGCAAAGGTGCGGGCCTTTTCGATGGACTGCCCGCTCAGATTCAGGCTGCCTGCGAAGCTCGCACCCTCAATCCGCTGATCGCATGCGGAGCCGCAGCACACGCCGCCTTGCGCACGCGGCTCATGGACCTGCTCGGCTCAAATGCGGACCCGGCTACGCAAGCCGCCGTAAGCGTCGCGCTGACGCCTGTCGAGACCGTCCCGCTGTTCAAGCCTGTGGAATCGGCCAATTACACCGACTTCTACGCCTCAATCCATCACGCCACGCGCGTGGGCCGTCTCTTCCGCCCCGAAAACCCTCTGCTTCCCAACTACAAATATGTGCCCATCGGCTATCATGGCCGCGCCTCGTCGCTGGTGGTGAGCGGGACGCCGGTGCGCAGACCGAGCGGACAGACCAGGCCAGCCGAGCCGGGCGGCACTCCTGGCTTCGGCCCCACGCGCTTTCTCGACTACGAGGTCGAAGTCGGCTTGTACATTGGCGAGCCAAACCCGCTGGGAGAACCCGTGCCCATTCGCCAGGCCGGAGACCATATCTTTGGCCTGTCGCTCCTCAATGACTGGTCGGCACGCGACATGCAGTCCTGGGAGAACCAGCCGCTCGGCCCGTTCCTCTCCAAGAGCTTCGCCACCAGCGTCTCGCCGTGGGTGGTACCCATGGCGGCGCTGGCGCCATTTCGCGTCCCGGTCGCCATGAACTCCGCCCAGGAGCCTGAGCTGCTCAGCTATTTGTTTGACGCGAGGGATCAATACACTGGCGCCATCAACCTGACTGTGGAGGCATGGCTCCTGACCCCGGCCATGCGTGCCTCGGACCAGTCGCCTCACCGGCTCAGCCAGGCAAATCTGCGCCACCTTTATTGGACTCCCGCGCAACTGGTTGCCCACCACACCAGCAACGGCTGCAATCTGCTTGCGGGCGACCTGCTGGCCACCGGCACCATCTCGAACCAGGACGACGACTCGGCAGGTTGCCTGCTCGAGCTCACCGCCGGCGGCGCGAAGCCGATCCTGCTGCCCAACAGCGAGAGCCGCACCCAGTTGGAAGACGGCGACGAGGTGATTCTCCGCGGCTTTTGCCGCCGCGGGGGCTTTCCCGAAGTATCCCTTGGGGAGTGCCGCGGGGTGGTCACTCCCGCACTCTGAGGAGACCTTCCATTCTTAAGCCAACATGGCTTCATAGCATAGAAAACGCAAGCCAGAATTCAGAAAACCCTTCCAATCGGTATTCACAGTCGTCTTCTCAGCGGCCTATCCTCTTGGTCAGATGTGATGGGGATCACCTTGGATCTTTCCCGTCACGCGCCAGGCGGAGGTCGCGATGGCAACTTTTGCACCCAGCACGGTCAACGCTCGACAGGACTTTCTTCCCCTCAAGGGCACGGACCACGTGGAGTTCTACGTAGGCAACGCGCGTCAGGCCGCTTACTACTACCGCACCGCCTTTGGCATGAGCCTGGTGGCTTATGCCGGCCCGGAAACGGGGCAGCGCGACCGCGCTTCCTACGTGGTGCAGCAGGGCAAGATCCGCTTCGTGCTCACCACCTCGCTCCACCCCAACAGCCCCATTGCCGACCACGTTGCAAAGCATGGCGACGGAGTACGCGTCATCGCCCTCGAAGTGGACGACGCCCGCCAGGCATGGCTCGAAACCACGGCCCGCGGTGCGCGCTCGGTGGCTGCCCCGGCGGAGATTGCCGATGAATCCGGCCGCATCACCACCTCATCCATCGCCGCTTATGGAGACACCATCCACACCTTCGTCGAGCGCGGCCACTACAACGGCCCGTTTCTGCCCGGTTTCCGCGCCGAACACGCGGATACGGTGGCGCGCCCCACGGGCTTGAAGCACGTCGACCACATGGTGGGGAACGTGGGCTGGCACGCCATGGATGAGTGGGTCGACTTCTACGCCAACGTGATGGGCTTTCAGCTCTACCAGCACTTCGACGACAAAGACATTTCCACGGAATATTCCGCGCTGATGTCGAAGGTGATGTCGAACGGCAACGGCTTCGTGAAGTTCCCCATCAACGAGCCCGCCGAGGGCCGCCGCAAATCGCAGATCGAGGAGTATCTGGACTTCTACCAGGGACCCGGCGTGCAGCACATTGCCCTGGCGACGGACGACATCCTTTCCACCGTCTCGCGCATGCAGCAGCAGGGCGTGGAATTCCTCACCGTTCCGCACACCTACTACACAGAACTCGCGGCCCGCATTGGACGCATCGACGAACCCATTGAGGAACTGGAAAAGCTGGGCATTCTGGTTGATAGAGATGACGAGGGCTACATGCTGCAGATCTTCACGCGCCCCGTCGAAGACCGGCCCACGCTGTTCTACGAGATCATCCAGCGCAAGGGCAGCCGCAGCTTCGGCAAGGGCAATTTCAAGGCGCTGTTCGAGGCCATTGAGCGCGAGCAGGCGCTGCGGGGGAACCTCTAATGGCGGCAACAATGGCGTTACCCAAGGCCGCGCCCGAATTGCTGAAGGCCGCGCCGTTCCTGATCGAGCAGGACTATGCTGCCTACACCACCGAGCAGCACGGCGTGTGGGCGGAACTAGTACGCCAGCGCATGCCGCAACTGGAGCGGCACGCAGCGCAGGAGTATCTTGACGGCTTCGAGACGCTTTGCCTGCCCTATGACCGCCTGCCCAACCTGGCCGCGGTCTCGGCAAAACTCGAGCATCGCACCGGCTGGAACGCCACGCCTGTCAGCGGTTTCATGCCCGCGCCGGCCTTCTTCGAAATGCTGGCGGCGCGCCGCTTTCCCACCACCACCTGGCTGCGCAGCCGCGACTCGCTCGAATATACGCCCGAGCCGGATATCTTCCACGATGTCTTCGGCCACGTGCCGATGCA
>JBEKFD010000172.1:0-10401 GCA_050013495.1 Occallatibacter sp. | reverse complement strand
GCGCGGCAACTCGATCATGGTTCCAACTTTGTACTCGACCGTCGCGCCCTTTTCCTTGAAGACCTGCTCAGCCACGCGGCGAACGATTGCCGACTGGTTGCGCATTTCTTCAATGGAGCCGATGAGCGGGATCATGATTTCGAGATGCGGATCGCCGCCCTTGACCTTGACCGAGACCGCGGCCTCGAAGATGGCGCGCACCTGCATCTCGGTGATCTCGGGGAACGCGATGCCGAGACGGCAGCCGCGCAGGCCGAGCATGGGGTTCATCTCGTGCAGTTCCTGCACGCGCGCCAGCAGCGGACGAAGTTCCTTCAGCTTGGGCGAGCGAGGCTTGGTGTCTTCCAAGTGCGAAATCTCGACAAGCAGATCTTCGCGCTGGGGCAGGAACTCGTGCAGCGGAGGATCGAGCAGGCGAATGACCACCGGCAGCGATCCCATAGCCTTGAACAGGCCTGCGAAGTCGGCGCGCTGCATGGGCAACAGCTTCTTCAGCGCATCGCGGCGGTCCTTCTCGTTGTCGGCCAGAATCATGGTGCGCATGTGCTCGATGCGATCTTCCGCAAAGAACATATGCTCGGTGCGACAGAGGCCGATGCCCTGGGCCCCGAACAGGACTGCCTGCTTGGCATCGCGCGGAATGTCGGCATTGGCCCATACCTGCAGCCTGCGGACAGGATCGACCCAGCTCATGAACTTGACTAGATCTGGATCGTCAGGTTGCGCGGGCAGCGTCTTCAACTGGCCCTTGATCACGCGGCCGGTGGTGCCGTCCAGCGAAATCCAGTCGCCTTGCTTGAAGACCTGATCCTTGACGCGCAGCTCCTTGTTGGCTTCGCTCACCTTCAAGTCGCCTGCGCCGGCCACGCAGCACTTGCCCATGCCGCGTGTGACTACGGCTGCATGCGATGTCATGCCGCCGCGCGAGGTCAGGATGCCGGATGCCACTTCCATGCCGGCGATGTCTTCCGGAGTGGTTTCGCCGCGCACCAGAATGATGGACCGGTACGCTCCGCTGGCGTGATACTTCACCGCGTCTTCGGCTGAGAACACGATCTGGCCTACAGCCGCTCCGGGCGAAGCCGGCAGGCCGGTGGCGAGCACTTCAATCTTCTCGCCCTTTTCAACCAGGCGGGGAACAAGGAAGTCATACAACTGGTTAGGCTCGACGCGGAAGATCGCTTCCTCCTGCGTGATGAGTCCTTCGCGCACCATGTCGATGGCGATGCGCACAGCTGCCAGGCCGGTGCGCTTGCCGTTGCGCGTCTGCAGCATGTAGAGTTTGCCATCCTGGATGGTGAACTCGAAGTCCTGCATGTCGCGATAATGCTTTTCCATCTTCCAGGTCACGGCGCGCAGATGGTCGTAGACCATGGGCATGGCGCGCTCCAGCTCGCTGATTGAAAGCGGAGTGCGAATGCCGCTGACGACATCTTCGCCTTGCGCGTTCATCAGGTATTCGCCGAAGAAGATGTGTTCGCCGGTGGCGGGATTGCGCGTAAATCCTACGCCGGTGCCTGAGTTCTCGCCCAGGTTGCCAAAGACCATGGCCTGCACGTTGACCGCTGTGCCCAGCCAGTCGTCGATGTGGTTGATGCGGCGGTAGGTCTTGGCGCGATCGTTCTGCCAGCTCCGGAACACGGCGTCGCGGGCCTGGACCAGTTGATCCAGCGGGCCCTGCGGAAAGTCCTTGCCTGTCTCCTTGCGAACCAGTTTCTTGTACTCGACGATGATCTCCTGCAAGGCTGCGGGGGTGAGTTCGTAATCGAACTTGACGCCCTCGCGCTCCTTGATGTGCTCGAAGATGTGCTCGAACTTTTTCTTGGGAACATCAAGCACCACATCGCCGAACATCTGGATCAGGCGGCGGTAGGAATCGTAAGCGAAGCGGGGATTATCGCTGAGCTTGGCCAGCGCTTCAACGGCCTTGTCATTGAGGCCGAGGTTAAGGATGGTATCCATCATGCCCGGCATGGAAAACTTGGCGCCGGAACGAACCGATACGAGAAGGGGATTTTCACCCGAGCCGAGTTTTTGGCCCTGCAGCTTTTCCAGGCGCTCGAGCGCGGCGTACATTTCGATGTCGATTTCGGGGTTGAGGGCGCCGCGCATGTATTCGCGACAGGCCTCAGTCTGAATCGTGAAGCCGGGGGGCACCGGCAATCCGGCCAGTGTCATCTCGGCCAGGCCCGCGCCCTTGCCGCCCAGCACATCTTTCATGCGGCCATTGCCGTCGGCTGTGCCGTCGCCGAAGAAATACACATACTTGGTTTGCGTTGAAGTATTGTCTGCCTGTCCGGCAGGCGCCTGATCCACCACGCCCTGCGTCATGGGGTATTGCCTCCATATTTAGGATTTCCCACCCCTGCGGCGACGACCTGTCGCATGGGGCCCGGGATTCCGCTCTGGCGGCTCCAAATGCGAGGGTGGCGTACGGAGGCTCAGCAATGCAGAAAAATGCGGTCGAAGGCTGAGCGCGTGCGGGTCATCCAGACATCTGACAGCGCGTCGCGGCGTTGTTTCGTCGCTAGTACAAATAGCGCCGTCAGTATACCGTTGCATGTGCCACTCGTCACAGACGATTCATTTGCCGGAAGTCTTAAGTCAGGTTCATCAGTCGAAATTTCCGCAATTTGTGACGCTCACCGCTGCCAGAGCGGAGTTTGGAGACCGGGGCCCGAAGTTCAAGCCGCGGGGCGCCGCATGCTGGGGCCGCAATGTGAACTCCGCACCGCATTGTGGGAAAGCAGAAACCGATCTAAACCCACCAACGCAAGGATCTGCGCCACGTGAGCGGATACATTCGTGAGGCTGAAACGGTGCCCTGATTCGCACGCGCTCTGATAGAGGGAGACCAGCGCGGTGATCCCCGCGCCGTCAATCCTCTCCACGCTGGACAGATCCAGTGCCACGTTGCATCTCCGCACCAGCGGACCAAGGTGCTCTAGCAGAACTGCGTCTTGTCCACGTACTAACTGGCCTCGGACAAGTTGGCCGCGCACAGGTTCACTCCCACTGGCCGGGTCAACGGCACTCATCGTAAGGGGTGCCATTTCGTCGCAAAATGCATTCGTCATAAAAGCGCTCGTCATAAAAAACTCCTTGGGGAAAAGTCCATTTGATTTCTCGGGCCGGCTGTCGCTCCCCGCGGCCCAATGCACTCTCGCTCTTGCACTCCAAAACTTGCACTTGGGCGGCCAAAGCCGCCTGAAGGGAATATGCTGCAATCACAGGGGATAGCGTTGTCCTGCTCCCCATACTTGCGTTGCCGGGTGTTCAAATTCGTTTCCGGCGTTCGCAATCGGACACAATGTCCATTACGCAAAAAGGAGTGCACCCGGTTCCGTGCTTTCTTCCTCGCCCATTCCCGCAAACGGCACGCCCGCAATCGCGCGCGAGGCGGTTCGCGCCTTGGCGCTTGAGGCCGGCTTTGCAGAGGCTGGACTTGTGGCTCTCCCTCATGAGAAGGAAGAACGCGACGCAGCACGGTTCGAGCAATGGGTGCGCGATGGCTGCACAGGAACCATGCGCTACCTGGGGCGCGTGGATGAGAGCGGCCGATTGGTGCGGTCCCGCGTCGGCATCCCGTTTCCCTGGGCGCGTTCCGCGGTTGTCTGCTATGCCAATTATAACAACGCTGCGCCGCGCTCGATAGAGGCGGCCGAGGAAGGAACGGGCTGGATTGCGCGCTACGCATGGAGCAGCCACAAGGATGCAAACGGCGTGCGCCGGCCAAGCGATTACCACAAGGTGCTGAAGAAACGGCTGATGGCGATGGAAGCACTCATGCGTGAGAGCTTTGGCGCATTTGAAGCCCGCGGCTATGTGGATACGGGGCCGGTGGTTGAACGCTCGCTGGCCTCGGCTGCCGGCATCGGCTGGACGGGAAAGAATACGTGCCTGATTCATCCCAAGCTCGGTTCCTATGGATTCCTGGCCGTACTCCTAACCTCGCTTCAGAGTCAGCCCGAGCAACCGCCGCTCACCGTCCCGGATCGCTGCGGGACTTGCCGCCGCTGCCTGGACGCATGCCCGACGGGCGCGCTGATTGCTCCTTATCAGATGGATGCCACGCGCTGCATCTCGTATCTGACCATCGAGCATCGGGGCCCGATCGACGCAAGCCTGATGGAAGGGATAGGCCGCCAGGTCTTCGGCTGCGATATTTGCCAGGATGTTTGCCCGTGGAATCGCAAGTCCCCGATCGGCGTGGATCAGGAACTGGAACCGCGCGCCGAACTGGTGAATCCATCGCTCGACTGGCTTGCGCAGATTGACGAAGCGCAATTCGAACAGCTCTTCAATGGATCGCCGGTGCGCCGGACGGGCTTTCAAGGCCTGCGGCGCAATGTGGCGGTCGCCATGGGCAACAGCGGCTTGGCACGCTTTGCCCCGGTGCTCGATCAGTTGGCTCATGCCGCGGACGAAGGTCTGCGAACGGCCGCGCAATGGGCGCTAGCCAAACTAAACTCCAAGGCGAGCCCACAGGAGTAAATGAGCGAACATTCGGGCTCAACAATGCTCCGTGCCCCATCCTCTCGTCCGCCGCGGTGGATTCTCGGCGAAAGGGTAGGAAACCAGAACACCCGCCCTGCCTCGTTCACTAGAAGACGAAGCCGGAGTTACAACACTCTGATAGGAACGAATGTAAAGAGTGAATTATGCGACCCGTGTAACTTCCGCTGCATTCAGGCCCTTGGGCCCCTGCTGGCAAACAAACTCCACCGCTTCGCCTTCGTTCAGAGTCTTATATCCGCTCTCCTGGATGGCGGAGAAATGCACAAATACATCTTCGCCGCTGGAGCGCTGTATGAATCCAAATCCTTTTGCGCCATTGAACCACTTCACCACGCCTTGCTCTTTCATGGGGACTCTCCTTATTTTGTTGGCTGCGTCAACTCATCGCTCAGCGCTTTCCGGCATGGGGTGCTGCTGGGAAAGCCCAAAAACTCCGCGAGCCGCCGTTGCGCACCGGGCCGGTGCACTGCGGCAGCTCGAATTCATTCTCAGAGTGAGTTGGCGCCCTCAAATCCAAAACTTCCAATGCAAATAGCCTTCCGTGGAGTATTCGCGGTCCGTTTCCGGGGCCGTGTGATTGTTATGGCAGGAATTGAATAAGGATTCAATAAGAAAATGAATGAGAGATGAATGCCGTCTGACTCTTTCGTCATCATGGACGGCGCGCTGGCGCACTGACGCGCGTTTTCACGGGAACTTCCCCTGGAGTCTATGCTTGGAGTAGCGCTCATTCTGCCATTGCGCGGTTAGCTACCCAGGCCCAGAGAAGCAACGGACCGCGCGGCGGCAACGAAGGAGTATCCAGTGGTTGAGGTTTTGGATCCCGCAAGAAACGGTGCGGCTGAGCCCGGCGCTCTCGCGGTACAGAACAACGGTGAGCCGGCGTCCCGCTCCAAATGGTACCGCTGGCGCAAGGACGGCAAGGCCTTGATTGCGTATCTGCTCGACAGCGAAGTGCATACTTACGCCTTCAGCGTGGCGGCCAATGCGATCATTTCTTTCATTCCCTTTATTGTGCTGCTCTACACGCTCTGTGGTTCCGTCTTTCATTCCCCCACCATGGTGAACGTGGTGAGCGACATGGTGAACTACTTTCTGCCCTCCACCGCGAAGACCGGCTTTCTGACCTACAGCCTTGAAGCCGTGGTTCCGCGCCACGGCGTACAGGCGCTCTCCCTTGTCATGATCCTCATCTCCTGCACCGGGATCTTTCTGCCGCTGGAAGTGGCGCTCAACCAGGCGTGGGGAGTGACCAAGAGCCGCAACTATCTCTTCAACCAGACGGTGGCGTTCGGCCTGGCTTTGCTTATGGTGGCGCTGGCGTTGATCAGCATTTTGCTGAATGCCGTTGAACAGCGCATGCTGACCGACCTCTTCTTCCACAATACCGATAACTTGTTCTACAAGGGCATTAACGAACTGTGGCTGGCGCTGTCTACCGGGGTCGCGGCGATTCTGTTCTTCTTTTGCATTTACTGGATTCTGCCCAACCGCCAAGTTCCCTGGCGGCCGGTTCTGCGCACGTCGATTGTGACGGGAATCGTATGGCTATTGGCCAAGATGGTGTTTGTGCTGGTGCTGCCGCATCTTGACCTGAAAGCACTCTACGGTCCGTTTTATGTGTCGGTGGGCCTGCTGTTCTGGGCCTATGTCTCCGGGCTGATTCTCTTTGCCGGCGCACAGTTCAGCGTCTCGCGCTGGGGAGACAAGAAGATCTGAGAAGACAGCGAGTCAACCAGCCAGCGCCGGACCGGAGCCCAGATGCCGCTTGCTGATCCCTAATCCCTAATCCCTGTTCCCTGTCTTTTGTCACGCCCAGTAACTGCGGTCCAGCGTGCGGTACTGGATGGCTTCGGCCAAATGCGCAACGGTCAGGTGCTCGGCGGCGTCGAGATCGGCGATGGTGCGCGCCACCTTTAGAATACGATCGTGTGCGCGCGCCGTCAGCCCTTGCTGTTGCATGGCCCGCTCCAGCAACCGTTCGGAGTCGGCGCCCAGTTCGCAGTGGACGCGAATCTGGCGCGTGGTCATCTGCGCATTGGCATAAATCTTGTCTCCGGCTTTCATGAAGCGCGCTTGCTGGCGTTCCCGCGCTGTCATTACTCGCGCGCGAATCTCGCTTGAACCCTCAGCTGCCGCGCCGCCGCGAAGTTCCTTGTACTTCACGGCGGGAACTTCGATGTGAATATCGATGCGGTCGAGCAGCGGCCCGGAGATCTTGGCCACGTAGCGCTGAATCATGGGCGGCGTGCACATGCACTCGCGCGACTTGTCGTTGAAGTATCCGCACGGGCATGGATTCATGGCGGCTGCCAGCATGAAGCGCGCGGGAAAGGTGAGCGACATGGAGGCGCGCGCTATGGTAACCGTGTGATCTTCGAGCGGCTGGCGCATCACTTCGAGCACGTTACGCGGAAACTCCGGCAGCTCATCGAGAAATAGCAGGCCGTTGTGGGCAAGCGAAACTTCGCCGGGGCGCGGGATGATGCCGCCGCCGATCAGGCCCGCGTCGGAAATGGTGTGATGCGGCGAGCGAAAAGGCCGCTGCGTGACCAGGCCGGCTGCCGCATCGAGCACGCCGGCGACCGAGTGGATCTTTGTCGTCTCCAGCGCTTCTTCAAAGGTGAGCGGTGCAAGGATGGAAGGCAGGCGCTTGGCCAGCATGGTCTTGCCCGAACCGGGCGGACCGATCATGAGAATGTTGTGGCTGCCCGCCGCGGCCACTTCGAGCGCGCGCTTGGCGGTCTGCTGCCCGCGCACATCTTTGAAGTCAACGGCAAAGTGTTGCAACTCTCCCAGCAGCGCCTCGGTCGAAACCCGATACGGCTCGCGCTGAATTGAACCAACGACCGAAGTGTTCAAGAGTTCCAGGACATCCAGCAGCGACGAGACCGGATAAACATTCACGCCTTCAACCACCGCGGCTTCGGCTGCGTTAGCTGCGGGCAGAATCAGGTTTGGAATGCCTTTCTCGCGCGCTAATATCGCAATCGGCAGCATTCCCGGAACGGGGCGCACGCTTCCGTCCAGACCCAACTCGCCCACTATGAGGAAGCGGCTGACGTTGTCCACGCGAAGCGCGCCATATGTGCCCAGGATGCCGACGGCGATGGGCAGGTCGAAGCCCGCGCCTTCTTTCTTCATGTCGGCGGGCGCCAGGTTGATGGTGATGAACGTTGGCGGTATCAGGTAGCCGGAGTTCTTAATGGCCGCGCGCACCCGGTCGCGGCTCTCTCGCACCGCGGCGTCCGGAAGGCCTACGGTGTGGAATACATCTTTCTCCATAACCGCGCCGCTATAGTCCACCTCCACATCGATGAGGTTGGCATCGATGCCGTATACGGCGGCGCTGAGGCATTTGAAGAGCATGGAGGCGAAGTGACGGAACCTCGCAGAATTGCGGGAAAAGGGACTGCGGAAAACTGGAGGTCTGCCATTGGCAGAACGCCTTGGCCCGAGCTGAACTCTGCCCTGCCTTTTGCTTTGTTATAGTGTAGTCCAAGAATTCGGCGGAGATAGGTTCGGAATGACGATTCGATTCCTGATTGGCGTTGCATTTTTCTGCGTCGGGATGGCCGGAGGCCTCCTGGGGAATACCGCGATCTGGCGAATGATCGAAGAGGTGGATCGGAACCGTCCGAAGGGCGAGCGATTCTCAGAAATGTTGTTCTTGCGCCACCGGACGTGGGAAATCCTCGATGAGTATCGCCGGCTCCTCGCCAATGGGAAGCTGCGCAGACAATGGCGCGTCGGCATTACGCTCTTGCTCGTTGGCTTCGGTGGCACCGCTGCCTGGATGTTTCTCCGTTGGCAATAGCACGGGTGCGGCGGTCGCCTCGTCGATTGAATCCCGGCTTCCATTTCCAATCTCTCTCAGAGGGGTACAATCTCATCTGTGACCACGAGCCTGTTCGACCTCTACAAAATCGGCGTCGGCCCGTCCAGTTCGCATACCATGGGCCCCATGCGCGCAGCCTGCCGCTTTGCGCGCGATCTTGCGGCCCGCAGCTTGCTCGAAGGCGTCACGCGCGTTGAGGCAGAGCTCTACGGCTCGCTCGCCCTTACCGGCCTGGGCCACGCGACAGATTGCGCGGTCTTGCTCGGCCTTTCCGGCAATGAGCCGGCCACCATCGATCCCGCGGCCATTGCATCAACGGTCGCCGGTATCCGCGCCGCGCATCAGCTTGCTCTCGCCGGGACGCATGCGATCGCGTTCGATGAGGCCGGCGATTTGATTTTCAATCGCGCCCAGATGTTTCCTCTCGGCGCTCAGACTCAACATCCCAACGGACTGCGCCTGACGGCCTTCGACGCGGCCGGAACGATCGTCGATCAACGCACATTCTTCTCCATCGGCGGCGGCTTCATCATCGAGGACGGCGTTGACGCGTCGGCGGGGAAGCCGCAGGCTCCCATTCCGTTTCCTTTTCACAGTGCCGCCGAGTTGCTGGCCACGGCGCATGCCAATGAGCTGTCCATCAGCCAGCTCATGCTTGAGAACGAGTGTGCGCTGCTGCGGTTTGCCGCTCCCGATTCGGAACGCGCGCCGGTGGAAGTGGTGCGCGAAGGTATCGAGCGCATCTGGGGCGCCATGCAGGACTGCATTCAGCGTGGCATTGCGACGGAAGGCATTCTTCCCGGCGGGTTGGAGGTGCGCCGGCGCGCGCATCGCCTGGCCGCGCGGCTTCACGAGAAAGAATCCACCGGCTTGCGAGGAGATCCGCTGGCTCCGCTCGACTGGGTCACCGTATATGCGATGGCCGTGAATGAAGAGAACGCCGCCGGCGGACGCGTGGTCACCGCGCCCACCAATGGCGCAGCCGGCGTGGTACCCGCGGTGGCGCAGTACTACTCGCGTTTTATTTCCGAATCGGACCACGAAGGCATTCTGCGCTACTTCCTCACTTCGGCGGCCATCGGCATCCTTTATAAGGAGAACGCTTCCATCAGCGGCGCGGAAGTCGGCTGCCAGGGTGAAGTGGGTGTTGCCTGCTCCATGGCTGCGGGTGGACTGACCGCCGCGCTTGGCGGCACCAATGGGCAGGTGGAGCACGCCGCTGAGATCGCGATGGAACATAACCTGGGCATGACCTGCGACCCCATCGGCGGCCTGGTGCAGATACCGTGCATCGAACGCAACGCCATGGGCGCGGCCAAGGCTGTGCAGGCATCGCGCCTCGCGCTCAATGAGTCAGAGGCGCACAAGGTCTCGCTCGATCAGGTCATTCGCACCATGTACCTCACCGGGCTGGACATGCAATCGCGCTACAAGGAGACCAGCCTGGCCGGTCTTGCCTTGAACATCATCGAATGCTAACGTCGCCGATGAGGTCCCAGCTCATGCTTCTGCGTTTCCTTGGCATTTTTCTTTTGTTCCTCCCCTTCACCGCATCCGCCGCCGATCGTGGCCCCTCCACTCCGGCCGAACGCAAGCAGGCGCTCGAATACATTCATCGCTTCCAGGCCGATCCATTGAACCCGGATCTTACTCCGGAGATTCAGTGGGTCGTGAAATGGACCATGGCGGTTCCCGACATTCGTCTCGATCTATGCACCGGCTTCTTCAAGCTGACGAAAGCCGGATCGAAGGACGGGCAGACCCTCTTCAATGCGATGGTATTCGCGCAGACCGCATATTTATTGGAGAATTCCGATGGTCAGACCGATAAGCTCGGCGAAATTCAAGCCGGGGTTGAAGGCGTCCTGCATGTCTATGAAGTCCTATTGAAGGCGAGTCCAAAGGATCGGCAACCGGATCTCGACAAGCTCATCAAGCAGCGCGATAAAGGAATGCTCGCAAAGTTTGTCGAGCTGCGCGCGACCTCGTCCTGCAACATTTGACGCTCGACTTTGCAACTTCCGATTCCAAATTCATCGTTTGCG
>JBEKFD010000171.1:0-10401 GCA_050013495.1 Occallatibacter sp. | reverse complement strand
GGCGCTCCGCTGTCCTACGCCGACCCTGAGCTATCCAGGGCTTATTTTCAAGCCCTCGTCGACAAACTCGAAGCCAACAACATTGTCCTCACCGCCCTCGAACTCGGCAACGAGATCAACTGGGCTGCTTTCAATCCGGAGTTTCCCCTGCCTGGCGAAGGCAAGGTCTTTGACCTTAACGATCTTTCTCACGATCCGGAAGCCAAACAGGTGGCCAAGGGGTTCTTGCGATACTTGAAAATCCTGGCGGTGCTCAAGGATGTCCGCGATCATTCCAGGCTGAATCGCAACGCACCTATTCTTACCGCGGGCCTGGTCAATGCCGCCGATGGCGATCGTGCGTGGAACAACAAGAAGGAAGACAAGGTCAGCCTCCCGGCCACGCTTGCGTTCATGCGCGCAAACGGCCTTGATTCCCTGGTTGACGCCTATGCCATCCACACCTATCCATCCTCAACGCAGCCGGGAAATCCCGCGGCGGACGCCAAACGAACGGCCGATTTCAACAACGTGACCATGGCCGAATGCCGGGCCTCCGGAAGCAAGGACGGCAAGCCCTGCTGGATTACCGAATGGGGCTTTCCGAACAATGACGTCTCCTGCCCGACGAACGATGCAAGCCGCACTCAATTGGTTCGGCAGATGCGCGCGGACTTTGCCAAGGCCGCCGCGCAAGGCCGCCTGGTTGGCGCCATGCTGTTCACATGGGATTCGGATCCATGGTCCAAGACCGTGGACAAGGACAGCGTTTACCGCTGTGGCGAGCTGACCGAGAGCGGCCGCGAGGCCATGGCGCCTCTGGGCCAGGAGTCTACGTCCAGTGACGATCCCCCTCCCGGCCCGAGCAATTCGACCGATTCGATGAAGATCCGGGTCGGCACTCCGCTGCTGGCGCGCGGGCCGGCCCCGAACATTGCCGACAACTGGTTCACTGAGATTCAGCTTCCCAGCGGCCTCTTTCGCGGCTTCACCGCCGCCGGAACCACTTTTGCCATCGACGGCAAACACCCCTACGACATGGGCGGCCCGGCTGCGACGGTGTTGAAGCCGGGACCGGCCGGCAGTCCCGACAGCTGCGGGCAATGGATCCAGCACGTCGAGCTGGAAGGAAAGACTCTTTTCGGCTGGGTACACAATGAAACCGCGTGCGACTACGCGAAAGGCGGCCAGACCCACGCCTCCATGACCATCGCCACGTCCACCGACTACGGACTCACCTGGAAGATCAAAGGGCCGATCATCGTTGGCACCGATCCACCCGCCGCGGGCAAGGAAACAGGCGACAGTTGCCCCACGGTGGTGCGCGGCCAGGACGGGTACGACTACGCCTATTGCCTGCACAACGGCGGACATTCCTGGGACGGAGGATACGGTTTTGTGGCGCGCGCGCCCATCTCCGATCCGGGGCCAGGCAAGTGGAAGAGGTACTTGAACGGAGGCTGGACGGAGCCGGGCGTGGGCGGCAAGTCAAGTCCGATTAAAGGCGGCGCGCTGGCCTACTGGACCACCACCAAGGAGAGCGTTGGACTCGACTGGGTGAAAGGCGGCCTGGGCATTCAGGCAGCCTCTGATCGCCTGAGTTTCACCGCACTCCTGCCACAGCCGATCATGTTGGTTGAGCCGGGCGACTGGTCGCGCGAGAACGGCCTCGAACTGGTGTCGTATCCCAGCCTGATCGACGCCAAGACCGGGCTCAATCAGCTCAGCGACCATTGGCTGATGGCGTATATGTATCTGAACCCCGGGGAGAATTTCGTCAAGCGGTACCTCGTCTTTCGTCCCGTCGACATCTCCTGGTCACGCACCCCCGGCGAGCCGCAGGTGGGCGAGATGCTGACCCATTGGTACAGCGCCGCGCAACACGATCACTGGACCACCACGGCCCCGGTTCCGGGGAATTATTCGGCCTACAAACTGGTGGCGCAGTTGGGCTACGTGATGACGGCGCCCAACGCCAATCAGGATTCCGTCGAGCTGGAAGAATGCGTCAGCCAATTGCCCGGCCACCCCGACCACCTTCTCGACAAGAAGGGCGTCTGCGAAGCGGACAAGGGATACAACTTTAAACGCCTGCGGTCGGCGGGCTGGATCTACGAAAAGCTGCAAGCGAACACCAAACCCCTCTACCGCTGTTACAGCGCGGAAGAGCATTCTCACTTCGCCTCGAGCGATTCCGATTGCGGGAAACTGGGAAAGATGGAACGGCTCATCGGCTACGCATTGAGCAAATGAGTTCGCGCTTCCGGCAGATGAAATCCACAAATTAAACTCTGAACGGCGGAAGCTTCTGGAACCGGCATTATGCGGTGCGAATAAAAATTCGCGGCCTCCTGTCCAAATGGCTCCGATGCAAACGTCACCTGAATAGCGGACCATGGTGGCCGCACTCAACCAACCAGGAGGATTCACATGCAATATCTTCTCTTGCTCCATGCCGAAGAAGCAGGGTTCATGCACATGACGCCGGAACAGCAACAGCAAGGAATGGCGGCCTACATGGCCTATACCGAAGCACTGAACAAAGCCGGCGCATTCAAAGGGTCCAACCGCCTGCAGCCCGTGGCCACGGCCACCACGGTGCGCGTCGTCGAGGGCAAGACACAGGTGCTCGACGGTCCCTACGCGGACTCGAAAGAACAGCTCGGCGGCTACTACCTCATCGACGCGCCCGATCTCGATGCAGCTCTCGCTTGGGCGGCTCGCTGCCCCGGCGCCCACCACGGCATCATTGAAGTGCGGCCGGTTTGGGATATGGGCAATCCCACGAACGCGGGGGCCTGATTGCATGAGCACCTGGGAAGGCGTCGAGCAGGCGCGCGCCACGGCAGACGCGGTTGCGCGCCGAAGCTATGGCAAGCTGGTCGCCTTTCTGGCCGCGCGCACACGCGATGTTGCCGCTGCCGAAGACGCGCTGTCAGAAGCGTTCGCGGCGGCGCTCACCGATTGGCCGCGCAACGGATGCCCGCGCAATCCTGAAGCGTGGCTGCTCACCGTTGCGCGGCGCAAGACCGTCGACATGTTTCGCGCCTCGCAACGCCACCGGTCTTCGCCGGACGAACTGGAACTGATCGAAGCCGCGTTGGGCGCGCCCACACAAAGTGAGATTCCAGATGAACGTCTGGCCATGATGTTTGCCTGCGCCCACCCCTCCATTGACGCGGCTACGCGCGCGCCTTTGATCCTGCAGGCGGTCCTGGGACTCGATGCCAAAAAAATCGCGTCTGCTTTTCTTGCTTCCCCAGCGGCCATGGGCAAACGGCTTGTCCGCGCCAAGGAGAAAATTCGCAAGGCCGCCATTCCTTTCCGCGTTCCAGGGCGCGAGGAGCTTCCCGATCGCCTCGACACAGTTCTCAACGCCATTTACGCGGCATTCTCAGAGGGCTGGACCGATCCCGCAAGGGCCGATGCAGCGCGCCGCGATCTTACCGAGGAAGCCCTCTTTCTATCCCGGCTGGTGGTCGCGCTGTTGCCGGATGACCCGGAAGCGCTCGGTCTGCTCGCCTTGATGCTTCACGCCGAAGCGAGGCGTCGCGCCCGGCGCAGCGCGGAGGGCGAGTTCGTCCAGTTGGCCGATCAGGACCAGCGACTATGGGACGATGCGCAGATTGCCGAGGCGGAATCGCTGCTGCATCGTGCCGGTCAAATGGGCCGCATCGGCAGGTTTCAACTGGAGGCGGCCGTGCAGTCGGCCCACGTGGACCGATGCCGCAACGGAGCGGCGAACTGGTCTCACGTGGCAGAACTCTACGACGCGCTGTTCATGTTGACCGGCTCGCCGGTGGTACTCATCAATCGCGCCCTGGCTATTGCGGAAGTCGATGGGGCAGCGGCCGGCCTTGATGCCATGCCCGATCAATCCGCCGACCTGCGGCTCACCGAGTACCAGCCTTTCTGGGCGGCGCGCAGCGAATTGCTGGCACGAACGGGCGCAATCGCGGAGGCTCGTGGCGCCAACGAGATTGCCATCGGACTGGAGCGCGATCCGGCGGTGCGGCGATTTCTGGAGCGCCGCCGTGCAGCTCTGCCGGAGTGATTCAAGCCCGGGCCACGCGATGCATTTCTCCACAGGCGCGGCATTCCGCCTCGAACCACCCCGGAACGATACAATCGACGCTGGGAAGTCACGGATGATGGCAGCGGCCGGATGATCCTCCGTTGACAGTTCCCTCAGGGGCTAAAGCCCCGCAAATTCGGAGCAGCCAGCGGCACGACTGAAGTCGTGCCCTTTCAAAACGAGCAAACTCTGAAGTAGTCAGAGATTCCCACGGCCGTTTCGTAATTCTAAAGGTCATGGAGGAGCACAAACGCCCATGGGTTACCAGGTTCTGGCCCGCAAATACCGTCCGCAGCGCTTTGCCGACGTGGCCGGCCAGGAGCACGTTACCCGTACCCTGATGAACGCGCTGGCGCAGAATCGCATCGCCCACGGGTATATCTTCTCCGGACATCGCGGCATTGGCAAAACCACCATTGCCCGCATCGTAGCGCAGGCGCTCAACTGCCGGACCGAGATCGGTACGGAAGCCAGGCCCACCCCCGAGCCATGCGGCGTCTGCGACTCATGCATCGAAATTCGCCAGGGCAACGCCGTCGACGTGATCGAGATTGACGCCGCCACCAACCGTGGCATCGACGAGATTCGGGAGCTGCGCGAAGCAGCCCGCTATGCGCCCTCGCGCGACCGTTACAAGATTTACATTCTCGACGAAGCGCACCAGATTACCGAGGCCGCCTTCAACGCGCTGCTCAAAACGCTCGAAGAGCCGCCCGCGCACGTGATCTTCATGATGGCCACGACGGAGCCCGAAAACATTCCTCAGACTATCCGCTCGCGCTGCCAGCATTTCAGCTTTCACGCCGTCAAGTTCGACGACATCCTGGCGCAGTTGCGCATGATCGCAACGCAGGAAGAAGTCGAAGCGGAAGATGCGGCTCTTGCCCTGCTGGCCGAGGCAGGCGACGGGTCAATGAGAGACGCGTTGTCGATTATGGACCAGGCCATCGCGTCCGCCCCGGTCGAGGCTGGCCGCACCGTGCTCTCCTCCGTGCAGATTCGCGAGTTGATGGGCTCGGTGCCCAATGCTGTGTTTGAGCGTCTGCTGGAGGCCGTAGCCGCCGGGCAGAGCGCCGAGCTGATGGAGCAGCTGAACCTGATGGTCAATGCGGGGCACAGCCCTTCATCGCTGGCGCGGCAGATGGTTCGCTACCTGCGCAACGCGCTCATGGCAAAGCTGGGCGGCGAACAGACGGAGCTGCTGCAAATTTCCGGCGATGAGCGCGCCCGTGCAGTCCGCACCGCGATTTTGTTCACGGAGGAAGAGCTGACGCGCAACCTGCAAATCGTCCTGCGCACCTTCGACGATCTGAACTACCGGCAGGAGCAGCGCTTCCACCTGGAACTGGGCCTGCTCAAGCTGATCCATGCGCAGCGCCTGCTGCCGCTGGAGGAATTGCTCAGCGGCGCGGCTGGTGGATCGGGCGTTCGCTCGACCGCGTCAAGCCCCGCTCCGCGCTCGTTCGCACCACCCTCTCGTGCCCCGCAAGCGGCGTCTGCGGCAACGCAGGCGCTGCCGAAGGCAACCTCGATCTCCCCGTTCGCGTCAGCGAGCGCCAGTTGGAATGCGACCGCGCCAGCCGCCTCGCCGCCGCCCATCTCCAAGGCAGACACCGCTCTTGATGCGCAATCCGTCTCCATTGGGCGCATGGTCGCTTCGGCGACCGAGGGCGAACTCGCCGCCAATCATGGTTCTGTCGCCACTTTGACGGAAGAGCCTCCGGCGGAAAGTACGGAAGCGCGCCCACAACCGATTGGCGCGCCTACTGTGGATGATGTTCGTCTTGCGATCGGCACGGCTCTGGCCGAGGCCGGGCATGATTCAGCCGCGCAGTTGCTCGGCACAGGCGCATGGACGCTCGAAGCCACGAGTCTTCGCATCGAAGTGCCCGGCGTGGGCAAGAAGATGTTGGCTCTCACCATCAACGCGGCCGCCGAAAAATTGATCCGGCAGGAATTGCAGCGGCTGGCTGCGCCCACTCGCTTTCTGATCGTGCCGGGGGAAGGCGCTGCATCGTCCGCTCCGGCGATCTCCGCGGTGCCGATGTCCGGCAGCATTCAGGAGGCGGCTCTTTCCAACCCGATAGTTCAGCGGGCCAAAGAAATCTTCAAAGCCGAAGTCCGCAGCGTCGTCGATCTGCGGCAAAAGTAGATGTGCGTTTTCATTGAGGTATACACACCATGATCAATCCGCTCAAGATCCCGGAAATGCTCGCCCAGGCTAACCAGATGCAGGAAGAGATCCAGCGCAAGCTGAGCGAGACGGTGGTGGAGGGGAGCAGCGGCGGCGGAGCCATTGCCGCGACCATGAACGGCAAGAAGCAGCTCCTCAAAATCCGAATTGACCCGGCTGCGGTGGTGGGCCTGAGCGGAGCCAACCCCGATGTGGAGATGCTGGAAGACCTGGTGGTCGCGGCCGTGAATGAAGCCGGCCGCAAGGCGGACGACGCAATCAAGTCCAATGTGCAGGGCATGCTCGGCGGGCTCAAAATACCGGGGATGAGCTGATTCCGTCCGGGGCTAAAGCCCTGGACTCCGATAGGCGCGGCTGCCGGCACGGCTGAAGCCGTGCCCTTTCATAGCAACAACCGCGGAGGTTTTTCAGGAGGCAAGAACGTGTCACGCTACGCCGAGCCCATGGCCCGGCTCATTGAAGAGTTGAAGAAGCTGCCCGGCGTGGGCACCAAGAGCGCCCAGCGCTTCGCCTTCCACATTCTGCGCTCTACAGACGAGGATGCCGCAGCCCTGGCCGAGGCCGTACGCGGACTCAAGGCGGCGCTGCGCCTGTGCTCCATCTGCAATAACGTTACCGATGTCGATCCCTGCGCCTACTGCGCCAGCCCCACCCGCAATCAGCGCTTGGTCTGCGTGGTCGAAGAGCCCACCAGCATTGCCGCCGTCGAGCGCGCCAAGGGCCAGCAAGGAGGCTATCAAGGCGTCTACCATGTGCTGCACGGAACGCTCTCGCCACTGCACGGCGTAGGCCCGGACCAGTTGCGCACCGGTACGCTGATCGCCCGCGTCGAGCGTGGCGAAGTGGACGAAGTCATCCTGGCCACCAGCCCCACGCTCGAGGGCGAAGCTACGGCCAACTGGCTGGCTAGTGCGTTACGCAGCCCTTCGCTCAAGATCACGCGAATAGCAACGGGCGTCCCGGCCGGCAGCGACATTGAGTACGCCGACGAGGTGACCATGGCCCGCGCCATGGAAGGCCGAAGGGAACTTTAGTCCGCCTTATGAAGAATTTGTTTTTTCCAGAAGTATCCACTGAATGCACGGACGGAATCTGGTGGGACTCTGTCATTTATCAGCCGAGCTTTTGGGCAATGGTCTCATCCACAATCTCGCGAACGGTCAGCGGAACAATCGTGATGTGCTCACGAATGAAGAACTGGCCGATCTCTCGCAGAGCGTCGCTGCTGAAGTCAAAGCCAACGAAGAACCCTTTTTTACGTCTCGTCCGAATCATGGCCGCTTCAAAACTATCGATGTCGGGGCGTCCGACCTTGTCCACTTGCTTTACCTGGATTGGATACCAGTCGTCCATAAAGTCAAGCTGTCCTGCTTCCTTCCCTGTAGCAGCCGGCTCGGAACCAATGGGGTAAATTCGCCCGTCGATTCCCATATCGCCCACCTGCGTCTTGTTAGGAATGCCGCCCAATGCGATGACCGCCCAGTTCTCGAATTCGAATGCCGGAATTGCCCTGAGCTGTTTTTCGGTCCAGGGGAGGTCGCGCACCACAAACCCTCTTCGGTTGAGCCAATACTTCTCGTCCTCGCGCAACTTGCAAACGTCCCGCAGCCGCTTGGCCATTACCCGGCAAGCGGTCGGTGAAATATCGATTCCAATCCATTGGCGGCTAAGATTCTGCGCGGCAACCAGCGTGGTTCCGCAACCGCAAAAGGCATCGAGGACAATGTCATTTTGCTCGGATGAGATCTCTATTATGCGTTCCAGCAACTTCAGCGGTTTCTGCGTTGGATAGCCCAGGCGCTCCCTGGCTTGCGAGTTAATCGGCGGAATGTCCGTCCAAACCGTGTCGATGGGTCGGCCTTCTTGTTCGTCGAGGTACCGCTTCATGCGTGGCACCGCTCCGGGGCTCGGCTGCACAACAATCCCGGTTTCGTAACCCTCCTGCATGCGCTGTTTGGTCCATCGCCAGACCTTTTTGTGCCCCAGGAATTCATACGTCAGGTTAGGCCTGTCTGGATTTGGATTCGTCAGATCGCACAACTGATACAGACGGCCATCGGAGTCGCGATGCGAATACTTGCCGGCGGTCTTGGCATCCAGATTTTCTAGATCGTAAGGATTGTATGGCCGGTTGAATATGGTTTCTCCGCCGCCGCCGTAAAGAAAGAGAGTGTCGTGGTTGTTGGGAAGGCTCTTAAACGCCAGTCCTTTTGCAAGCGACCGATGCCAGATGATCTCCGTCTGAAAGTTGTTCTCTCCAAAAATCTGATCGAGCATCACCTTCACGTAATGGCTGGCGTGCCAATCCGCATGATAGTAAAAGCTGCCGGTCTTCCTCAGAACCCGCGCCAGTTCCACGCAACGTGGCCGCATGAACTCGATGTACGCCCGCGTAGACTCATGTCGATCTTCAAAGGAGCGTTTCTCCTTCGTCTCTCCCCAAAAGATCTCGTAGGTCCGGTTGGAGTTGAAAGGAGGATCAATGTAGATAAGGTCGATGCAGGCATCCGGCAACTTCTTCAGTTGATCCAGATTGTCTCCGCAATAGATCACCCGCGTATCGAGTAACGATGACGGTTTACCCGTCGGGATGGGGGGTGTAAGCACATTGGAATCTACTGTCGACCTAGCAGCCTCAGCGGCGCGGCGCCTCGGGGACGGAACCGCTCTTGAGCCCGCTGTGAGTTCATTCGGCATGGAAACAGGTTACATCCTTATTGTGCTCATTTGGACCCGGTCGCGCAAAGTACATATTTCCGTTGTTTTTGATTCATCCACGCAGCTTGGTCAGCAGATCCTGCGGGTGCACGGGCTTGGCCAGAATCTCAAACTCATAGCCTTGGGCACGCGCCTTTTCCAGCAGATCGGCTGTGGCAGCTTGTCCGGAGAAAAGCAGAATCTTGATCTTTGGAAGCAAGGCGCGCATCTGGATGGCGGTGTCGATTCCGTTCAGATCGGCCATGATGACGTCGGAGATCATCATGTCCGGCACAAAAGATGTGGCCAACTCAAGCGCCCGTTCGCCGGAGTAGACGGCGCGGGACTCAAAGCCGCTCTGGTTGAGAATCATGGCCAGCGTGTCGGCGATCACTCGTTCGTCGTCGGCAACCAGAACCTTTGGTTTGGCAGAGTTTTCCTGCATAATCTTCTGGACGCATCCTTGGGGAAGTAGATGACGTGCATGGGCTGATTCCGGCAGTCTCGCCGTGCCGGATCGACTCATCATATCCGTATGGCTGGCAACACGTCTTCCTCAATGATACGCTCTGTTTGATACTCCGAGGCAGCCCGGCCTGCTTGCTGACACTCGCTCTCTTCGATTTGGCCAAAACCCGCCCTCTCTGTCAGCCGGGAAATGCTGCAGGCAGAGCACGATTCATCTGGGCGCAAACAGCAATACATAGACTTGCAACAACAACCGGCCGCCAGGGCTGAAGGGCGGACCATTCAGCGGAGAACCATGCATGCAGGAGACCGGAAGCCAGACCCCGCCCTCGACGAACCCTGGGCCATCGGCCGTGGAACCGATTATTCGCGCCGAAAAGATCGAGAAGTATTACGCGCAGCCCAGCCAGAATCGCATCCAGGTTATCTCCGCCACCGATCTGTCGGTGGTTCCCGGAGAGATTTTAGCCCTGCTCGGCCCTTCGGGTTCGGGCAAATCCACCATGCTGCGCATGCTGACTGGGCTTTCTACGCCCTCAGCAGGCCAGGTCTACTGGCATGAGAAACCCATCGCCGGCGCTGAAATCAATGTCTCCATTGTCTTTCAAAGCTTCGCCCTGTTTCCCTGGCTCACCGTGCTTGAAAACGTCGAGGCCCCCTTGCAGGCCCGCGGTGTCGCTCCGGAGGAGCGCCGTGAACGCAGCATGAAGATGCTGGACACGGTAGGCCTGGACGGCTTTGAGGCCGCCTATCCGAAAGAATTGTCGGGCGGAATGCGGCAACGCGTGGGGTTTGCTCGCGCCCTGGTGGTTGAGCCGGAAGTTCTCTTCATGGATGAGCCTTTCTCCGCGCTCGACGTGCTCACCGCCGAGAACCTGCGCTCGGAACTTCTGGAACTGTGGGCCAACAAGGCCATGCCCACCAAGGCCATCTTCCTGGTGACGCACAACATTGAAGAAGCGGTGCTGCTGGCGGACCGCATCATCGT
>JBEKFD010000170.1:0-10675 GCA_050013495.1 Occallatibacter sp. | reverse complement strand
CTTCAAAATGTCCACGCCCAGCGATCGCGAGATCCAGGTCACGCGAGTTTTCGATGCACCGCGCGCCCTGGTTTTCGAAGCCTTCACCAAGCCGGAGTTAGTCAAGCGCTGGCTGCTCGGGCCACCGGGCTGGTCCATGCCCGTTTGCGAGATCGACCTGAAAGTCGGCGGTGCCTACCGTTATGTCTGGCAGAACGACAGCGATGGTAGAGAGATGGGACTGGAAGGCGTCTTTCGCGAGATCGTGTCGCCAAAGCTGCTGGTCGCCACAGAGAACCCGTCCTGGCATTCCAGTGAAGCCCTCGACACAACAACCTTCGTCGAAGAGGGCGATGCGACGCGAATGACCATCACCGTTCTTTACCAGTCGACTGAAGTCCGTGACGCTGCTCTCAAGTCCGGGATGGATCGCGGCATGGCGATGAGCTACGACCGGCTTGAAGAGCTGATGTCGTCCATCATCGCCGCTTGACACGCGCTGCACAGAACTGCGGCTGGGCCGCCTGAAGGCCTATTTCGGTGCCAGCCGCAACTCCCCATAAGATTTGTGTCCAAACCCAGTCCCTAGTCCCTAGTCCCTGGTTCCTTTTTTCCTTACTGCGCCACAGTCAGCTTGACGGGCGCATTTTGAAACACGCGCGAACCAGCTGCTGGCGTCTGGGCAATTACCGATCCCGGCTTCACCGGCGGTTTCAATGGCGCGTCTCCGCTGCCCACCGGCACTATCGGCGAGGCGACGTACGTTGGATCCGGCGACTCGATACCCACTCTGGCCAACAGCGCCTGTGCAGTCACCACCGGCAAACCAACCAGGTCTGGCATCACAAAGCCGTCAGCTGCCTGGTCGTTTGGCGCAGCCACCAGCAGGTTCACGGTAGGCCGTGAAATGCCTTGGGCATGGGCGGGCGGGTCCTGCGCCAGCACCGTGCCCTCCGCTGCCTTGCCCCACGGCAGTTGAACGGTGGCGCCAACCTCAAGGCCCACGCGCCGCAGGCTGAGCGCGGCTACCCGCTCGTCCTTGCCCACCGTATCCGGTACGTCCACCTTTTGCGGGCCCAGGCTCTCGGCCACGCGCACGCGCCACTCGCGTCGCACCACCGTTCCTGCCGGCGGCGACTGGGTGAGAATATGTCCAGCGGCCACGTCGCCGGAGTAGTAGCGGTTATCGACGGCCAGATTCAACCCCAGGCCGGCCGTTTGGCTGCGCGCATCGGCCACCGTCATGCCGGCGAGCGCGGGAACCTGGACCTCGGCGCCATGAATGGCGAAGTGCATGGTCGCGATAGCCGAGAGAAGAGCCACGGCAACCAGCAGCATCACCAGCGAGGCGATTTGAAAGAAGTTCACCACGCGCGTTTTCATGGCTCGTGCTCACCATCCACAAACACAATTTCGTAATCGATTGCGGCTGACTTCTCCAGCATCTTCGACACCGAGCAGTAGGTGTTCTTCGATAATGACACTGCATCCTCAACTGCTCTGCGGCTCAACTTCCCGCTTACCGCGTAGGTGAGTTTGATCTTCGTGAATACCCGCGGCGGCGTTGCCGATTGCTCCGCCGTAGCTGACACGTGCAGCCCGGTGAGCGCCTGGCGCTTTTTCTTGAGAATCGAAACCACGTCGACGCTGGTGCACCCGCACAATGCCATCAGCACCGCTTCCATGGGGCTGGGCCCGTGCTTGTGCGCGGAGTCCGCGTCAAGCAGAATCGTGTTGCCGTTCTCGGCGATGCCTTCGAAAATGCTGTCGTGTTTCCATTCGCTGTGCGCAATCATTGGCTTAATACCTTTCTCACGTTTCTACCGTAGATTATCCGTCGCCGGCTCGGGATGAATCGTCACCCGGTACACTTCCGGACACTCCAGCTTGAAACGGTCTTCGAGTGCCGTAATCACCTCGTGCACGCGCAGCATGGGCAGCTCATCGGGCAGGGTGCAGTGGCACGTGAGCGAAATGTGATCGACTGTGCGCCCAACCACGATTTCATGCACATCCTTGATCTCGGCGAACATCCGCGCCGTCTTCCGCAGCGCGTACTCGATCTTGCGATCCACTTCGACAATCTCCTCGGGCTGCTCAATAGTGGCGGGCTCGCTCTCGATATGCGTCAGCACGGAGTCGATCTCCGGCGTCTCGCGCAGAATCTCCGCTTCCATGGCGGTCACAAACCCATGCGCCGTCAAGAGGGTCATGTTCTCGTCCAGTTCCAAGTGCTGCTCCACGCGCAGCCGTCCATGATGCGACTGCACGCTGAGCTCATGCACATTTACATTGTTGCGAGCAGCCACGGCGCGCACCCGATCGAAGATGCTCTCCGCCCTTGATTCGCGCGGCACAGTGTGGATGACAACGTCTGCTTGTGGCAGGGCCCGATGCGCGGCCTCCGTTGCGGCGCGCACCAATTCGCCGGTGTGCTCAAAGGTATTCTGGCGCGGCAGCGCCAGCGTCAGGTCGGCAAAATAACTGGCTCCTGCGCGCCGCACGCGCGCCTGCTCCACGGCCAGCACTCCTTCGACTTTGCCAACTTCATCTACCAGCCGCTGCCGCGTCTCCACTGGAACCTCATCCATGAGCACCGCCACGGTCTCGCGGCCCAGGTGCAAGGTCATGCGCAGAATCATGAGCGAAACCACCACGGCCGCAAACGGGTCGGCATAGCGCAGCCAGCCGATGCCTTGCCGCATGCCGATCCAGCTTGCGCCCAGGCCTGCAAGCACTGCTACGGTCGACCAGATGTCTGAAGCAAAATGAAACGCGTCAGTGGCCAGCGCGGGACTCCCGGTGCGCTCAGCGACGGCTCGCAGATTGCGTGACCGCCAATAATCCACGGCGATCGAAGTGAGCAGCACCAGCGCCGGCCACAGCGAGTGGTGCAGCACCACTTTGTGGCCAACGATCCGCAGCATCGCCTCCCAGATTATCCACGCGCAACTGATGGCCATCAGACCGGCTTCGGCGAACGCCGAGAGGTTTTCGAATTTTCCGTGGCCATAGGTGTGGTCTTCGTCCGCGGGCTTGTCGCTCACGCGCACGGAAAAAAACGTGAGCGTTACGCCCACCAGGTCGAGTGCCGAGTGCGCAGCATCCGACAGCACGCCCAGGGATCCTGATACCAAGCCGGCAGCCAGCTTCAACAGCGTCATGGCAGCCGCCGCAATCATGGAGTGCAGCGCCACGCGCTTCTTCGCGGCGGAGAAACCCGCCGTGCTTGTCGCCAGCGATTTTTGAGCGGCCGTCGTCATTCGCCTCTCAACCTGCATTGCTGCGCACGCCCGTGTACAACCCCGCAATGCCGAACGTGTAGGGCTGCCATGCGCAGTTCACGTATCCAGTGGTTCGCATCAACTCCAGCATCTCCGCCGGCGGAGGAAACTTTGCCACCGACGCGGGCAAATAGCTGTAAGGGCCGGCCGTTCCCGCGGCTCCCGGACCGCTGATCATGCGGCCAATCGCGGGTAGAACCCGCCGAAAATAGACGGAATAGGCTTTGCCGAATAACCCTCCCGGCTCGGCGAAATCCAGAATTCCCAATTGTCCACCGGGCTTCAGCGCCCGCGCAAATTCTCTGAGGCCGGCTTCATAATTTGCGAGATTCCGAAATCCGAATGCGGTCACAATCAGGTCCAGCGAAGCAGGCCGTAGCGGCAAATGGAGCGCGTCCGCCTCAAGCGCAATCGCGCACGGTTCGCCCGGCTTGCGCGCGGCAAATCTGCGCGCGCCCCGGGTCAGCATCTCTCGCGCAAAGTCGGCTGCGAGAATTGGACGCGCGCCGCGCGGACGGCCCTTGAGCAACGCACGCGTCATGTGCCCGGTGCCGCAGCAGATGTCCAGCACCGCCGAATCGGGATCTCCCAAAATCGTTCGAAACTTGCGCGCAGTCTGCCACCACCACAGGCGATCCACGCTGGCAGAGAGCACGTGATTCAGCAGGTCGTAGCGCGGCGCAATCGAGTCGAACATCTGCTGCACGGCGCGCGCGGCTTGCGCTTCGTCCACCACACCGGCCGGTTTGGCTCCCGTAACGCTCATCGAGCCCTCAAATCTTTACCGCTGAACGCGGCTGACTCGCCGATTTTTCTGCAGCGCGTGCCAGCATATATCCGACTGCCGCTTCAAGTTCCGCTGGCGTCACGTCTTCCACCACGCCTGCGTCGCCGATGCCGATCGGCAACACAAATCTCCGCACCCCGCCGACATTCTTCTTATCCCCGCGGGTCGCGGCCACGACCTTCTTTACCTTGACTGTCAGCGGCGGCAGAGGACCATACAAATGGATCAAGCTTTCCAGCCGTTCAAACTGGCTGCCGGTAATCGTTCCACGCTTGCGCGCAAGATAGAGCGCCGCGATCATGCCCCATGCCACGGCCTCGCCATGCAGCAGGGACTTGTAGCCCGTGGCCTGCTCCAGCGCGTGGCCCACGGTGTGACCGAGGTTCAAAATCATTCGCAGGCCGCCCTCGCGCTCGTCCTTGTTTACTACGCCGGCCTTCATTCGGATGGACGCGGCAATGACCTTTTCCATGGCCTTGGGGTCGCGGCCGAGCACTTCATCCACGTGCTCTTCCATAAAGCGCACCAGCGAGCGGTCGCGGATGATGCCCGCCTTCACGCTCTCCATCAGCCCGGCCCGCAGTTCGCGATCGGGGAGCGTCCCCAGCACGCCGATGTCGGCAAACACCGCCAGCGGCTGGTGAAAGCTCCCCACAAGATTCTTGCCCTCCGGCAGATTCACTCCGGTTTTTCCGCCCACGCTTGAATCCACCTGCGCAAGAAATGTCGTCGGCGCCTGGACGTAGGAGATCCCGCGCATGTAGATAGCCGCTAGGAATCCGCCCACATCGCCCACAATGCCGCCGCCAAAGGCGATCAGCAGCGAGCCGCGATCGCCGCCTGCGCGGGCCATCTGGCGCAGCAGGCGCTCCGCGCTTCCGATCGTCTTGAATTTCTCACCGGGATCGAGAAACAGGACGATGGGCGGCTCGGGAAACGAAGCAAGGAAAACCTCGCTCCACAGGGCCCAAATGGGGCCGGAGGTGAGCACAAAAACCCGTCGCGGCAAGCGGCCTGCGATCCGCTCGATGCGCGGCGCGAGGGTGGAAAGAAGCCCGCTGCCGGTGACAACATCGTATTTTGCTGAAGGTGTCTCTACTCGTATGGTTTGCACGCTGCTTTAATCTTAAATGGCTGCCTTCCAGGCTGGCTTTGCGCCTGGTCTGGCTTGGATTGAGCCGAAGAGCGAATCCGCGCGACCGCGTCAAGGTCAATTGCATCTATATCCCCATGTGACGGGGGTGGGTATGGCGAAGAAAAGAGTAGCGGACCTGATTGTGGATGTGTTGGCTGAGGCGGGCGTTCAGCGGATATACGGTGTTTCCGGCGACTCGCTCAACGGCATTACCGACTCGATTCGAGCAACGGGCCAATTGCAATGGGTGCATTTGCGGCACGAGGAAACGGCTGCGTTCGCCGCGGGCGCAGAGGCTCATCTCACCGGGAAATTGGCGGTGTGCGCGGGGAGTTGCGGGCCGGGAAATCTGCACCTGATCAACGGGCTCTATGACTGCCATCGCAGCCGGGTCCCGGTCCTCGCCATCGCCGCGCAAATCCCCAGCAATGAAATCGGCAGCGGTTACTTTCAGGAGACTCATCCGGAACATCTCTTTGCGCAATGCAGCCACTTCTGCGAGCTGGTTTCGCAGCCCGAGCAGATGCCGCGCGTACTTGAGATTGCAATGCAAACCGCCATTTCGCGGCGCGGCGTGGCGGTAATTGCAATTCCGGGCGACATTGCATTGCGCGATGCGGTCGAGGCTGGCGTGCGCCTTCACTTCCATGAGTCGCAATCGACTGTGACTCCTTCTGCCGAGGAGATTGCAGCGCTTGCCGGCATTTTGAACAAGTCGAAGAAGACGACGATTCTGGCCGGAGCCGGGTGCGCCGACGCTCACGACCTGTTGATCGAAGTCGCCGGGAAACTGAAAGCGCCCATTGTTCATGCCATGCGCGGCAAGGAATTCGTGGAATACGAAAACCCTTTCGACGTGGGTATGACCGGGCTGCTTGGTTTTTCTTCCGGCTACAAGGCAATGATGGATTGCGACACGCTGCTGATGCTGGGAACCGACTTTCCCTACCAGCAGTTTTACCCGCGCGACGCCACCATTCTCCAGATCGACATTCGCGGAGAGCAGATCGGCCGCCGCACCAAGGTTGACCTGGGCCTGGTGGGCGACGTGAAATCCACGCTGGCTGCGCTCATCCCTCAACTCATCGCCGGGGCAGACGAAGCGCATTTGTCCGCGGCGCTCAAAGACTATGGGCAGGCCCGCAAAGGCCTGGACGACCTGGCGACCGGAGAAGCGGGAGAAAAGCCGATTCACCCTCAATACGTGGCCAAGGTGCTGGATGAACTTGCCGCCGACGATGCGGTTTTCACATGCGACGTGGGCACGCCGACAATCTGGGCCGCGCGATATCTCCGCATGAATGGCAAGCGCCGCCTGCTCGGCTCGTTCACCCATGGCTCCATGGCCAATGCGCTGCCGCAGGCCATTGGAGTGCAGGTCAGTCATCCCGGCCGCCAGGTCGTCGCGCTCTGCGGAGACGGCGGTCTCGCCATGCTCATGGGTGATCTGCTCTCGCTTCGCCAGCTGAGCTTGCCAATCAAACTGATCGTCTTCAACAACAGCTCACTGGCCTTTGTTGAGCTGGAAATGAAGGCGGCCGGAATCCTCGACTTCGGAACCAATTTGCACAATCCGGATTTTGCAAAGATGGCGGAGGCCGCGGGCATTCTTGGCCTGAGGGCGGAGACGGCCGATCAGGTGAGGCCCATGATTGAACAGGCACTCCGTTATGACGGGCCGGCGCTGGTTGAAGCCATCGTCAGCAGGCAGGAACTCTCCATGCCGCCCACCATCACCATCGACCAGGTCAAGGGCTTCAGCCTTTTCATGATCAAGGCAGTGCTGGATGGGCGCGGAAGCGAAATCATCGATCTCGCCAAGGTCAATCTGCGGCTCTGAATTGTTGAGTTTCCGCTAGAACAGAGTCAGTGAGCCATAGGCGCGGATAAAATGTTCCGGCAATCTCATTCTTCCGCGCCCGCCTGATCCAGCGCGCCATTTTTTAGCGCCCACTCCATAAACCCCGCCGGAGCGTTCTTCACGCCTGCAACATTCGCGCCTTTGACGCTCTTCAGTTGCTGCCACGCCACATCCTGCAAGTCCGCGCCGCGCAGGTCTGCGTCGTCGAGGCTGGCTCCAGAGAGATCGGCGGCGACCAGGCTGCTGGCTTCGAGATCGGCATTGCGTAAATCGGTTTCCAGGCACTTTACGCGGTCCAACGCCGCGCCGCGCAGATTTGCTGAGTTGAGATTCGCCAGCGTGAAATCGACGCCAGCCAGGTTGCTGTTGCGCAGGTCGGCGGAGCTGAAATCGGAGCGCAGAAGGTTGGCGTTTCTCAGATCGAGCCCCTGCAAAAAAGCCGCAGAAACATCTACGCCCACCAGCGGGACTCTATCCGCATTCAGCTCCTCGAGCGCTTCGATTCTTCCTCCGTTGCCGCCCTTGCCCTGGGCGGTGTTGATCACCTGCCAGGCCTGGTAGTGCCGCTGCTTCACCCGGTCGCCGGACTCGGCAAAGTAGAAGATCACCGCAACCAGCACGGAAAACGACCCCAGGTATTCCAGCACTTCGAGCAGGGTCCAGTTGCTCAGCGCATAGGCCAGCCATTCCAGACCCCATTCCATTGCAGTGAATGGGACGAGCCAACCGCGGGTAGCGCTTTGCTTCCTCACACTCCAAGGTGCGGGACGCGTTCTTTGTCTGTGTGTGATCATCGTGTGTCTGTCTCCGCGGTGCAGGTGAACTTCAGGCAACGCAGCTTTCGAGAGCGGTTCGCCCACAATTCAGATTGCATTTGAGGTTCGAAGGTAACAAACGCGAAGATATTCAGTGTGTCGCAGGCGTTTAAGGCGTCTTGAAGGACTTCACGGCAATCGCATTCGGCGAGCGGCCGGTGGGCAAAATGGTGAACAGCGACCGCGTCGCGGTGCGCACCACAGCCACGTCGGCGGAGCGATTGTCCACCACGAAAAACAGCAGTCCGTTGCTGGAAAACTCGAGCGCCACAGGGCCGTCGCCCACGTGAATCGAGAGCGGAAGTCGTTTGCCCTCGTCGATTGCATAGATGGTCACGTATTGGGAGTGGAAGTTGGCTTCGTAGAGAAGGGCATTATCGCTCGATACAAGCCCGCGCACGGGATCGTCGCCGATGACGTAGGCGCCGCCGACGTCGTTCTTGCTGGTATCGATTTCACTGATGGAATTGCTGAGAGAATTGGAGACGAATACTTCTCCGCCGTCGGGCTTGAGGGCCAGTTGCAGCGGGGCGCGGCCCACGTCGAGCATCGATTCGAGGCGATCGGGCTGCGCAGGGCTGAACTTCGCATTAGCCAGCGCGATGGCCATTACCTGGTGCCCGGCGGAACACGCAACAAATGCCTTCGAGGAATCGGGCAGAATGGCCACGTCCGCGGCGCCGGGGCAGTCGTCGAAGATGGAGCGTACCTTGCGCGCTGCCGCGTCGATAATGCTGACCGAATTGCCGCGACGGTTGGCCACCACCAGCGTCTTGCCGTCGGGCGCGATGCGCGCCGCCACCGGCTCTTCGCCGGCTCCAATTTGTGCAATCTCCTGGCGCGCGTTTACGTCGATGACAGAAATCGAATTCGACCCCGAGTTGGCCACATAGGCCAAAGTTCCTTCAGCGTTCAGATCGATGGAAACCGGCTTGCTGTGCAATGGAATTGTCGCGGCGACGGCGTTCTTTTCCGCGTCGATGACGGAGATCGATCCCTGGCCGCCTTCAGCGCCGGAATTGACCACATAGACTTCGCTGCGCGCCGGGCTGGCGGTGACGGCCATAGGATTTTGGCCGACCGGAATCTCGCGGTCCACGCGCACATTGACCACGTCGAGCACGGTCACGGTGCCGCTGTCGCCGTTGGTGACGTATGCGTATTCGCGATAGTTGGGAGGGTATTGCGGGAAGTCCTGCTTGCGGCAGGCGGTCAGTCCTAGCAGGAGAGAAAGTGCGGTGGCCATGAATCTTGCAGGCTTTGACTTGTGCTTTCTCACCTTTGTGTGGTGAGCCCAAAGTTCGTACCGAAATACACTGTCATCCTGAGCGCAGTTGGGCGCGTTTTTTGCGCCCAACGGAGTCGAAGGATCTGCGGTTGCACTTCGGAGATTATGCATCGAACTTTCGACTCAAGCCCTTAGCCGCAATAATCCGCCTCGGTGAACCGCCAGGACAAGGCCCCTGCGTTTGTAGTCTGGCCGGGCAGGTCATCGGTTCAGTCCGCGGCTGCGGCTACGTGAATTCCGCGGGGCAGGTGGCGGGCTACTACCGGGGCAATCTGCTCCAGTTCGTCCATCATGCGGGCGAACTGATCGGGATAGATCGACTGCGGACCATCGGAGAGTGCTTTTTCCGGATGATTGTGCACTTCGACCAGGATGCCGTCGCATCCGGTGGCGACCGCGGCACGCGCCATGGGCACAACGCTGTCGCGCTTGCCGGTTCCGTGGCTGGGGTCGACCAGGATGGGCAAATGGCTGAGCCTCTGCACCGCCGGAACAATGCTCAGGTCGAGCGTGTTGCGAGTGTGGTCGGCAAAGGTGCGCACCCCGCGCTCGCAGAGGATCACCTGGTAGTTGCCTTCGCTCATGATGTACTCGGCCGACATCAGGAACTCTTCCAGCGTGGCGGAGAGCCCGCGCTTGAGCAACACTGGTTTGCGCAGCTTGCCTGCTTTCTTGAGCAGCGAGAAGTTCTGCATGTTGCGGGCGCCAATCTGGATCACGTCAGCCCACTCGGCAACCAGTTCGAGAGTCTCGTTGTCGATGGCCTCGGTGATGATGCGCAGTCCAAAACGCTCGCGAATCTCGGCCATGATGCGCAGTGCTTCAACACCCAGGCCCTGAAAGGCGTAGGGCGAGGTGCGCGGCTTGTAAGCGCCGCCGCGGAAGAACTGCGCCCCGGCGGCGGCCACCAACTCGGCGATTTCGAATGCCTGGTCGCGGCTCTCGATCGAACAAGGCCCGGCCACGATGGCCAGGTCGCGCCCGCCGATGGTGGCGTCGGTGCCCGGAAACTGAATTACGGTGTCTTCTTCTTTGACGTCGCGGCTGGCCAGCTTGTAGGCCTTGGAGACGCGAATGACTTCAGCGACGCCGGAGAGATCTTCCAGGCTTCCCCGCTCCACTTCGCCCTGGTTGCCGGTGATGCCGATGGCGGTGCGCTGAGCTCCGGGAAGCGGGTGGGCGCGAAAACCCAACTGCTCAATGTACTCACAGACCGCCTGGATTTGCTCCGGCGTGGCCTGTGCTTTCATGACAACTAACATGACGGGCCCCTCAATCCACCAGTCTATCTTCTGGCGCGGGGAAGGGCAATGGTTTTAGGGGAAACGGGCTGTAGGGGATCAACGTGAAGCGAAGCGGCCTTTGCGCAAACCAGCGGGCTTCCTTAGAAGCCTGCGGCGGCGAGAGTGGGATGCACGTCAGCCAGGCGTTGCAGGTCAGCCTTGACGGCTGTGACTTGCGGCATCGACTTGGCCAGGCTGCGGGTTTTTTCGGCTGAGGCCTGGCGCACGCCTTGTACGCCATTC
>JBEKFD010000169.1:0-10725 GCA_050013495.1 Occallatibacter sp. | reverse complement strand
CGATGGCCGCTGCCTCCATATCCACCAAGTCGGCCTTGTAGGCGGAGGCCAGCCGCTGCTTCTCTACCTCGCCGGCGACGATAGGACTGGTGATTAGCCAACGCTCGCCTGCTCCCGCGTCGCAATGAAAACGCTCGCCGGTGCAGACGTCGATCACTCCGGCAGGACTGTAAGCCGAGCCGGAAGTGATTTCGTCGCTCAGCGCGCCAGCCCACCCCACCGAAAAAACCAGGTCGATTGGACCTCCATCTTCAATGGCGGCGAAGGCGCGGGTAGCCGCGGCCTGGCCGGCTCCGGCACAGGCGGCGATCCACTCGTCTTCCTCGTTCCGCCGGGCCCAGAAACGGATGTTGCCGCGAGCGGAGTGAGGCCAGCCGCGAACAAGAGGCTCAAGCTCGCCGGGCATGGCCGCGATGATGGCGACGCGCGTCATTCGCGGCCCTGAGGCGCATATCCATTCGCCCGAAACCACTCAATCGCCGCGCGCATGGCCGGATACACCGGCACAATCCTGAAATCAAGCTCCTGCTGCGCGTGGGCGCTCGAGGCGAACATCTTCTTCCTCCCCATGCGCACTTCTTCGAGCGTGGCGCGCGGCTCCCTGCCGCGCATACGGCCCGTAATCCACTCCTCGAAGAACGCATACGTGGCTGCGACCGCAAACGGAATCTTCACCGTGGGCGACGGAATCCCCGTAATCGCCGACATTTTGTCGAGAATCTGCTTGAGAGTGAGATTTTCTCCGCCCAGAATGTACCGCTTCCCCGGCTTGCCCACCGTCAGCGCCGCAACATGCGTCCGCGCAACCTCGCTCACATCCACCAGGTTCAGCCCGGTGTCCATATAGGCCGGAAACTTTCCGTTCAGAAAGTCCACAAAGATGCGCCCGGTCGGCGTGGGCTTCGCATCGTTAGGCCCAATCGGAGTTGTGGGATTGAGAATGATCACGCTCTGCCCGCCCTGCGCCGCCTTGATCGCTTCCTGCTCGGCCAGAAACTTAGACCGCTTGTAATGCCCCACCATGTCCTTCAGCGAGACCGGCGTGTCCTCGTTGATCACCAAGCCATCGGTGCGGAAGTGCATCGTCGCCACGCTCGATGTGTAGACCACCCGCCGCACTCCCGTTTCGCGCGCCATGCGCAGCAGTTCCCGCGTACCGTCCACGTTGGCGCGATACATCGTTTCGGGGTCGCGAATCCAAAGCCGGTAATCCGCCGCCACATGCATCACCGCATCGCATCCTTCAAGTCCCGTGCGCAACGATTCCGGCTCCAGCAGGTCGCCCACATGCGCCTCGCCGCCAATGCCCTCCAGATTTTTCAGATTGCTCGTCTTGCGGACTAGGAGACGAAGGTCCGCGCCTTCGTTGGCCAGAGCCAGCGCCACATGATGGCCGACGAATCCGGTAGCGCCAGTGAGGAAGATTTTCATTAATGAACCGTCACAAGTCCTCATTCTAAATGGCGCAAACCCTGGTAATGCGTTTTTGCATTATAATGAGCGGATAAGGAGGCACAATTATGGCAACGCTCACAGTGACATCCCGGGGCCAAGTGACGCTGCGGAAAGAGTATCTGCAGCATCTGGGCGTCAAGCCGGGCGACAAGATTGAGCTCGGGAAGACACCCAACGGGATGTTGACCCTGGAACGTGCCCGGCCCAAGGGGAGCTGGGACGACTTCATTGGTTGTTTAGCAAGCAAGACTAAGGTTCGATTGACGATCGAGGAAATTAACGAGGGAATCGGCGCGGGCATCGTCGAAGAGTATGAAGCTGGACTGAGACGGTGAAGATCATCGCGGACACCAACCTGCTGGTGCGTTTAGCAGTCAATGATGATCCGGGACAGAGGCGAGCTGCAGCCAGAGCCGTAGAAGAGGCCGAGATTGTGATCGTTGGCCTCCATGCCCTTTGCGAAATGGCATGGGTGCTCAGAGCCAAGTATCGTTCTTCGCGGGATCAGATCATTCCGGCAATTGAAAGCCTGTGCGGAATCGAAAACGTAGTTGTCGATAAGGCAGCGGTGAATGCGGGATTGGATGCCATGCGGTCCGGAGCCGACTTCGCTGACGCAGTGATCGCTTATGAGGGCCGAATGGCTGGCGGGGATGTGTTTGTCTCGTTCGATGAGAAAGCCGTCGATGTGTTGACAAATCTCGGCATAAAGTCCCGGCTTCTCGGATCGCTTCAGACGGAGCCGGGAATATGACGCAGGACGTAGTAGTGGAACTTGCCGATGCTTGGATTCGATACTGGCAAGCGCCGGAAGACTCGGCCGAGCGCGGGGATTTTGATCTTGCGATGAAGTTCCATGACATCGAATACCATCAACCCAAGATCCTTTGGACCATGATCCTTGCCATCCACTCGCGCCATCAATCGATTCACATTAAACAAGTCCTTTCGGCTGGACCGCTTGAGAATCTGCTCGCGCTGCACGGGGAGGGATTTATCGATCGCGTCGAGTCGGAAGCGCAGCGCGACCCATCCTTCGCCAACCTCCTAGGCGGTGTCTGGAAGAACCGGATGCCCGAAGAGGTGTGGCAGCGGGTTCAAGCAGTGCGGGATCGGCGTGGATGGGACGGAATCCCGGAATAGCCTTCTCAGGAATATCGATTACGAGGAAAACTAGTCCAGCGCCTCGGGCGCCAGCGCTATGTTCTTCTCCCCGGCAGCCTTCTTGGCGTTGTACTTCTCTACCCAGGCCTCCCAGTGTTTGCCCGCCGCGCGATCCTTGCCCGTAAACTCCAACCGCGCAATCTCCGCATAACTTACCTTGCGCTTGTCGTTGGCGCTGGGCGTGAAGTATTGCACAAAGGAATCAGCGAGCGTAGCGCCCGTCTGCCGATTGAAGATATACGCCTCAATTCGGTCGCCGGATTTCAATGTCAATGTCACATCTCCGCGATAATCGAAAGCCTTTTCGAGCGCCCGGCGCAGTTCGTCTTCGCCGGCCAGTTCGGGAATCCAGCCTTCCAGATTTTCGTGCACAAATCCGGGGACAACCTCAAGCGCCTCCACTTGCTCGCGCGTATACTTCAGCACTTCGGCGCTCATGCGTTGGTCTCCTCAAGCTCGCGGGCCGGCGCGGCGATCTGCACCAGCGGAGCGGAGGAATGCGTGCTCCACTCATTCAACTGCTTGAGTGCGTGCTTGCTCTTGTAGCTTGAGAACGTGCCCTTGACCATGGCCCAGAATCCCGACATGCTTCCGAATCCGTCAATCACCGCGGTTGGCTCGTAGCCGCAACTGACCATGCAGTTGGCGCATTTGGGGTTGCCACTTGCCACGCCGTATTCCTCCCACCGGGTGGTCTCCATCATCTCCTTGAAGGTCTCCGCATAGCCGTCCTGGAGCAGGTAGCAAGGTTTCTGCCAGCCGAAGATGTTGTAGGCCGGTGAGCCCCACGGAGTGCAATCGTAGTTGCGATCACCCATCAGAAACTCAAGGAAGAGCGGCGACATATTGAACTTCCACGACTTCTTGCGGTTCGACAGAATGGCGCGGAAAAGGCGGCGCACGCGGGCGCGTCCCATGAAGTGCGTCTGGTCCGGCGCCTTGTCGTAGCTGTAACCGGGAGAGAGCACGATGCCCTCGACGCCGATGGCCATCATCTCGTCAAAATGTTCGCGCACGCTGTTGGGATCTGTGCCGTCAAAGAAAGTCGAGTTGGGCGTCACGCGGAAGCCGCGCTTGACCGCTTCCTTGATGCCTTCGATGGCGATGTCGTAGCCGCCCTCGCGGCAAACGGAGAAGTCATGATGATCGCGCTGGCCGTCGAGGTGAACGGAAAAGGTAAGGTACTTCGACGGAGTGAACTCGTGCAGCCGCTTCTTGAGTTCGAGCGCGTTGGTGCACATGTACACATACTTCTTGCGCGCCACCAGGCCGTCGACGATCTCGACAATCTGCGGATGGAGCAGCGGTTCGCCGCCGGGAATGGCCACCATGGGCACGCCGCACTCTTCCACGGCCGCAAAACACTCCTCGGGCGAGAGCTGCTTCTTCAAAATATGCGGCGGATACTGCACCTTGCCGCACCCCGCGCAAGCCAGGTTGCAGCGGAAGAGCGGCTCCAGCATGAGCACCAGCGGAAAGCGCTGGTTGCCTTTCACCCGCTGCTTGAGCACGTAGCTTGCCACCGTCCACATCTGTGAGATAGGAACAGCCATCTTTAAGAAACCTCCAGCGCAGCCTTTAGCTCGCGCGTTCCATAGCCCGCTTGTAGCCTGTCAAAGCCAGCAGCGGAAAATATTGCCTGTACATTTCGTAGGAAAGATAAAAGACGCGTGGGAAGCCAGTTCCAGTGTACAGGGCCTGTTTTGTCCAGCCCGCGCCCGTGGTCTCGTCCCAGCTTCCATCTGCCTGCTGGCGAGTGAGCAGCCAGCGCACGCCCTTGGCAACGGAGTCGGAGCGATCGTCGCCCGCGGCCAGCAATCCCATCATTGCCCAGGCCGTTTGCGAAGGCGTACTCGGCCCCACCCCGCGGGTATTCGGGTCGTCGTAGCTGCCGCAGGTTTCGCCCCAGCCGCCATCGGGATTCTGCACCATCCGAATCCACTCCGCAGCCTGCTGAATCTGCGGCTCAAGGTTGTCCATGCCAATGGCCTCAAGCCCGCGCAGCACCAGGAACGTCCCATAGATGTAATTCACGCCCCAGCGCCCAAACCAGCTTCCGTCGGATTCCTGCTCGCTGAAGATGAACTTGATCGCCTTCTCCACGCGCTTATCGTCGCGGGTGTATCCATAGGCCGCCAGCATCTCCAGGATGCGTCCGGTAATGTCCACGGTCGGCGGATCGAGCATCGCATTGTGATCGGCGAAGGGAATGTACTGGAAGATCATCTTGGTGTTGTCTTTGTCGAAGCTGCCCCAGCCGCCGTTCTTGCACTGCATGGCAAACTCCCACGCAATGGCCCGCTGCGCTACCTTGTACTGGTAAGCCTCGCGCGGATTCTCAACCTTGTTCAGCGCCAGCAGCACCTGCGCCGTATCGTCGGTATCCGGATAGAACTCATTGTTGAACTCGAAGTACCAGCCGCCTGGCTCGGTGTTCGGCACCTTCACCGCCCAGTCGCCCTTGTGCCGGACTTCCTTGGCCAGCATCCAATCCGCCGCCTTGATCATGCGCGGGTCATTTGCGGGTACACCTGCTTCGCCGAGGGCGTACACGGCCTGCGCTGTATCCCAAACCGGAGAAACCGCCGGCTGCATGCGGAACGTCTTTTCCGGCACGCCCTCGGTGGCCGGCTGCTCTGTGCCCAGGTTCTCAAACTCGTCGCGCGCGCGAATCACCTGCGGGTCGTCCTCGGAATAGCCCAGGCAGCGCAGTGCAATAATCGCGTTCAACATGGCCGGGTAAATGGCGCCCAGCCCATCCGTCATCTCCAGCCGTTCCAGCATCCACTTCTCGGCTCGCTTCAGCGCCAGCGTACGCAGCGGGCGCAGATGCACCGCCTCCGCAAAATGCAGAACCCTGTCGAGAAACAGAAAGAAATTGCGCCAGGAAAGAAGCTTCTTGCGGTCCATCCTCAGCCGCAGCGTTGCATTCGCCCGTCCGCCTACAAAAAGCTCATCGATTCCCTGCTCCGGGGAAATCCGCTTGAATGGCTTCTTCGCGTAGATAATCGCCAGCGGCACAAGAATCGACCGCGACCACGAAGATATCTCGTAGATATTGAAGTAAAACCAGTTGGGAAAAAGGACAATCTCCGGTGGAATCGCTGGCACCGCATCGTAGTCGTACTCGCCCAGCGCGCATAGATACATCTTGGTGAAGGTATTGGTCGCAATCACACCGCCGTGCTCCAGCACCCATTCCCGGCACTTGGCCAGCCGCGGATCGTCCGGCCCGATGCCCATCAGCTTGGCCGACGAGTAGCACTTCACCGACAGCGAGATATTGCCCGGGCCGCCCGGATAGAGGCTCCAGCTCCCATCTTCGTTCTGATAGCGCATCATCTCGGTGAAGGCGCGCTGCAGCCGCCCTGGGTCGCCCGTCTCCAGCAGCGTGTGCAGAAAGATGTAGTCGGCCTCGAGCATCGAGTCCGCTTCCAGTTCCCCGCACCAATAGCCTTCCGGATGCTGCTGCGAAAGCAGAAATTCGCGCGAATGCACAATGGCGGATTCAACGTCCGCGATATCCGCGTCCATCCGCCCAAAGCGCGGCGCCGCGACCCTGGGCATCGCAGCCTCAACAGCGCTGCCCTCAACGGTTGCGGATTGCTTTTTGCCCTGCTGATTAATCATTCGATTGAAAGCGCCTCAGGATCCATTGCCGTTCGCGACGAGTTGCTCGATCTGAGCCGGAAACAAGCCCCTAGTTCCTTAGTCCCTAGTCTCTTGTGCTTAATTAACCGGTAGCCGTTCCGCTCCGTCCGCGCTTCCAATCGCCTGAATAATCTCCGGCGGCAACCCAAAGCGCACGTTCTCCGGCATCACTTCAACTTCTTCGACGCTGTCAAAGCCGTTAAGTTGCAGATAATTGACCACGTCTTCCACCAGCACTTCCGGTGCCGAGGCTCCGGCCGTCACCGCTACCGTGCTTACGCCTATAAGCCATTCGGGGTCAATGGCCTGGGAGTTATCAATCAGGTACCCTACCGTCCCCAGGTTGCGCGAAACCTCAACCAGACGGTTCGAATTGGAACTGTTCGTCGACCCCACCACCAGCACCAATCCCGCGTTGTGCGCCACGTTGCGCACCGCCACCTGGCGGTTCTCCGTCGCATAGCAGATATCTTGTGTGTGCGGTCCCACGATATTGGGGTATTTCTCCTTCAGCGCGTGAATGATGTCCCGCGCCTCGTCCAGGCTCAGCGTGGTCTGCGTCAAATACGCCACCCGGTTGGGGTCCGGAACCTTGAGTTCCGCCACTTCCGCCACATTCGAAACCACTTGCGTCACTTCCGGCGCCTCGCCCAGCGTGCCCTCGATCTCGTCGTGGTCGCGGTGCCCGATGAGCACCAGCGAATAGCCCTGCTTGGCGAACTTCACCGCCTCAATGTGCACCTTGGTCACCAGCGGACAGGTCGCGTCAATCACCTTCAGTCCGCGCCCCTTGCTCAACTCGCGCACCGCCGGCGAAACCCCGTGCGCCGAATAAATCACCCGCTGTCCGTTCGGCACATCGTCAATCTCGTGCACAAAAATCGCGCCCTTCGCCGCCAACTCATTCACAACATAGCGGTTATGCACAATCTCACGGCGCACGTAGATGGGCGCGCCAAAGGTTTCCAGTGCGATCTTGACAATGTCGATCGCGCGCACCACCCCGGCGCAAAAGCCTCGCGGCTTCAGCAACAACACCCGTTTCTGACTGGGGGAAGTCTCGGCGTGGTTTCCGTTCGAGATGGATTCAAGCAGTGTTGTGGTCACATCACTCAGTATACCAATCCATCAACCGAACGAACAGAAGATAAAGGCCGAAAAGGTGGAATCGATGTGGCGCGTCGGTATGCCTTAACTTCCACCCCACGGATGCGCAGCAGCGAATCCTCATGCCGCATCAAAACGCTATTCTTTTAAAACGCCTTTAACGAGGAACGCTGCTACACTTGGAAAATTCTTTGCAAAGGAGGTATCCCATGATCCGGACCGCGTCCCCCAGTTCTCGAATGATCACAGCCGCAATTGCTCTCCTGCTAGGATCGTTTGCAATTTCGGCAAGTGCCTCAAGCTACTCATTCCAGACTCTCAACAACAGCGGCGACCCCAACTTCAACCAGCTCCTGGGCGTCAACAGCCTGGCCTCTCCAACCATTACCGGATACTTCGGCGATGGAACCACGGTGCCGAATAATGGCTACACGCTGGTTCCTCCCGGGTCCTACACCGCCGAAAACTACCCCGGCGCCGCGCAGACCCAGGTGACCGGCATTGCCCCACTCAGCTCCGTGATCACTGTCGGCTTCTATGTGGACGGCAGCGGCGACAACATCGGCTTTGTGAATACCGGCGGAACCTTCACAGCAGTCGCAAATCCCTCCACGCCAGTGGGAGGAACGTCTGTCAACCAGCTTCTGGGCATCAACGATAGCGGTCTCGCGGTCGGCTTCTACACCGACGCTGGCGGCGACAACCACGGGTACATCTACAACACGCTCACCCAGGCATTCACTTCCGTGAATCTTCCTTCCGCATGGAATGCCGTCAGCGTCACGGCCACCGGCATCAACGATGCCGGCGTGATCTCCGGCTTTTACACCGACGGCACGGGAACCACCTACGGCTTCACTGACGACGGAGGCACGTTCACCAACTTCGAAGTTCCGGGTGGATCCAATACCCTCTTCTTCGGCATCAACAGCAGCGATCAGGTGGTGGGAAGCTACGTGGATGGCAGCGGCTTGACCGATGGGCTGCTGTATAGCCTGGGGACGAATTCCTATCAGACCATCGATGACCCCTTTGCATCGGCCACTGCCGCCTTCGGCGTGACGGGAACCATTATCAACGGCATCAACAACGCAGGGGACCTGGTCGGGTTCTACTCCGATGGAACCAACGTCAACGGCTTTGAAGCCACCCCCACTCCGGAACCCAACACCATTTGGCTGCTCCTTACGGGAGTAATTCTGCTCATTGCAAAATTCGGCCTCTCCCGGAACTCTCCGGTGAGATTCCCGCACCTGCGCCGCGGCGTTGGCGCGCTTTGAAGAACGCCGATGGCGGCCAAAGCGATCTCCCTTGTCGTCACCGATCACGCTGCAAACGCAAGAACGCGAATCGGGCGCCGGAAGAAGTTCGACCCAGCAGGTCGGCCTCTTCCGGCTTCCGCTTTCTTCGGGAATCGTTTCCGGGTTGACCGGATCGACCTCAAACAGTAGAAGTGAAGTATGGTGAAGTTCAGATTCCTTTCCGTCGCAGTCCTAACCGCGCTCAGCCTCTCCGCCGAAGCCGCAAACGCCGCATCTCCACTGGCTGGCGAAGCCGGCGCCCCGCCCGATTGCCCCTACGGCTATTACGACCACGCTCCGTATTCCTGTGCACCCTATGGCTACTACGGCCCTGAGTGGTTCGCAAAAGGAGCGTTCATCGGCGCAGGACCCTGGTTCCATGGCCCAAAGACCTTCCACGGCCACGTCGATAACCACTTTGACGAGCATCATGGTTATAAAGGGCCCGCACCGAGCCCCGGCGACAAACCCGAGCCAGGCAAGCCCCTGGACAAGATCGCGCACTTCAATGGAAACGAGGTGCGCGACGGCCGCGGCCACCAGAGCGCTCAATTAAAGCATTAGGGGTGTCATGACTCGCACGGCTGATTACAGATGAATTGAACCGAAGTGGGTTCACCCCGGAACTCTCGGCGCCTCATCCTTGCTGTCATCCTGAGGGAGCGAAGCGAGTCGAAGGACCTGCGTTCCGTATTCCTGCGCAAGAGCGGGAACTTCGATCCTCAGCCGGCCCTGTTCAAAGGGAGCGCGGGATGCAAACTTTAGGGTTCGATGGCGGCGGACAAGACCTGGGCTCACACCCCCAAGCCGGGTTCAACAATCGGCTCCTATCGACTTCCCGCAATCGTCTGCCCCGCATTCTGCAAGCTCGCAGCCGTCAATTTGGCTCCGCTCGCCTTGAGCCGCATTGGGTATAGGCTGTCGCCCCACGCCGCTCACGGGATTTCGACGTTGATCTGTGGACCATTCATCCGAAGGAACGGCTTTCCTGGATCGTGCATATGCAATTCCTTGGTAGTTTATGTGCAAACTTTTTCTAGATCATGTGCAACCTTTGGGTAATTATGTGCAAACTTTCTGGCATCTATATGCAAAATATTGCACATTTCAGTCTTTCAATAATGTAAACCCATGACAACAAAGAATATTTGTTTGGCGCACGTCGTGCATGCATTGCATCGAGGGTTCCGCGCAGATGCGTTCCCTGTCCGGCACGAGACAGTCGTGCAGACTACCGGCATCCCAGTGCGCTTTGTCTGGGAACCGGCAAGAACCAAACCCTACTCGGAGCTCATCAATGAGAACATCCACACTTCGTTTTACGGCAGCCGTTTTCGCCATTCTGAGCCTTGCAGCAACATCGGCGATGGCCGGGTCCATTCTGGTGAACAACAACAACTTCAGCACCTTGCCCACCAACGGTTTAAACCATGCAAATTCGGCAGGTCCCTACAGTGAGTCGGTGGGAATTCCGGGGTGGACTGCGACTGGCGCCACGGGCCAGTGGGCTCCGAGCGGCGTGGTCCTTGGTCTCCCCGCCGGCGCCACGGCAGTGGCCTATTCGAATGGTCCGACAATCTCGCAGACAGTTTCGCCGACAGTGGTTGCGGGCGACACGTATACGCTTACGGTGGACATTGGAGATCGCAAGGGTATTACTCCCTTCCCTGGGGGCGCAGATCTGTCGATCGGCGGCGTTGCGTACGATGCAACCGGTACGCCCCTCGCGGGAGGCTGGTCAGTCTACACAGCGACCTTCACCGGCGACGCTGCGGATGCGGGAGATGCGATCACTATCCAGTTGACCGACCACGGAACCCAGACAGACTTTTCCGACGTGACTCTCAGCTTTACCGATCCGCCCCCTGCACCGACGCCGGAACCGGGCACGCTTTCCCTGGCTGGATTGGGACTTCTGTGCGCCATGGGGTATGGCCTGCGCAAGAGCGTGGCGTAAACGGACAGTCCAGGCGGTCGCTCACCAAAGGAGTCGGGTGCCCCAGGTCTCGTCCGCCGCGGCGGATGGGACCTGGGAACCGCACAGCGG
>JBEKFD010000168.1:0-10731 GCA_050013495.1 Occallatibacter sp. | reverse complement strand
ATCTTCCGCTGCATCGGCTGCGACCTGGCCCTGTTCGACTCGAAAACCAAGTTCGACTCCGGCACCGGTTGGCCCAGCTTCTTTGAGCCCATAGCCGAAGAGAACATCGTCAAAACCGTCGACGGCAGCCTGATGGAAGTCCGCACCGCCGTGTCGTGCCGCCTGTGCGACGCTCACCTAGGCCACGTCTTCGACGACGGCCCCCCGCCCACCGGCCTGCGCTACTGCATGAACTCGGCTTCGCTGCGGTTTGCGAAGCTTGGCTAGGGGAATGAGGTAGCTTGGTTTCTGGATAGACGATAGATTGGGAATAAACTGAAGCGTGCGAGTTTTCCTTAAGATTTTGCTGTGGGTGTCGGGCTCCCTGGTCGCGCTCGTCGCGATCGGGCTCGTAGCATTAATCGTGGACGGGGGAGATCGACCTTGGCAGGACAAGCTCATCCAACAACGCCCGTCTCCCGACGGTAAGTCCGTCGCGGAGATCCATATCTTCACGACACGAATGTGGGGCGGCCCTGACACGCTCTATGTTTCGATTCGTGATGCGGACCGCCCTCGAGGTGCCAAGGTCTATACGCGGACATACGAGTGTGACGACCTCAGCGCATTTGACCTGAAATGGCAAACGCCGACTCAACTCACGATCAGATACGGCGAGTGCAATGCCTCATATGTCGATGACCCACAGACAAACGCGCAGCAGAACAAAGTCTGGCAATCGGAGGACAATTGGGATGGAGTTGCGATCCAGTACGCGGACGCGAAGTACAAGGCAAGACGCTGAGCTTTCGGGTCGCTCCTGTGGAACTGCCATTTCGGAAACTGATCCATTGCTTCTAGGCGCATGAGCCTCACTTCCCCTTGTAATCCTTGAACAACTCCGGAAACTCCGCCTTCAGCGCCTCGACCTTGGGCCGGTCGCACACCAGAATGTAGGGATTGTCAGGATTATGCAGCGCGTAGTCCTGGTGGTAGCTTTCGGCGTCGTAGAAGCCTTTCAGCGGCGTCACCTGGGTCACAATCGGCTTGGCGAACACATGCGCCGCGTCGAGTTGTGCAATATATTCCTGGCTGATTTTCCGCTGCTCGTCGCTGGTGTAGAAGATCGCCGACCGGTACGACGTGCCCTCATCCGGCCCCTGCCGGTTCAACTGCGTCGGATCGTGCGCCACGGAAAAGAACACCCGCAGCAACTGGCCGTAAGTGATCTTCGATGGGTCGTAAATCACCTTAACCGATTCCGCGTGGCCGGTGGTCTCCGTCGTCACCTGGTCGTAAGTAGCCGTGTCTGCGGAACCGCCTGCATAGCCAGCCGTGGTGGCGATCACGCCCTTTACGCGCTCAAACACCGACTGCGTGCCCCAGAAGCACCCGCCCGCAAATACCGCCGTCTGCTTGCCCGGCGACTGCGTCAGCGCTTGATCCTGCGTGGCCGGGGGAACGGGAGTCTTGGCAGCCGCGCGGCAACCAGCGCACAAGGCCGCAGCAATCAGAAGCGACGCAAGCGCGCCACGAAGGGGAGTCAATTTTGACATACACATCTCCAGAGCCGGAGGTCTTCCAGCCCGCACCGTTTTGATGCTTCGGCTCGCCAAAGGTTACCGTCAGCTGGAAACGGCCTCAACCTGGACGGGGGCGAGGTGCGTGGCGCCTGCCACCGCGGCGATCATGCAGTCGCTGCCCATAACGGAATTAAGCAGCATGTGATAAAGCCCGCGGGCGCACCACTCCTGCTGATAGGCCTTGCGGATGACGGCGGCGCGACGCTTGTCGAAGGCCGCGAGAAGCTGGTCGGCCTGCTCCGCCTGCTTGGGGAAGGCGCTCACGAACCACTCGCGCTTGGCGGCCGCGGTGGCATAGACAAACACATGAAAGCATCCGGGCTGGTTGGCCAGGGCGCAGGCAGCCCCGCGTCCCACGATAACGCAGTTGCCTTCCTTTGCCGCCTTCACAATCTCCCGCTGGATCAGTGCCAGCATGCGCTCTGAGTCGAAGACCTGGTCGTCTGAAAGCCCGGCCATGGAGTAGCCCGAGTCGTGCCAGAAGACTTTGCCGTAGCGGTAATACCAGGGGTCCAGGCGCTCGTCGTACTTCTTGGCAAGCTCGGGCGAAACGCCGGCGGCGCGGGCGGCAGCGCAGGGCAAATCCGAATCCAGCAGGCGCCAGCCGAGGTGGGTGGCCAGATCGTGGGCAAACTCGCCCCCGCGCGAGCCGTACTCGCGTTCAACAGTGATGACACGGACGGGTGCACAGACCATGGGGAAATCCTTCTCCAACCAGTGGAGGATACAACGAAAATGGGCTGGAACGGAATAGGTGCTTCGCGAAGATGCCAACCGGCGAGCCACAGATCACAGCCCGTCGGGGATGAAACGCGGTAAGATGGCGGGCAAATCGGGGCACGGACAGGAGGAATCGGATGAGCCTGGGCCTGAGGGTCACAGTTCGGTCGTTGTTGTTCCTGGTTCTGGCAGTGGGAATCGTCTTCCTTCCCGCGGGTTCGTTCAGGTTCTGGCAGGGCTGGGCGTTCCTGACCGCGATGTTCCTTCCAGTCGTCTTTTTGTTCGCCTATTTCCTTCGCCACGACCGGGCCCTCCTCGAGCGCAGGCTGCGGGACAATGAGCCAGTCAAGGAACAGAAGTGGCTCATCCGCCTCTTTGTGCCGTTTTTTCTGGCGGCGTTTCTGCTGCCCGGCTTCGACCACCGGCTGGGCTGGTCGCGAAGACTGGTTGGCGAAGTGCCGGTGTGGCTTACGGTGATTTCTCTCGGTTTGGTGGCGGGCGGCCTTCTTTTCGTCTGGTGGGTGCTCAAAGTGAACAGCTACGCCGGGCGCACCGTCCAGGTAGACGCCGGGCAGACGGTGATCTCGGCCGGACCCTATGCGCGGGTGCGGCACCCCATGTATTCCGGCTGCGTGGTGCTCTGGGCATTCGCTCCGCTGGCTCTGGGCTCATGGGTTGCTGTGCCGGCCTTTTGGCTGCTGATCCCCTTCTACGCCATACGGCTGCTGAACGAGGAAAAAGTGCTGCGCGCGGAACTGGCGGGTTACAGCGAATATTGCCTGAAGACTCGATTCCATCTCATTCCTTTTGTCTGGTAAGAGGCAGACGGGAAAGAACGATCCACAAGTTTGTTTTCTTGATACCTTGACGGTCTACACAACTCTGTTGTAGATAATCATAGTATGGGTAAACCGAACGATCTGCTACAGGGCACGCTGGACCTTCTGATTTTGAAAACGATTTTGCTGGAGCCGATGCACGGGTGGGCTATCGCCAAGCGCATTCAACAGCTCTCGGGCGAGGTGTTGCAGGTGCAGCAAGGTTCGCTTTATCCGGCGCTGCATCGCCTTGAGCAGCAGGGCTGGATCAAGGCTAAGTGGGCAGAGAGCGAAACCGGGCGGCAGGCCAAGTTCTACGCGCTCACCGCGGCTGGTCGCAAACAGCTTGAGGCGGAGACGGCCAACTGGAACCGGCTTTCGGCAGCGATCGCTTTGATTGTCTCCGTGGCGTGAGGAGGTTGTCATGCGTTGGATGGCGAAACTGCAAATGCAAATCGGAATGCTCTTCAGTCGTGGGAAAGCTGCGGCGCGGCTCGATGACGAACTGCGCGATCACCTGGAGCGGCAGATAGCGGAGAACACTGCCGCCGGAATGAGCACGGAAGAAGCGCGCTATGCTGCGCTGCGGGTATTCGGGAATCCGGCGCTGCTGCGCGAGCACACTCGCGGCTCCTGGAGCTGGAACTGGCTGGAAGCCTTGCTGCGCGATGTCCGCTACGGCATGCGCACACTGGGGCGGACGCCAGGATTTGCGGCGATTGCAATTCTGGTGATGGCCTTGGGCATCGGTTCCAATATAGCCCTGGTCACGATTGTCCGCTCCGTGCTCCTGAAGCCGCTGCCATTCAAAGACCCGGATAAACTGATGCGTTTGTATGAACAAAGCACAGACGGAACTTTCCCATACAATCAGAGCGCCGGTGGGGTGTTCGCGGCGTGGAAGAAACAGAACCGCAGTTTCGTTGACATGGCGATGATGGGCTATGCCCAATACAACCTGTCCGGCAGCGGCGGCCAGTTGCCGGAGACGGCGCGAGCAGCGGTATTCACCTGGAACATGCTTCCCACACTTGGCGTGCAACCGGCGCTGGGGCGGAATTTCACGGCGGACGACGATAAGCCCGGCGCGAATCCGGTTGTGCTGTTGAGCTGGGGGATGTGGAAGCGGCGATACGGGGGCAGCAGTTCGATACTTAACCAAACGGTTATGTTAGACACCAAGAGCTACGCGGTGATTGGAGTCATGCCGTCGTGGTTTGCCTTTCCTGACCAGCATGTGCAACTGTGGACGCCGTTGTATCTCGAAGTTCCTCCCCAGACTACGGAAGCATTGGATGACCACGAGTTCACAGTGGTCGGGCGTCTCAGGCCAGGCGTAACCGCGGCCCAGGCGGTCGCGGATCTTTCTGTGATTACGCGCACGATTCACAATCGGCATCTCGATAATCCCTTCGTCAGCAAGGACGCGAACATCCGCCCGCTGCTGGAATCGATAGTGGGGCCGATGCGGGCTCCGTTGTACATGCTGCTCGCCGCCACCGGCTGCTTGCTGTTGATTGCGTGCCTGAATGTGGCTAACCTGCTGGTGGCGCGTTCGGCTGCGCGGCAGAAGGAACATGCGATTCGCGCGGCGATGGGCGGCAGGCGTTGGAATCTTCTGCGGCAACGGCTGATTGAAAGCCTGTTGCTCGCCGGCGCAGGCGGTGCGCTGGGGTCGCTGCTGGCATGGGGCGGCCTTGCCTGGTTTGTGAGCGCACGAGAGGATGTGATGCGCGTCGAAGCCATCCATATCGACGGCGTGGTAGCGCTGTTTGCGTGCGGGCTGGTAGCTCTTTGCGCGGCCTTTGCGGGACTCATTTCCGCGCCATCCGCGAACCCGGCGGGACTGGTGACTGCGCTGCAGGAGTCTTCGCGCGCACACAGCGGCGGGCGCAGGCGGACGCGGCTGCGCGAGGTGCTGCTTGCGCTCGAAGTGGGCCTTACGGTTGTTTTGCTGATTGGCGCAGGATTGCTGCTGAAGAGCTATGCCAAGCTTCGTGCGCAGGACCTCGGCTGCATTACAAAGAACGTGCTCAAGCTGGACTTTACTCTGCCGGAAAAGCGATATAGCCAGCCTGCGTGCACGACCTTTTTCCGAACTTTGCTGGGACGCCTGCGCTCGAGCCCCGGCATTGAAGCTGCGGGGCTGGTCTTTCCGGTGGTTCCGGGTGACGGCTATGGCGGTGACAACGGTTTCACGATTGAGGGTCGCCCGGCGCAGCGCGGGGGGACCATGATCGATGCGATTCACCGCTGGGCTGACCCCGGTTACTTTGCGGCCATCGGCATTCCCATGCTGCGCGGACACAGCTTCGCCGAGGACCCGCTGGCCCACCCCTATGAGGTGATTATCACCGAGGCCTTCGCAAAAAAGTTCTTTCCCGGCGAAGACCCTATCGGCCAACATCTGATCACGATAGGGCGCAAGCCTCACGAGATTGTGGGCATCGTTGGAGACACGCGCACATCGGCCGCCGATCCGCCGCAGCCGATGATGTATTTCTCGCTGTATATGGCCCCCGACTGGTTTGATCCGAGCGACTACTTAAACGGGGCGAGCCTGGTGGTTCGTTCGGGTTCCGACGTGACCCAGTTCGCCATGCCGGCACAGCGGATTATCCAGCAGATGGATCGCGACCTGCCGGTCTCCGACGTGCTGACCATGGACCAGATAATCGGCAGAAACAACATGGATGCCAGTTTCGATGCGCTTCTGCTGGCGGTGTTTGCCGGCGTGTCGCTGCTGCTTGCGGCGGTAGGCCTGTTTGGGGTTCTATCGTACATTGTGGCGCAACGGACGAGCGAGATCGGAATACGCATTGCTCTGGGCGCGCAGCGGGAGCAGGTGCTGCGCAAGATGCTGCTGGACGGCCTGCGGCCGGCGCTTCTAGGGCTTGGGTTGGGTCTTGCGGCGAGCGCGATCGCGGTCAAGCAGATTCAGGCGATGTTGTATGGAACGGAGCCGCTGGATGCCGGCGTTTTTGCGGCTGTGGGCGCGACGCTGCTGCTGGTCGCGGCTGCGGCCTGCCTGGTTCCGGCCTGGCGCGCGTCGCGGCTGGACCCCATGCAGGCGCTGCGAACGGAGTAAGGAAGGCATGGCAGATTGCAGATTACAGATGACAGATTACAGTTATCGGCCAATTGCGATAGGGATTCGAAGCCTCACGCCATGCCATGCGACACTGGGCGCCCGAAAGCCTGCCGGGTGCCCCAGGTCTCGATTTTGAGACCTGGGAAGTCAGCTTTCCGCGGTGTGCGCCGCCTTGGTCAATCTTCGCGCTATTGCGTTACGGGTTGTGGGGGGAGGGGCTTGGGAGTCTTGAGGTGCGGGGCCTTGGGGGTTTCAGGTGCGCTTGACCCCCCGCCGGTGACGGGTGGTGGCGGGGTTGACGGGAAGGCTGAGCCCTTCTTGATGTGGATGTCGCCGTTGTCGGTGGTGAGGACAATTCTGTTGCCGCCGGAGCCGATCTGGAAGGTGGCCGACTTGTTGTCGCTGTCATCCATGGATGGCATGTTGTAGTCGGAGACAATGTCCCCGTTGTGGGTGCGCGCATTGACTGAGGCCGAGGCGTTCGGCGGCAAGGTCAATTCGACGTCGCCCTTGCTGTTCTTGGCTTCCACCGCGTAGTTTCCGGCCGGCTCGACGGAGATGCGACCGTCGCGGTCTTCGACAAACGAATCACCGTAGATCTGGCCCAGGTCGACGTCCTTCGAGTGGGTTGTGACGCGGACCGGCCCCTTGGCTTCCGTAATGCGAAGATCGTCGGAGTTGAGGGTCAGGTCGCCGGGCAACTCGCCTACCTGCAGGTCGGTGACCGAGGTGTGCAGATGGATGGGTCCGGCGCTGTTCTCGATGTGCACGTCGCCCAGGATTTCGCCGTTCTGGGTGACCTTGCCCTTGATTTCAGAGAGTGTCAGGTCGTTGATGTCGCCGTCGGAGGTCAGATCGCCCTGCACCTGGTGCGCAGAGAAATCGTGATGCCCGCTGGGGAAATGGACCTGCACCGACCCGGCGATGGAGCTGAGATGTACGTCGCCGTGCGAGGCGGTGAGATTGATTCCGGCGCCCAGCCCAGCCGCTGTGATGTCGCCGTGTCCAGCATCGACGTTGACCTTCGCCGACTTGGGAACGGTAATGGTCAGGTTGAGCCGCCCGCTGTTGTTGCTCTCCGACTTGACCACGACAGCATTCCCGCTGACCGTCAAATGGGCGGCTTCCGAGTCCCAGATCTTCTTGGCGTCGGAGTCGGAGTTGGCGTAGGCCACTTCGTGCGACTGCACTTCGACGTTGGGCCCGTCGCCGGCGGTGATGCTGATGTCGCCGCGCGGGTTTTGAATCTGAATTGAACTGTTGGCGGGGATGCTGGCGTTGAGCACCTGTTGGTCGAAGTCGCGCTCAGGGCGGCCGAAGGAGTTGAAGAAGTCGTCGCTCTGGTCGCCGAAGTTGGCGCGGAACGGACCCCACCAGTTGTCCCAGCCAGCTGCGCCCAGGCCGATGATGGCCAGCAGGATAAGAATTCCTACGAAGCTTCCCCCGCGGCGAACCGGAACTTTGCGGGTGGCGTCAATGGCCCACTCGGCAAGCAGTGCCAGGCCGGCGCCGATGAGCAGCAGCGGCCACCAGTGAGCGTACCAGGTCCAGAATCCGTCGGCCGCGATATGGCCGGTGACGATTAGAAAGGCGACGACGCCGACGCCAATAAGGATCATGGGGCCGACGATGGAGGGCGCGTGCGGGACATAGACTCCGCCGTAGTAGCCGGCCTTGGCGGCATACCGCTGCGCCTTCATGGCGTCGCGCTGGGCGCGCCAGGCGGCTTTTTGTTGTTCACGGTAGACGCGCCACTGGGTCTTGGGGTCGTACTGGGTATAGGGCGGCTGACCGCCGCCCGGGGGCATGTTGGGAGGTGTACTCATGATTGGCCTCCGTTGGGGCCGTTGCCGAAATCATCGGAATGCGCGGGAACAATGGCTGTTGAAGGGGCCGCAGGGGGCTGGGGCGGCGTTGTGACAGAGTAGGGCGAGAATGGATATGAGGCTCCGGGCTGAGGCGCGCCAGGGTACTGCGGCGGCACGACAGGCCCGGCCGTAGCCAGCGCCGCACGCTCAGCGAGGGCGATAACGCCGGCAAGAATGAGGTAGAAGGGCCAACTGCTGCCCCAGCCGAGGACGCCTGTCTGGGCGAGCAGGGCATTGACGCCCACGAGCAGCAGGAAAGCCGGACCGCGCAGGCGGCGAATCAGGATATAGCGGTTCATTTGGGACCTCCTTGCGACTCTCCGAGACGGCGGACCACGAGCCAGACACCCAGCCCGATCAGGAACACAGGCCACGTGAATTCAATGAGGCGGCCGTGAAAGATATCCAACTGCCCGAGCAGAAACAGGGTGCCCAGCGCGATCAGGACCACGGCTCCTACCGGTGCTCCGCGGTGCCAGAAGGCCGGACCTCCGCCGTACGCGGACGGGTCCGGCGGAATGGGCGGGATAGGCGGCGATGGGGCGTTCGGGTCAACCGGCCCCGGAGCGGGTGGTGCATACGGATTCTGCCACTCCGCCTGAATGGGTGGCTGGTAAGGCGGCTGGTAAGCTCCGCCTGCGTAGGGCGTTTGCCAGGCGCCGGATGCGGGTGGAGGCTGGGTGGCGCCGGCGGTCCAGGGATTCGGATTAGGCTGCGCGGGGCCTGCGCCTTGCTGAGGGCCGGGCTGTGTGCCAGGCTGGCCGACCGGCGGCTGGCCCGGATACTGCGGGTGCTTGCCAAGATTCAGCCAGTTTCCCACATCGTTCAGCCCCAGCGGATCGGGCACCGGCAAACCGTCGCGCAGGGCCTTGGCTGTATGGAACGCCTCAAACGACTGGTAGAGAATCCAGGCGGGAATAAAGATGCCGAAGATCCCGGAGACGTGCGCCAGGCTCACCAGCACCGCGAAGATCACCACATGGATCAGTCCCTTGAAGAACTGGCCGTTGTACATGGCGCCCACGCCGGGAATGAGGCCGAGCACCGCGGCGGCCGAAGGGTTGGGTGAGCCGGGCGAGACCGGGACGAACGGTTGCTGGTAGGTTTGCCATGCGGTGGAGCAGGGCTCGCAGAGCACCTGTCCCCCAGGGGCGTTGCGCACGCAGTTGGCGCAGAGGGCCTTGCCGCAGTTCTGGCAGAAGGCGGTCGCGGGTACACCCGTGTGATTTACGCAGTCCATTTTGTGCTCCTTTCCCGTACTTCCAAATCGGAGCCGCCGGAATGCGCGGGCCCTTCCTGCCTTGCTAAAGAGGTGCCGGGCAGAACAGGAAATGTGAGGGAAGATTCCAGTAAATCAGTTGCATCGCTGATCGTTGGGCTCACAGACTGCTGGGGAGGGTCCACGCGGGAGCCTCCATCCTTGCGGCCGGGGTTCTGTTTGGACTCGCCCGGCGCGGAGTCTTTGGGCTTTTGCTGGTTGCTGTCTTCGGTGGTGCGCCGCAGTTCGCGCATTCTTGACTCGACTTCATAGACGAAGCGCAGGTGATCGTAATAGCGAATGATCGGAGTGGAAGCCATGGTAACGCGGCGTTCTACAAACGAGCGCACTGCGGTGGGCCGCAGATCGCTGAGGCGCAGGCTGCTGAGCCGGACGTTGGTCAGGTTGAGGGTAAGAGCGATGGAGAAGAAAGCCATCGCCGCGGTCATCAGCAGGCGGGGCTCGGCAAACCGGCGCACCTGACCCATGAATCCGGGACGCTGCCACGGCTGCGGCATGGGCATCACGTTGCTGCTGCCCGGGACCAGGCCGTAACCCGCTACCTGTCCGGGGCCGGTCTGGGCCAGAATCCTGTCTAAAAGGCCTTCCGGAACTTCCGGCTCGGGGGAAAGAAACTCAAGCCACTCACGGCCGCGGCGGGATTCCTCAAACAATGCCGTGCAAGCCGCGCAGGTTGCCATGTGGGCGCTGAAGGTCGCCTCATCTTCCGGCTTGAGAAGCCCGTCGAGCGCATCGGCCAAAAGGGTTTCCCACTGGCCGCAGGCGGGGGAGCTCGGGATGTGTGTGCGCTCTGCCATTACATTACCTCCCGTTTATTACGTTCCAGCAGCCTCGCCAGTTCCGCGCGGCCTCTGCTGATGCGGGACTTCACAGTACCTTCGGGTATGCCCAGCACCTGGGCGATCTCTTTGTAGTCAAGGTCTTGCAGGTCACGAAGTATGACGGCTTCGCGCAGCTCGACGGATACGCGCGCCAGCGCGTTCTGCACCATTTTTGCCAGCTCCTTCTGCGCGGCCGACTCGTGGGGCGAAGGACTCTTGGAGGTGAGCCGGTCGATGGGCCGCAATTCCTCCGTCGATTCCCAGCCCTCGTCGAGCGAGCCGGTAGCGCGCAGGTTCTTGGTACGGCGGAAGTTATCCACCAGCAGGTTGCGGGTCATGGTGGTGATCCACACCTGCAGGCTGCCGCGGGTCAGGTCAAAGCTGGCCAGGTTGGAATAGATCTTGAGAAAGACGTCCTGAGTCAGGTCTTCGGCGTCGGCGGGGTTGCCGGTGAAGCGATAGCAGAGGCCGTAGACGCGGCGATGGTGGGTGCGGACCAGCTGGCCCCACGCGCCGGAATCTCCGTTCATGCACAGGCGCACGACCTGGGACCAGTCGACTTCCAGCGGATT
>JBEKFD010000167.1:0-10919 GCA_050013495.1 Occallatibacter sp. | reverse complement strand
CTTGCGCTCCACGCCCCAGCGGTAGCCGGTAAGCGATCCGCTCGCGCCCACCACGCGATGGCACGGCACCACCAGCGCAACGCGATTCAAAGCGCAGGCACGAGCCACAGCGCGCGTTGCCTTGGGCTCGCCCATCTCTCGCGCCAGTTGGCTATAGCTGCGCGTCTCTCCCCGGGGAATGGCACGCAGCGCCTGCCACACGCGCAACTGAAACACAGTCCCGCGCAGATCCAGCGAATCAAGCCGGCCGCGGTTTTGAACGAGATCGGACCCATCGCGCACGCTTTCGAGGGCCGCGTCCACAAGCTCAGACAGCGAATCATCGCGACGCAAGGTCGCCGACGGAAACTCTTCGCACAGGCTGCCCTCCGCCTCCGCCGAGGTGGACCCCAGCGCCAGCCAACATAGTCCGCGCGCAGTCGCTCCCACGATCATCCAGCCGAAGGGCGTCCGCGCCGATGCCCAACCGATCACCTCGCCTTTGCCGCCTTTGGCAAACCGCGCCGGCGTCATTCCCAGCGCAGATCCTTCATAAGCCCGGCTCGACGACCCGAACCCAGCCTCATAAATCGCGTCGGTCACAGAACCTCCCTGCCTCAGTTCGCTGCGCAGCCGCCCTGCCCGCAAAGCGCGCTGATATTGCAGCGGACTCACGCCCACTTCGCTCTTGAACAGGCGCTGCACGGTAAATGGGCTGAGCCTGGCGACGCGCCCTAATTCAGCCAGGCGAACCGGCCGGTCGAGATGCGCTTCGATATGCGCGCGAATCTTGTCCAGCGGTTTGGTTCTCGCGGCTGCCTCGGGCTTGCACCGCAAGCAGGCCCTGAATCCTGCAGCTCGCGCCGCCTCCGCAGAGTCGAAGAAGCGCACATTGGTACGCAGTGGGCGGCGACTGGCGCAACTCAGCCGGCAGAAGACGCCCGTCGTCGTCACCGCGTAAAAGAACGATGCGTCAGGATCGCGCCCGAGGAGCTGTTTCCACGCAGCGTCAGCATCAATAGCCGCAGCCTGCGTCGGCGCCCACCCATTTGCGAATTGGAGATTGCTGTTCATGGAAACCATCGTCGCCCATCTTCGCCTCGCAGCGCTATCCGGTTCTTGCGCGCAATTCCGAATTTCGCGATAACCGTCTACAAACCCGCGCTTCCTTTCAGCATCGCCTTCGCCAGTTCCAGGTCAGCCTCGGTGTCAACCCCGATCGTATCCCGCGGCGCCGCAGCCACGTAAATGTCGATGCCGTTATCGAGCAGTCGCAACTGCTCCAGCCGCTCCACTTGTTCAATCCAGGAGACCGGTAGCGCCGCGAAGCGCTCCAACGCAGCCTTGCGGTAAGCATAGATGCCCAGGTGCTTGCGATAGCCGGCAGAGCCTTGCCCATCGCGGTCAAAAGGAATCGCAGCCCGCGAGAAATAGAGCGCGCGCCCATCCAGCGCCGCAACCACCTTTACCGCATTAGGATTGTCGACCTCGTGCGCCGGGCAACGCACGGCAAGCGTGGCCACCTGGACCTCGGGACGATCGAAGAGCGCCAGCAGCGGAGGGAAAAAGTCCGCCGTCAGCGTCGGCTCGTCGCCCTGGATGTTGATGTAAATGTCGGCATCGATCTGACGGGCCACTTCGCGGACCCGGTCTGACCCGCTGGCGCAGTCCGGCGAAGTCATTACGGCAGGAATCCCGCGCTCGCGGCACACTGCCGCTACCTCGTCGGCGTCGGTGGCCACCAGCACCGGGTCCATCAAGCCACTGGCCATCGCGGCGCGCCACACCCATTCCACCATCGGACAGCCGGCAATCTCCCGCAAAACCTTGCGGCTCAACCGTGTCGAGTTCAATCGCGCCGGAATCACCCCGGCGATGCGCAACTTGCTCATGCAGGCGAGTCTACATGAGCGGGTAGCTCACAACCCTGTTTGCGGATTCCTGGTCATGAGCTGTGGCACAATATACGTGGGTGATTGCGGTTTCCAGGCAGGGGGCGCCATGTACAAGCTGGATCGAATCGTTTGCACTCCTGGAGTTGTCAGCGGGAAGCCGCGCATCAAAGGAACACGCGTGACTGTGGGCGCTGTCCTCGGCCAGCTTGCCGCAGGACATACCGTTGAGGAAGTTCTTCGCGACTTCCCCTATATTCAGCGGGAAGATGTGCTGGAAGCTCTTCAGTTTGCAGCCTGGCGCGCACAGGAAGAGGAAGTGGAGCTGAGCGCTTGAGTTCCGCAGCCTGAGATGATCCTGGTAGATGCAAACCTGTCGCCCTCATGGATTCCGTTCCTGCAATCGGCGAACATCGAGGCAGCACATTGGTGGACGGTAGGCATAGGAGATGCTCCCGACTCCGAACTGTTGGATTGGGCGATCCATCACAACGCAACGATCCTGACCGGCGATGGTGATTTCTCCCAACTGCTTGCGCTGCGAGGGCTCAGCGGCCCAAGCGTTATCTATCTTCGGACCAACGAAAGAAACCCTGAAGGGGCTGGAGAGTCGGTAGCGAGTGCATATCGCGAGGTTCTGAAGCGCGCTAAGAACGGGATGATCGTCACCATCGATGACCGTGGAAGCCGCTTTCGACCTTTGCCTATAATAAGGGGCGAATTGTAGGCCTCCAACCAGGTTTGACCGCCCATCCGCATCACCGTATCATCAACAAAGCGATTGCTGTATGGAATTCGCCTCGCGAGGCGCCCTGCGGCGGAGTAGCTCAGATGGTTAGAGCGTGGGATTCATAACCCCAAGGTCGACGGTTCGATCCCGTCCTCCGCCACCAGAACCCCAAAAAACTCCAATTCAGGCTCCATTTCCTCTCCTGACGCCGGATTTCTCGTTCGCAAATTCCAAAATCGCCCCTTTTCACACCCCTTGCGCTATCATTGCGTCTATAGAGTGAGTAGCCTCTTCCCTTCAAGGGCTACCCTGGCGGTGCGTGTGTCTCAAGTCTTCAAGCGTGTAGTCTTCGTTCTTTCAGTAGCCATCTTCGCGGCTCTCGGCCTTGGCTTTGGCCTGGGAGAGTTTGGCCTCTTCGGCGTGCATGCCGGCGGCGACCAGGATGGCGCTTACCGCCAGATGCGCGTCTACGCCGAGGTCCTCAAGAAGGTCCAGACCGACTACGTCACCGAGCCCAACGTCAACGACGTCACCACCGGCGCGCTGCACGGGCTGCTTGAGTCGCTGGACTCCGATTCCAGCTACCTGACTCCGACCGAATACAAAATCTACCAGGAGCGCCCGTCGAGCGGCGTGGCCCAGGTGGGAATCAACGTGTCCAAGCGATATGGCTACGCCACCGTGGTTAGCGTCACTCCCGGTTCTCCGGCAGATCATGAACACCTCGCCGATGGAGATGTTATTGAATCCATTGGCGATCAGTCGACGCGCGAACTTTCCCTGGCCGTCATCCGGCTGATGCTGGAAGGCAAGCCGGGAACTACGATCAGTCTTTCCGTCGTCCGCCCCCGCAAGTCTGACCCGGACAAGCTGACGCTGACGCGGACCATCCCCACGCCGGCGCCCATGGCCGAGCAGCAGTATGAAAACTCGACCATTCTCTATCTCAAGCCAGGCGTGCTTACGGCAGCGCGCGTTGACGAGATTGCCGCCAAGATCAAGGCTGCGGGCAAGGGGCGCAAAGTCCTGCTCGACCTGCGCGATTCCTCCGGAGACGACGCCCAGCAGGGCGTCCGCCTGGCCAACTTCTTTCTGAAGGAGGGCACGCTGGCCACTCTCCAGGGCCAGAAGTTCCCCACCCAGACCTTTACCGCCGACCCGGCGAAATTCCTTACCGATGCCCCGGTCGCCGTATTGGTAAACCGCGGCACCTACGGCGCTGCCGAGTTGGCGGCTGCCGCCATTCTCGACGCCAAGCGCGGCGACCTGGTGGGTGAGCGCACCTTTGGCGAGGGCTCAGTACAGAAGACCATCGAGCTGCCCGACGGCGCGGCTCTTCTGCTCACCGTGGCCAAATATGAAAGCCCCGACGGCAAGAAGATCGAAGACGACGCCGTCACTCCGAACGTGGCTGTGGAAGAACCAATCCCCGACGGCGACGAGGAAGCAGCTCCGCCCAAGGGCGACGAACCGCTGAACAAGGCGCTGGAACTGCTCAAGGCAAGGAGCGCCTAGCGGTTTGCGGGAAAGCTCGTTCGTGCGCTAGGCCGGGGATTTATCTTCGGCAAAGGGTCAATGAAATCAACGTGGGCTTTAGTCCCTGCGGTATATTTTTCGCGATTCTTGTTCGTACAGAGTCTTTCTTTCGCAGCCTGCTAGAGCACTCACTCGCTCGCAGGGCAAATACAACCCACTCCGGCTGCCGCTGAGATTCACCGTAATCCGCCTTTCAGCGCCACTCGAACCTGCCGCTTGTGCAGAAGTTCCTGGGGCGCATCCCGAACCGAACGCGTAATTCCCAGCCTTGCACGCTGTGGTTCAATGTGGCTTTCTGCACACATTCTCGTAACCACAGGGTGCTAGCCTTAGGCTGAGGCATCTCTCGCATGAAGGGCGATGAGAGTGCCGCCGAGGCCTGAATCGCTTGCCAGTCTATCCCCCGCAACGCGCGGAACCGCGACCGCTTGCCCGTCCGCGGCGTCCGCAAGTCGAGGAAGTACCGCTGCGTGACCGGCGCAAACTCGCAGGTCAGTTCACGTTGGCAGTCCTTCTGTTGTTGGCGGTGATCACGGGTTCGCTGGCCGGGCTTACGCTGGTCTATTCGGTCGATCTGCCGCAGATCAACGACCTGGAACGCTACCGGCCCTCGACCACCACAGAGCTTTACGACGTGAAGGGCCGCATCATCGGCTCCTTTGCGCTGGAGCGGCGCGAGGTCATCGATTACAACGCCTTTGCGCCAATTCTGCGCCAGGCCGTGATCTCCATTGAAGACAAGAGCTTTGAGTCGCACTGGGGCATCAATGTCTTCCGCGTGGCGGGCGCCGCATGGCACGACATTCGCAGCCATGGGCGCGCCCAAGGTGCCTCCACGCTGACCATGCAACTGGCGCGCAACCTGTTCCTCTCTTCCGAGCGCACCTCCACGCGCAAAATTCAAGAGGCATACCTCGCCATCCAGATCGAGCGCGCGTTTACCAAAGAGCAGATCTTCACCCTCTACGGCAACCAGATTTACCTGGGCAGCGGCATGTACGGGTTTGAGGCTGCATCGGAGTATTTCTTCACCAAGCACGCCAAGGACCTGAACCTGACCGAAGCAGCCCTGCTGGCCGGCCTTCCCAAAGGCCCGGTGGCATTTTCCCCTCTGCTCTACCCGGAGAAGGCCATCCGCCGCCGCAACCTGGTGCTGACGGAGATGGAGGACGACCACACGATTACCCACCAGCAGGCCGAGGAGGCGCGCAATGCCCCGCTGGGGCTGCATATTGCGCAGCCGGAAATGTCGGTTGCGCCGTGGTTCCAGGAGGAAGTCCGCCAAGAGTTGGAAAAGCGCTTCGGCTCCGAGCAGGTTCACGAGGCCGGGCTCAAAGTCCAAACCACCCTCGACCTGGACCTGCAACAGACCGCCAACCGCGCCGTGGACGACGGCCTTGCCACCTACGAACGCCGCAAGGGATGGACGGGGAAGCTCGAAAACGTGGTGGACAAAGGGATGACCCTGGCCGATTACAAGCATCCCGACTGGGCGGTGAAGGTGAAGCCCGGCGATTATGTGCACGCGATGGTCACCAGCGACATGCCGCTCGAGATCCATGCCCGCGCCGGCAACCAGCAGATTGTCCTGCTGCCGGAAGACTGGAAGTGGACCGGCGAACGCTATGGCAGCGAGTTGGTAAAGCCGGGAGACATTATCTACGTCCACTTGAGCGACGCAACGGAGGGCAGGGAGCGCCGCGCCACTTTCGAACAGGATTCAGGTGCGGAAGGCGCGCTGATGGCCATGGACAATACCACCGGCGACATTCTGGCCATGGTGGGCGGCCGCGACTACGCGCTCTCGCAGTTCAACCGCGCCATGCAGGCCGAGCGGCAGACAGGATCAAGCTTCAAACCGTATGTCTACACGACAGCCATCGAGGAAGGCGCCAAGCCGAGCGACATCATCGTTGACGGCCCGGTGAGTTTTGGCAGCTATACCCCGCACAACTACGAGAACGACTACAAAGGTGCGATGACTTTGGTCAGCGCCTTCGCCGAATCGCGCAACATTCCCGCTCTCAAGCTGGCTGCGCGCGTAGGCATTCACAAAGTCATCGAAATGACGCACCGCTTCGGCGTCACCTCGAACATTCCCGCTTATCTTCCCATCGCCATCGGCGCAGTGGAAATCACGCTCAACGAGCAGGTCGCTTCGTACTCTGTTTTTCCCAACGACGGCATTCGCGTAACGCCGCGCCTGATCCGAAAAGTCTCGAATGCCGATGGCGTAAGTCTGTGGGAAGATGCGCCCACCGTGAATGAGGTCATCGACCAGCAGACCGCGCGCACTATGATGATCCTGCTCCGCGCCGTAACCCAGTTCGGAACCGGCGCTGCCGCCGCGCAGCTGAAGCATCCACTCGGAGGCAAGACCGGCACCACCAGCGACTACACGGACGCATGGTTCATGGGCTTCTCGCCCTCCGTCACCTGCGGCGTGTGGGTGGGTTACGACAGCCGCCAGTCTCTGGGCGAAAAGGAAACCGGCGCCAAAGCCGCGCTGCCCATTTGGATGGCGTTCATGAAGGCGGCGATCGCAGGCAAGGATGGCGAGCAGTTCCTGTCCGACACGCCGGACGAAAAAACTCTCAAGGCCGCCGCGGAGCCAACCGCGAACCCCGGCGGAGCGAGCACCACCGCAACGGTGCCGTCCGCCGACGCAAAATCCGGGACCGTCAAGACCAGCGTCGAAATGAAGCCAGTCGTGCCCGCATCCATTCCGCTTGTCGCCGAAAAGGTCTCCGCCCAACCGGTTGTAAAGCCCTCGGGAGGGGCACCCGCGAACCAGCAGGTGAAGCCCGCCATGGCCCCTCAAGTTTCCCCGGCCAAATCTACGCCAGCCAAGCCGGCTGCCACAGTCAAGCCCGCGATGGCTCAGCCCACCGGATAGAACCGGTCTCATAAGCAATTTCTTGAAAGGGCACGACCTTACAGGCTGCAGGAAAACTCCTGGCTGAGCCATCAAGTGTCAGGGCACGACTTTAGTCGTGCCGAGAAGGCCGCAAGAGTCGCCGGGCTTTAGCCCCTGAGGGATGCCCTTTCTCGGTGCGAGAGCATTTGCGAGCGAGCTGTTGGTGGCTGCACAGCCCAGCCTCAAGCCAGCCGATACGGAGCGCGATAGGGCCGCGAAAGCAACTCGCTGGCGGCTGGGTCGTCGAGAATCTTTTCGGTGGCTACATCCCAATGAATCTTCCGCCCCACCATCATGGAGATCAGTCCCAGATGGCCGGGAATGGTGGAGTGGTGCGCCGTCTCAACCGGCGTAATGGTGGGCTTGCGCGATTTAACGCTGTCGAGGAAGTTGCGCCTGTGCTCGGCCGATTCGTAGAGCTTGGTCTTGCGCAGATCGTCGGGCAGCGAGTCGCCCTTGGCCCATTCCGGATTGGACGAGTCGAAACCACTCCGATCGACCCAAACCCAGCCATCGGTGCCGATCCACTTGGTGCCCATAGCAATCGCCGGCGACCCACCGGCAATCGTCATTTTCACATCGACCGGATAGCCGGTGACTTCCTTGCGATACGTGCATTCGACGTCGTATTTCAGCGCGGCATTCCAGATGGCGTTGGTGGGCGGGAAGTCGCCGTGGCCTTCGACCTCCGACGGGCCGGTGCGATCGAAACCCAGGCCCCAGTGCGCGATGTCGCCGTGATGGCCGATCCAGTCCAGCAACTGCCCGCCGCCGGTGTTGTAATTCCAGCGCCAGTTCTGGTAGACGCGCGCATCAATGTACGGCTCCATATGCGATGGACCGACCCAGCGGTCGTAGTCGAGCTCCGGCGGCGGCTCGGTCACCGCCAGGTCCCATGCGGGCGTGCCGGGCACAATCTGCGAAGGAGTCGTGATCTTGTCCGGCAGCGAGGTTAGCCTCGCGAGCAGCGGAGGTACGGTGTTGGGAAAATCGTGCGGCGCGCCCGGCAGGCCGATTTCGACATGCGTAACGTTGCCGATCAGGCCATTGCGCACAATCTCCGCCGCCTTGTGAAACGTCGGCAGCGATCTTTGCCAGCTTCCCGTTTGCCAGATGATGTTGTTCTTCTGGACAGCTCTCACAATCGCCTGTTGCTCGGCAACCGTCTTGGCCAGCGGCTTTTCGCCGTAGATGTCCTTCTTCCGATAGGCGGCCTCGGTGGCGATAATTGCATGCCAGTGATCGGGCACCGCAATCATGATGGCATCAATGTCGTCTCGCGCAATCATTTCGCGGTAATCGTGAAACACCATGCAATCCTTGTTGCCGTATTTTGTGTTGATGGTGTCGACCGCGGCCTGCAAGTGTCCTGTATGGATGTCGCAGGCGGCCACCACCTGGCAATCGTCCTGCGCCAGAAAAGCCTTGGTATTTCCCGGCCCCATCATGCCCCAGCCGATGACGCCGACGGTGATGCGGTTGGAGGGAGCAGTGCGCGCCCAGCCAGTGCGCGGGAGCAATGCAGCGGCTCCGGCAGCTTTGAGAAAATCGCGGCGATTGATGCCGGAACGTGTGTTGGAACGAGATGCTTGCGATTTCATTTCATTCTCCGAGGCCGGATTCCAGCGCTGTTCCACACCGCGCCGAAAATCATCGCCGGCCGTGACACCTGCCTTTATATCAGAAGGAGTTCCCATGTTCGCGTGCCTTCATCAAAGTGAGGATAATCGCCGCGAATAGAAAGAGACTGATCACCAGGCTGAATTGCGCAACACCGGGCAGAAAGCTTCCCGGAAAAAGCTCCCGATGTTTGCTCTGAACCTCGAAATAGTTGAAGCGATTCCACCAGGAAAACCGCTCGCCTTCCGGGAGCGATCTATTGACCTGGATTTTGATTGCGATACCGGCAATTCCATTCACCAGACCCACAATAAAAGTAGCGACAATCAGGTAAATGAGCATGTCTGCCACATTCAGCATCCGGACCCAGGCGCAAAGCCCTGCGCAGCCAACCGGAAATAGCGCTTCGCCCTGGCCACATCTTTCATGATCTGCGCTTTGAGCGCCTCCGGCGAAGGCCAGGCGATCTCTCCGCGCAGGCGCAGCAGAAATTCGAGATCGATCGGGGTGCGCTCGTCCATGTCGATCGGCTCGAAGTCCAGAATATGCGACTCGACGGCAAACGACGGCTCGCCAAACGTGGGCCGGTTACCCACGTTAGTTACGGATTGAAAACAGCGGCCGGCTAGGGTGAGCCGCGTGACATAAACGCCGAATGCGGGCAACAACTCCTTACGCGGCGCCAGGTTCACCGTTGGAACAAGCAGGCGCGTGCCGATGCCGCGTCCGCGTGCCTGTGTGCCGCGCACCGAGAATGGCCGCCCCATCATCCATCGCGCGCGCCGCACGTCTCCCGCAGCCAGCAAGGCCCGGATTGCCGAGCTTGAAACTTCAAGGCCATGAACGTGTAAAGGGGCATGCACATGCACCGCGAAACCAAATCGAGCCCCGAAAGCGCGAAGTTCCTCCACCCCCGCCTGTGCCTGATGTCCGAAGCGAAAATTGCCGCCCTCGTGCAAGCTGTGCACTCCGAGCCGCTCGACAAGAATCCCACGCACGAATTCCTCCCCAGTCAAGCCAGCCAGCGAAGCATCGAAAGGCAGGACCACAACAGCGTCGACGCCGGTCAATGCCAGCAGACGTACCTTCTCATCCAGGGGTGTGAGCAACTGGGGTGCTCTGTCGGGTCTGAGAAAGCGCTCGGGATGCGGGTCAAAAGTGATGGCAATCGCGCGAACGCCGAGCTCGCGGGCCTCACGCACCACAGCGGAGAGAACCTCCCGGTGGCCCAGGTGCACGCCGTCGAAGTTGCCTATGGCCGCCACGCACGGGCCAAGCCCAGCGGGAATCTCGGCCTGCGACCGATAAACGGGAATCGTTTGCCGCTCGCCGTTGCTCATAGTGTCACGGGGACGGTGAGCCCGTCGTATGCCAGCGCCACGCCGGACGGCAGCGCGCGGTTGGTTTCTTCGTGGCCAAGCTCATGCGCAATGTGCGTCAGCCAGGTATGTTTTGCGCCGATGCGCCGTGCCCACCCCAGTGCCTGCTCGACCGTGGCGTGGCTGGGGTGGGGCTTGTAGCGCAGCGCGGAGAGCACCAGGTGGTCCAGCCCCTCAAGCAGCGCAAAGCTCTCCTCGGGAATCGCGCTCACATCGGTCAGGTAGGCCGCGCTGCCAAAGCGGTAGCCCACGATCTCCAGTTCTCCGTGCATGACGGGAATGCGCAGAAACTCCACGCCATCCACGAAGGTTATTTCCTCCAGCGGCAACAGGCGCAGCCTGGCGCGATTGGGATACGTGGCATCGGGAGCAAACGTGTAGTCGAAGACCCGTTGCAGAGTAGAAGCGGTTTCCGCGGTGGCGTAGAGCGGAATCGGGCCGCCTTCGCGAAAGGACTTGAAGCTCAGGGGCCGAAGGTCGTCCAGGCCGAGAATGTGGTCGGCATGAGAGTGCGTATAAAACACCGCATCCACATGATTGACCCCGGCGCGCAATGCCTGCTCGCGAAAATCGGGGCCGGTGTCGATCACTACAACGCGCTCACGTGCGGATTGCGAATCGCCTGCGGTGTCGTTCCAGCGGACGAGGACCGAGGGCCGCAGCCGGCGGTCACGCGGGTCGGCGGAGGTGCAGACCAAGCATCCGCAGCCCAGAGTTGGAACCCCCATCGAAGTTCCCGTGCCTAGAAATGTGAGGCTGCCTTGCATCCGTCCTGGGAATCTCCGCATAGTTAAGAGACGAACCGGTCTTCAGTCCCTCAGTCCCTAGTCCCTAAGTCCCTGCTTCAGCGCTTCCCGGGCGGAGGA
>JBEKFD010000166.1:0-10969 GCA_050013495.1 Occallatibacter sp. | reverse complement strand
AAGTCTCTCCTGCCGGAGTGTCGCATTGCCGCACCCTGAATCGAACGCCCATATTGCGGGCAGGTTGTGAGGGCGTAGAACTCCGGCGGCGTCGGAAGGGGCAAGACCATGTCAAGCGCAGAGGTGGCAACAGACACGCAGGTTCGGCAGAGGCAGTTCAGCCGGCAGGTTCCAGCGGGATGTGCTGCCTGCGCCAATCGGCGGCCGGGCTGGTTCTGCTCTCTGGGCAGCTCGGTTCTGGCCGATCTCGAACTCGCTACCAGCACAATCAGCCTTCCCGCGCAGGCCTCGCTGTTCACTCAGGGCGAAGACGCACGCTGCCTGTATCTGATCTGCGGCGGATACCTGAAGCTAACCGCGGGATCGGCCGACGACCACCACATGATTGTCCGCATCGCCGGCCCGGGCTCCATGCTGGGGCTTTACGCGGTGCTGTCCCATGGCGTCTACGAAGTTTCGGCGGAATCTCTGACTACCGCCCAGTTGCGCCCCGTGGAGCGGGACCGCTTCCTCGGCTTCCTCCGCATCCACAAGGAAGCGCAGATGCGCGCCGTGCAATGCATCTGTCAGGAGTACCGGTTTGCGCTGCAGGACGCCTGCCGCATTGCGCTCGCCGAGACGGTCGCGGCACGGCTGGGCAGGCTCCTGCTGGAACTGTCGCATCAGATCGGGGAGCACCTCGAAGACGGAACCTTCCGCTTCCCGCTGCTTCTGACGCATGAGGAGATGGCCTCCATGACTTGCACCACGCGCGAGACCGTGACCCGCACGCTTGGCCAGTTCCGCAAAGAGGGGTGGATTTCGATTGAGGACTCGCTGGTCACGGTTCGCATTGCCGAGCGCCTGCAGGCGTTGATCTAGCCGCGGAACCCAGCTAACCAGCCAACTCGCTATGCCGCGAAGCGGCGCGAACCCGCTGTCTTTGTCAAATGATCAGCCAGGATGTGATCAGCCAGGATGCCGGAGATTTTTTCGCTCCCCTCACCTCTCCAACCGAGTCCAACAATTATCATAGGGATTGACGGTTGCCAGGCGTCCGCTGTCAGTGCGGGACGAAGAGCAGTTTTTCGCAGACTGACGACAACGGACAAAAGACCGTTCCAGTGGGAGTTGATGTCGCATATGGCCCGTTTTTCAGCTTGCTTTCTTGTTTTTGTTCCTCTTTGCTGCGCTTCCGTTGCTCAGACCCCCGTTTCAAATGCCGTTTCGACGCCGGTCGCGGGTTCAGTCGCGAGCCCGGTTTCTACGCCTGTTTCGGTGCAATCCACCGCAACCTCCGCGGCCAGCCCGGAGATCCGCGAGTTCCAGAAGATTGAGGACGCATGGTCGGAGGCCGTGAACGACCGCGACCAATATGGCCTGGAGTTGGTTTTGTCCCCATTGTTTGTCGACGTTTCCGCCACAGGCGACATCACCACGCGCAACCAGCAAGTGGCAACGGTGATCACCGGCGAGGACAAGACCATCCATCTCGACCAGCACGTGATCACCGTGCGCATGCTCGGCGACGTGGCGGTGACCAACGGAACCTATGCCCTGCACCACAGAGCCAACGCGGCGGAAGTGAACGAGAAGGGGATTTTTACGCACGTGTACGAGCGCTCCCACGGAAGCTGGTTCTGCATCAATTCGCAGCGCACTGTGCTCCACGAAGACTCGAACGCCAAGCAGAAGAAGCAATCCAACGCGGAGCTTCCCTTCCACATCCCGCTGTTCTCGAAGAGCGACAAGGGCCCCCAGTAGAGCTCTTTTTCGCAGGGAATCCGCAAGGCATCAGCGCTGGTATTTCTTCATGACCTCGGTGAGCTTTTCATGAGGCAGCGCGATCACGGTATGGCCGTCAATGCCGGTCATGGTCCGGGCGCCCACCATCGCATTCACAATGGCTTCTTCAGTTGCCTCAACCGTAGCGGAAAACAGCGGGCTGATCCGCTCGTTCGATACCACTTTGACCGTATTGGGCCCTGGCTCGGCATCGGCGTGCGCATTCGCGGTTGAGAAAGCAATGAAGATGTCGCCCGAGCCGTTTCCGGACGTGGAGCCGGTTCGAGCAAGGCCAAGAGCCGCCCGCCGCGCCAGCCGCTTGAGCTGGTGAGGCAGCAGCGGAGCATTGGTGGCCACCACGATGATGATGGAGCCCACATCCCCCTGCGTCTCAGAGCCGGGAGGCAATGGAGACGGCGGTTTCACCCCGGCATAGGGCACGCCCTGGGGAATCTCTTTGCCCACGGGCACCCCGGCGACGGTCAACTGGGGACGGCGTCCGCAGTTGCATTGCACCAGCACACCCACAGTGTAGCCGCCCTCCGCGGAGCTCAGCACGCGCGAGGCTGTGCCCGTCCCGCCTTTGAATCCATAGCAGACCATTCCCGTTCCACCGCCGGTGTTGCCCTCTGCAACGGGGCCTCCCTTGGCGCCATCGAGCGCGGCAAAAACGTCTTCCTGCCTCACATGGAACCCGTCGATGTCGTTGAGGAATCCGTCAAAGGTCTCGGCCACCACCGGAAGGGACCACGGCTGCCGCAGCGCGTTGTGCTTCAGGCCCCAGGCAATCATGGAGTCGCGCACGGTGCCCACGCTGTGGGTGTTGGTGATGGCAACCGGCCCCTCGAGAAACCCCGACTCCTCAACCCAGGTGGTTCCGGTCATCTCTCCGTTCCCGTTGAGGCTGAACCAGCCCGCGTACACCGGATCGTTATCTTTGCCGCCTCGCGGCAGGATCACGGTGACTCCGGTGCGCACCGGGCCTTCCCCAACCTTCAGCGCACCTTCGCCGCGGATGATCGTGGTTGCGCCAACCTCGACCCCGGCCACGTCGGTAATGGCGTCCAGGGGGCCGGGAGTCCCGTTGAAAGGCACTCCCAGATCGCGTGCGCGGACTGGTGATGAGGGGTCACCCTGCGCGGCGGCAACCGCGGCAGAGATCGAAATGAGCAGAACGGCAAGTGGGCAGCGCATACCAAACGTTATAACAGCGCGATGCGAAAGTGCGGTTAGCTTGCCAGCCGTTTCGCCCCCTGCACGCGGATCGAGACATGCACCAGCGATAGCGCAGCGGGAGTAACCCCCGGAAGCCGGCTGGCCTGGCCAATGGTGATGGGCCGAACACGCTCCAGCGTCTCGCGCATCTCGCGGGAGAGCCCGCTGATGGTGTTGTATTCAATCCAATCGGGGATGGAGAGAGATTCCGCCGCCTTGAGCTTTTCGATTGACTTTTTCTGCTGCACAAGGTAGCCGGCGAATTTGATTTCCGTCTCCACGGCACGCGCTTCGTTGCGCAGCACCGCCGGCAGCGTCACCGCTCCCGCATGGGCCGTGCCATCAGCAGGGACCGCCAACGCCGCCGACAAATCCGCAAGCAGCGGCTGCTTCGCCAACGCATCGCGCATCGCGCGCATCACCGGCTCAATGGTGACTTCGGGCCGCTTGAGCAGTTGCGCCCAGGTCAGCCCAGCGGTAGCCGGCAGGTCCGCAAATCCCGCTGCGGCAAGCCGCTCCGCATCCGCCTTCCCATAGGTCAGCAATGCGCTCAGCGCATTCATCCGCGCCTGCTTGCGCTCGTATTCCGCCCAGGCTTCATCGTTGATCAGCCCAAGCCGCCGACCGTGCGGAGTCAAGCGCCGGTCGGCGTTGTCGATGCGCAGATGCAGCCGGAACTCGGCGCGCGAAGTGAACATCCGGTAAGGCTCGTTGGTCCCCTTCGAGATCAGGTCGTCAATCAGGATGCCGGTATACCCCTCCGTCCGATCCATGGTGAACGGCGGCTCGCCCTTAAGCCACAAGGCCGCGTTGATGCCGGCCATGATTCCCTGGCAGGCGGCTTCTTCATACCCACTCGTCCCGTTGATCTGGCCGGCGAGATAGAGGCCTTCCATGCTCTTCACGCGCAGCGTGCGGTCGAGCTCGGTCGCGTCCACCGAGTCGTATTCGATTGCGTATCCCGGGCGCAGCATCTCGGCATCCTCAAGGCCCGGAATCGAGCGCACAATCTGCCATTGCACCTCCATGGGCAGCGAGGTGGACATGCCGTTGACGTAGACCTCGTGGGTGTTCAGGCCCTCGGGTTCCAGAAAAAACTGGTGCTGCGTCTTGTCGGGAAACTTGACGATTTTGTCTTCAATGGAAGGGCAATAGCGCGGACCGATCCCCTCGATCTGCCCCGAATACATCGCCGAGCGGCCCACGTTTTCGCGGATGATGCGCAGCGTCTCCGGCGTGGTGAAAGCGATATGGCAACTGATCTGCGGCTGCACAATCTTCTTTGTCCTGAAGCTGAACGGTGTGGGGTCCGCATCGCCCGGCTGCTCTTCGAACGCGTCCCACTTGATTGTTCGCCCATCTAGGCGCGGCGGGGTGCCTGTCTTCAGCCGGCAGGTGCGCAGTCCCAGCCTGCGCAGCGCCTCGCCCAGCAGCACTGAGGCCGGTTCGCCGCTGCGCCCGGCGGGATAACGCTCCTCGCCGCAATGAATGAGGCCGTTGAGGAACGTGCCGGTGGTGATGATGGTGGCGCCGGCCAGCAGGTTACGGCCGTCGCGCAACTTGAGACCGAGAACGCGGCGGCGGGGGCGCATCTCGAACCCGCTTCGCCCCGGCCCTACGGGGCTGGGCAGATCGGTTGGCAACTCGGACCCAGGGTTGCACCCTGGGCTACTCTCGGTTTCTCCCTCCGGGAGAAAGGTGTCCTCGATGACAAGGTCAACCACTTCCGCCTGGCGGATATGCAGCCCCGGCTGGCTCTCCAGCACCTCGCGCATCTTCACCCGGTAGAGCTGCTTGTCGCATTGCGCTCGCGGACTCCACACCGCAGGCCCTCGCGAAGTATTCAACAGCCGGAATTGAATGCCCACGGCGTCGGCCACCTCGCCCATGATGCCGCCCAGTGCATCCACCTCGCGCACCAGGTGCCCCTTGGCCACGCCGCCAACCGCCGGATTGCAGCTCATCTGCGCAATCAGGTCCATGTTCATGGTGATCAGCGCCGTCTTCAGGCCCATGCGCGCCGCCGCCATGGCCGCCTCGCACCCAGCGTGCCCCGCGCCGACCACGGCGACATCGTATTGTTCCGTAAATGCCATCTTGATGGGGAAAATGCCTACACATCTATTCTACGGGTTCTTATTTCTTCCACAATTTGTTGAGGAGGGTGCGCGTGGGGGAAATCCGTATTTAGGCCGCCTGCAGCTCCAGCAGAATCGCCGCTCCGCGCGGTTCCAGGTTCACGGCGGAGGCGCGTCCATTGTGGTCGCGGAGAATGCTGGCGCACAGGCTCAGGCCCAGCCCGGCCGTTTCTCCCATGGCCTGGGCGGGAACAAACGGGTCGAAGGCGCGGTCGGGATGCAGGAAGCCGGGGCCGGAATGCGCGATGAGGATCTGCACCAAATTGCCTTCCGCGGTTGCTTCAAGTCGAACCGTCTTCAGGCCTTCGTCGGACTCGACAGCAGACTGACTCTCCGATGCCTCAATGGCATACTGCAGGCAGTGCAGCACGGCCTGGCGCAACTGCTGCGCGTGGCACAGCACCCTGGGCAGGCCAGGGGCCACGGTGAGCCTGAACTCGATGGAGCGGCGGAGAAACTCCGCGCGGTGCAGATGCTCCATGTCGGTAAGCATCTCGGCAACCGAGACGGCGGTGAACTGCCCGGCTTGGGGACGCGAGATGCGCGTGAGGCTCTCCAGCGTGGCTCTCATGCGGCGGGCCTCCGCCAGAATGGCTTCGACGCCCTTGCGCTCCTGCGGATCGAGGAAGGAGGTTTCGTCCAGCAGGGATGCGTAGCCGAGTATCACGGTAAGCGGATTGTTCAATTGCTGGGTCACGTTGCCGGCCAGTTGACCAAGCCCAGCGAACTTCTCCGAATCGATCAGCTTTTCCAGCATCATGGTCTGGCTGCGCGTGGCTTGCAGGCGTTCGGTGAGCATCTCGATGGGCAGCAAGTCGTCGGCGCGCAGCGGAGCCTGGCGCGGATTGCCGAGATTGATCAGCGCAGGCCGATCGGGAGCGTTGCGCATGCCTGCCAGCAGCAGAACGCCTTCGGTAACCGACCGGCCGGTCATGGGAACAGCGAGGACGGTGGTGAAGCGCAGGCGCTTGAGGTCGTCCCCAGGGCGGAGCCATTTATTCAAATCGAGCATGAGCGTGTGGCTGTGCTCCACCGCCACGGGAGCGGAACCTGGCGCCAGGAATCCTTCCACAGGAATGCGCGCGGCGAGTTCTTCGAGCGCCGACCCAATGGCCGGGTCGAGCCCCGCCGACCCGGCAAGCCGGTACCTGCCTGCATATTGAAGCAGCAGGGCGGCCTGGGCAAAACGGCTGTGGGTAGTCACCGTCTGGCAGATCTCCTCTGCCTGGCGGTCGAAGTCTTCTACCCGGCGGCGGGAGAGGATGAGATTGGTATAGGCCTCCAGTTCAAGCCTGGCACGGCGCTCGCGCTCCTGCCCCGTCTGGTTGATGGCCAGTTGGTCTTCGAGCGCCAGCAGGATCATGCCCATGGCCGCGATGACCTTGGCCAGGATGATGGCGCGGGTCAGTCCCAGGTCAAGCTCGGGAATTGTCGAAAAGGGCGGAAACCACAATAGCACCGGAGCCGCCCACAGCAGAAAGCCGGTGACGCCCAGAATCATGCCCGAAGACAGGCGCCGGAACGTATAAACAAGCAGCATGGCGGTCAGAACGTGGTTGCAGCACTCGACGAATGTCAGCGGCAAAGAAGGCCCGGTGACTGCATAAAGCCAGAGAGCACTCAGCCCGCACAGTCCGCAAAAGCAGGCGCCCAACAAAGTGGGGAGGGTCCCTTTGGCGACGCTCCAGTAGAATCCCACCGCCAGGGAAAGAATCCCAAGAGCGGGAAACACCAGGTACATGAGCCCGGTGGGCGCCGCGCCGCGAAGAACCCCGTGAAACAGGATCGAATACACCACCAGCGGCACGGTGTAGGGAATGACGTAGAGAACGTGGATGCGGCCGATGCGAAAACCCAGCGGCGACAACGAACCGAGGAACAGCGCCGAGCTAATCTGGATGGAGGTCTGGCCGGCCGCGGACATCCAGGGATGGACGCTATCCTGGAAATCCCAGCTGCCCAGCCTGTAGAGCAGGCCCATTCTTACGACGGAAAAAAGGAAGCCGAGAAACCAGAGGAGAGTGCGGGTATCGCGAAAACGCAGGTAGAGATAGCCGAACGCAGGCAGCAGCAGCGCAGTGAGAATGAGAGCCGGAGCCTGGTAGTAGTCTGGCATGGAAGCGGTCGATCTCCTTCAGTCCTGTCCGACGCCCTGGCAAATCATTTGGAATTTGCCCTCACCGGCCCGTATGCCCCGTATGAAGCTCAAGCCTAAGGCCGGAGCCCACTCTGCGCAAGCAGAACCCGCCGGCACAGATGGAGCCCGTAGAATCGCCCAACCGGCGGAAGGGCGGGACTCCGCTCCGTCCACGGGTTCCCTGCCTGTCTGATTTTGGAACCATCCGGCTGCCGAGTCCATGCGTCTAACGTTGTAGACGGGCCAGCGACACGCTTGGTATTCCGGTCGGTTGGATGTTGGCAAATCGGGTGTTAGCCTCCATACAGAGGAGAAGATTCAGGGTGCGAACGAGAGGTTGGTGCATGGCAGGTCGGGGCATGGCGGGTCGCGTGTTGGCGATTGTCGCCTTGGGGTGCGCGCTGGGCGCCGCTGCGCAAAATAAAGATACGTTCACGCCCATGGCCCTGGATTCGGGCTTTGGCTCTATGGACCTGACCCCGCCGGCCGTCGCCCCGGAACAGATCGTCAAGGAGTTTGCCGCCAAGGAAAGCCAGTTCCAGCAGGCCCTGAACCACTACACCTACCGCCGCACCGCCAAGGTACAGACCGTCGACGACGACACCAACAAGGTGGACGGAGAGTATTACGAAGTGGACGACGTGATCTTCGACCCCTCGGGGGCGCGCATGGAGAAGGTGGTGTTTGCTCCCGAGAACACGCTGTCAAGGGTTATGATGACGCCTTCCGATCTCCAGGACATCCAGCGCGGATACCCCTTTGTGCTCACCTCGGAAGAGATCGGCCAGTACGACGTGAAGTACGTTGGCCGGCAAAAGGTGGACGAGGTCGACTGCTACGTGTTTGACGTAAGCCCCAAGGTCATCGAAAAGAAAAAGCGCTACCTGCAGGGCCGCATCTGGGTCGACACCACGGAACTGCAGATTGTTGTGAGCAACGGCCGCATGGTTCCCGACGACACGCGCAAAGGCAGCGAAGACCTGCATCCGCCCTTCATGACCTGGCGCGCGCAGGTGGACGGCCACTTCTGGTTCCCGGTCTACACCAAGGGCGAAGGCGTGTTGCACTTTGGCGGCGGCAGCGGCTACCTGGCGCAAGACGTGCACATGCGCGACATCATCAAGTACTCCGACTACAAGCGCTTTGGCTCAACCACCAAGATCATCTACGACGGCCAGGACATTACCAACCCGAACACTCCGCCCAACCCCAAGCCGCAGCAGTAGGTACATACCGCCGCTAAATTGCTGTTTGCATCCCCTCCCCAGCGGGGGCTAACTTGCCGTCTTTAGAATCGCAACGAAAGGCAACTAAGCCCCCCATCCATCTTCTGGAACTCTGACATTTCCAGCGCTAGCGGACTGAATCCTCGCGCGCCAAGCTCCGCCGTCAGCGCGGGAAAGCCGGCCGCAACCAGCACACGATCGTTCACCCGCACGCAGTTAGCCGCATACCTCCCATCAGCGGAAACGCTAATCAACTCGAACCCTCGAAACCGCTCGTTCTCCGCCATTTCTTCCATCACCACCAGCGTTTTGTCGCCAATGTAGGCGATGCCGCTCTTCAAGTGCAGAATCGAAGTCATCGGCCGAACGTCGATGGTCGAAGAAGTGTATCCAAATCCGGCGAGATGGGCAGCCAGTTGCCGCGCCCCCTCTTCGTTTGTTCGGTGCGACAGGCCAATGAAGAAATGCTCCCCCGCCTCGCAGATGTCGCCGCCATCCACAGTTCCCGGCGCTTCAATCGACGGCGGAGACGGGAAGAAGCTGAGAATCGCAGGCCGGATTGCGTCTACTTCTCCCGCCCGGCTGACCGCACCGGGCCGCGTCAGCACCGCTCCGCGCGCTGTGAGAATGGCCGCGTCCTCGACAAACGTCGAATCGGGAAAGCGCAGGTCCGCTTCGAGGACGGTCAGGGCGAGACCGCATTCGGAGAGCGCCTCGCAATAGCGCCGGTGCTGCTGAAGAACAAGATCGAATAACGGAGCCCCGAACTCCGCCGTGGTGAGCCCGGCGTCGAAGTTGCTTCCGGGAATGCGTACGATGGCGCGGGTGAACAAGCGGAAGACCTCTACCCCGATGATTTCATAGCGGTGCCTATGAAGTTCATTTGCCGTGCGCCCATCCTGGACGACTTGCGCTGGGATTGGCTCACTTCTCCGGGATTGCGCAGGTAAAGCTTGCCGCGTCGTTGGTGTCGCCCGTGCCCTTGTACCTGGCCGCTTTGGGGTACTCACAGAGTGGGCGCGTCATGATCACATGCTGCGGGTTCCCCTGCTCCGCATATTTGGCCGCGATGATCCGCTGCGGCGCCACGCCCTTTTCAACCCAGGCTTCAATGGCCAGGTGCACATCGTGTTCGGCGTCATCGGGCAACACCTTCGCGGGCAAGCCGAACTGGTCAAAATGGGTTGCGCCCGGACCACCATCGCAATGTTGCATGCCGGGCACCATGAAGAGCCTGACGGATGTGTCGGCCAGCTTCTCGCCCGTTGCCGCGCGCATGGCGTTGTAGTAAGCGATGGTGTTGAGCGCGGAGATGGCCGGATCGTTCCAGCCGTGATACAGGATGAGCTTGCCCCCGCGCGCGATAAAGGGCTTCAGGTTGGGATCGGTCGAGTCCAGGGCGCGCGCCGTTTTCGCGATGGCGGCCTTGAGCGCGCTGTCGATTGCGGCGGTCTTGTAATCCCAGCCTGACTGCTCATAGACCATGTCGGAAAAGTACCCGTGAGCAAAGCCGAACATCGCGCTTTGCAAAGGGGCGCGGCCCGTGATCCAGGGCGCCCAACCGCCGGGTCCATCTTCAGAGCCGGGGAGATAGCCGGGGAAGATCGACTTTCCTTCGGCGTCATGGGCTCCGGTGTAGAGCAGTTCCAGCGAGTGAGCCTGGCGGGCGGTCAGGCACTTATCCGTCTCGGGGCCTTGGCACACCATGGTTGCCGGCTTGAAGTGGCAACCGCGCGGGTCGTTAAGGACGCCGTCCGCCACGCCATCCAGACTGTCGCAAGCCGCCAGCACGGCTGCCTGAATTGCGGGCAGCTTGCTGGATGGAATATAGTCCGCGGCATCCACAGTGGTTACCTGGGAGTTGTAGAGCGCGTTGGTCAGCAGGTGGGTCCAGTTGTTGGCAGGGGCGCCGGCAACGATCCCGTCATAGTCGGCAGGAAAGCGCTGAGCTTCCATCAGGGCTTCGCGGCCGCCGTCGGAGCAACTGTCAAAGTAGGCATGCTTTGCCGGTTCCGCGTAGAAGGCCGAGACAATCGCTTTGGACTTTTCGGTCATCTCGTGAATGGCTCGATAGCCGAAGTCGATGATCTTTTCGGGATGGCCCAGTGCCCAGCTGGCGTCGATGCCCGACGCAGAGTGGCCGGTGTCGGTGGCGCCGCTGGCATACCCCTCAGTGACTGCCACGGCCAGCCCGGCATAGTCGATGCTGCCGGCAAAGCCGCCGTTCCCCTGGCCGCGGAATCGCCCGTTCCATCCTTTGGCCGGCATCCAGACTTCAATGGGAATGGCGGAGTCGGCAGTGGGCGTGGCGAGAAGCACCACGCGGCAAAACGCCGGCGTGGCCCCGAAGACCGACTTCTCCTCTGGGTCGGGCGCATTCGAGCCTGGGGGGATGAAGGAGTGTTCCGCCACCAGGCTCGCGGAGACGACCTTCGCGGCCGGAGGGGAGAGCTTTGCAAGCTTTTCGCAAGCATTGCTGCTCATTTCCG
>JBEKFD010000165.1:0-11015 GCA_050013495.1 Occallatibacter sp. | reverse complement strand
GTGCTTTGGTGTCGCAATGGCCAGGTAATACTTTGGATCGTCTCCCTGCAATCCGGTCACGTAGGCAACGCCCATGCGGCCCGTGAGAAAGGGGTCTTCGCCGTATGTCTCCTGACCGCGTCCCCAGCGCGGGTCGCGAAAGATGTTCAAATTCGGGGACCAGAAATCCAGGCCTCCCATGATGCCCGTATGGCCCTCGCGCACATTCTGCACATGCTTGATGCGTCCCTCAATGCCAATCTGGGCCGCCATGGTGTGGATGCCCGGTGCATCGAAGGTGGCTGCCAGGCCGATAGGCTCGGGATACTCGGTTACGCCCTCGTTGATCACTCCATGGAGAGCCTCGCTCCACCATTGGTATGCGGGAACATTGAGACGCGTCACTGCGGCAGAATTGTTCTGCATTTGCGTAGCCTTCTCGGCGAGAGTCATTCGGTGTACGAGGTCGGCGGCCCTTTGTTCAGGCGTCAAACTGGTGTCGAAATACGGCGGAGTGGCCGCACTTTGAGCGACCGCTGGCTGTACGGCCAGGACGAGGGAAAGCGATCCAGCTCCCAGGACAAACCCTTGCAACATCTGAGTCATGCATCTCTTCATTTTTGAACCTCAAGTTGGGGACGCGGGCAACGGTCTTTTGGCCGCGCTATTCGTCCACAATAAAATCTAGCGTGGTGATCGGTAGACGCAGGCCGACCCAGTTTGAAAATCGCGTTCATCTCGGCGGCTTTACCCCGCCGCAACGGCCGGTGGGCTCGCCTATTGGAAAAGCCGCGGTGCAAAGTCTTTCAGATCGCGACGCCATGTCTGCCATTCATGCGAGGTGCCCGGCGACTCGTAAAAGACGTGCTTGACGTTGGCCTCTGTGAAAGCATCGTGCAGCTTGACGATGCCGGCATGCATCTGTGCGGGTTCTTCAGTTCCTACGCCGATCCAGAGCAGGTGAACCTTCTTGGCAAAGGCCACGGGATCGGCCAGAGCGCCGTTGAAGGCCGTCTTCAGGTCTGGCTTCTCGGTGCTGCGCATCATCGTCATTCCGCCGGCGCCGCTGAATCCGCCAATGTAGGAGAAGAGGTCGAGGTGATCGAATGTCACCTGGAACGTCTGCATGCCGCCCATCGAAAGTCCGGCCATGGCGCGATGATCGCGGTCGGCGACGGTCCTGAAGTTCGAGTCGATGTATGGAATCAGGGCCTGGGTCAGGTCGTCTTCAAATGTTTGCGCCATTTCCTGCATGGCCTTCATCATCTCGGGCGATCCGAAAGGCTTTCCCGTCAGGTCGGGATCAACATGACCGGCGCGTCGTGCATATCCGTACGCCATCACGACGATCATCGGTTTCGAAGTTCCGTTCGCGATAAGGTTGTCGAGGATGAAGTTGGCACGGCCCTGCTTGATCCAGCCAGTCTCATCTTCGCCGCCGCCGTGTTGAAGATAAAGCACGGGATAGCGCATCTTTGTTTGCGAGTCGTAGCCCGGCGGCAGATAGAGAACGGCGTGCCGCCAGCTCCCGGTGACCTTGGAGAAATACCATATCTCGCGAACGGCGCCCTGCGGAACATCCTTCGGCAAATAGTAGGTTGCGCCAGGTTCGGGAATCTCAATTCCACTTGCGTCTCTGCCGCCTCCGTAGAAGGCATGGCTTCCCGCATCGTTCACGTCCATTCCGTCGATGACGAAGTTGTAATAGTGGAATCCTGGCACGAGGGGCGGAGTCGTGGCGGTCCAAAACCCGTCAGAGCTCTTCACCATGTCAAGTTTCGGATTGCTCCAGAAATTGAGCTTTACCGCGGTGGCATTTGGGGCCTTGATACGGAATTCGGCTCGGCCGCTGGCGTCGACGCGAGGGTATTCTGCACCCCACACGTTCGTGGAAGCGGGCTGAAAACCGTCGACGCCTTGTGCGCGGCAGTAGCTCGAAAGCAGCAGTATCGCGACTGCAATTCTCTTCATCGAATCCTCTCCATGATTGAATCCGTCCCCAGGAATTTCCGCCCTAGCGCGATAACCCCGCCTCCCGCCGGACAGGAAAACGCTTACCGAAGTGATTCCGGCCGGTTCACTTGATACCGCTAATCCGGGGTTTTCAGAACAGCGGAATATTAGCTGGTTGAGATTCTCGAAGGATAGTCGGATTTTTCCATGAAGTACATCGATTTATTCGATGTATCCTCGAAACATGGATACAACGCTCGATGCCTGGGAAATTCTTCAAGCGGTCGTGCAGCTCGGGGGCTTTGGACCAGCCGCGAAGAAGCTGAATCGGTCCCAGTCAACCATCAGTTATGCGATCGGTCGTTTGCAAGAGCAATTAGGCGTTCGGCTGTTCGAAATCCATGGGAGGAAAGCGCAACTCACCGAGGCGGGCAGGGTGCTCCTCGCGGATGTGGAGCCTCATCTGGCGGGATTTCGCGAGCTTGAGCAGCGCGCTCAGGTGATGGCGTCGGGAGGGGCTTCCGAGATCCGGATCTCGATCGACAACATCTTTCCCGATGACCGTCTTTTTGAAGTGCTAGCGGCGTTTTCACGCAGTTTTCCGCGCGTCAGGCTAAAGTTACGTCAGGGTACGTTTCTCTCTGCCGACTCAGAATTCTCACTTCACAATGCACAAATCTGCGTCACTGGTCTGATATCGCGCGAACTTCTCGTCAAACCCATTCTCACGATCGAAGTGATGGCAGTCGTTCGGAGCGACCACCCCCTTCTCTCGACGAGGCGCAAGCTCTCCCGATCCGACCTGATGCCGCACATTCTGGTAAGCATCGAAAGCGCAGCTTCCGGAACCCTAAAACAACAGCCACGGCTCCCGGCTCAGCGCGTTCTCTCAGTCAGCACAATCGAATCGGCCATTTCAGCGGTCAAGAGCGGTCTTTGTTACGGCTGGCTGCCGAAATACCGCATTCAGTCAGAGCTCGACAGCGGCGATATTGTGGCACTCCCCCTGCCCGCCGGCAAGACGCGCGAGGTCCGGCTGAATCTAGTCTGCAGAGACTTGAGCGAAAGCAACTCCGAAGCTTATGCGCTTGCGGAGTTGCTTGGATTGAGCCGTGAACCCGAAGTGATCTGAGCGCGAAGATTAAATGCGAGTCTGAGCTGAGTTGCCGACGAGAACAACCCATCGACAAAATCGATCTTAATAAAGCGATTTATTTGACTTGTCGGATCTTGCATCGAGTCTGTACCGTCAAGGAGTTCCAGAAGTGGAGTTTCCAGCCAACGGTCAAAATTCGGCTCCGAAGTGTGCCCTTCCTCCGTCGCCTTTTCATCCGAATCACCGCTCTGGTCTTAGGAGAATCGTATGAAGTGCAGGCTTCCGCTCATTCTGGGTTTCATCGCTGCGATTCTGCCTTTGCCGGTGATGGCGGCAGAGAACGTCCATTTATCCATCGATGCTTCCAAGCCCGGAGCCACGATCAATCGCAACCTCTTCGGACAGTTTGCCGAGAATCTTGGACACGGGCTGTACGAGGGCATCTGGGTTGGGCCGGATTCGCCCATCCCAAATACGCGCGGGATCCGAAATGATGTGGTCTCCGCACTCAGGGAACTCAAAGTCCCCAACGTCCGCTGGCCCGGCGGTTGCTTCGCCGACCAGTATCACTGGCGCAAGGGCATCGGCCCGCGCGACCGGCGCCCAGCGACTGTGAACTCGGCATGGGGCGATGTCATTGATACCAATGCCTTCGGCACAGATGAATTTATGGATTTTATCCAGCAGATCGGTAGCACGCCGTATGTGTCCGTGAATGTCGGGTCCGGTACAACGCAGGAAGCCGCCGAGTGGTTCGAATACATGACAGCGGCAGCGCCCACAGCACTTGCCAAAGAGCGAGCCGCCAACGGTCATCCTGAGCCCTATAAAGTCGGATTCCTCGGGATCGGGAACGAGAGTTGGGATTGCGGCGGCGCCATGACGCCCGACTACTACGTGAGCCAAATGAAGGTGTATAGCCGATTTGTGCTCAATATGAATCCCGCGCAGCGCGGTAAAGACCAGATGCTGAAGATCGCGGTAGGTCCTGGCACGCCGGACACCGAGTGGACTGAAGCCGTAATGAAAGCCTGGAAGAAACATACCTGGGCGTGGGACATCAACGGCGTCTCGCTTCACTGGTACACAGTTCCCAACGGCTGGCCGCCGTCAACGAATTCCGAAAAGTTTGGGCTGGACGACTACGCGAAGACTCTCAAATCGACCCTCTTCATGGATGAGTTTCTGCGCAAGCAGAAGGCTGTGATGGACAAGTATGACCCTGAGAAAAAGGTGACCTTGAGTGTGGACGAGTGGGGCACCTGGCACGCTCCACTGGCGGGTTCAAACCCCGCATTTCTCGTCCAGCAGAACAGCATCCGTGACGCCATTCTCGCTTCGCTCAACCTGAACATCTTCGCTCGTCACGCCGATCGCGTGCGAATGGCCAACATCGCCCAAATGATCAATGTTCTCCAGGCGATGATTCTCACAGACAAGGAGAAGTTGGTCCTGACGCCCACCTACTACGTGTTCAAAATGTACGTTCCATTTCAGGACGCCACATTTATTCCTGTCTCCTTCGACGCGGGCACCTACACGCATGGCGGCGTGTCCCTTCCGCGCGTCGACGCCATCGCCGCAAAAGCCGCGGATGGAAAGCTGTTGCTTGAAATCACCAACCTTGATGCGGAAAATCCAGTCAGCATCGATGCAGATATGCCCGGCATGACGGCGAAGTCGGCCAGTGCTGAGACGCTGACGGGAGCCGCAGTCGACAGTATCAACACCTTTGCATCGCCGAACACAGTTGCGCCGACGCCGACAGCAGTAAAGATTCAGAACGGCAAGCTCTCACTCACAGTAGCTCCTCGATCCGTGACCATCGTCTCGATTGAGCCGTAGTCGCGAGTTGGGCTCGATTGAGAGCCATGGACGATCCTCGCAGTCAATAGCGTTTCGACGGCTGTCGCCGATCGCACGCAGATCGGCATTTTGCTCCATCCAGTATTGGGAGAAAGAGAATTATGCACTCGTTCCTCAAGTTAGCACTCGCGAAAACGCTTTCCCGGCAACCGGCAATATGTCTCTTGTTTCTGCTTGCGCTGCCCTGCGCCGCTTCGGCTCAGGCTCGCATTGTCAATGCCACGGTCGACTCGACGAAGATCGGCGCGCCCATTTCGAAGAACATCTACGGCCAGTTCCTCGAACACGGCGGCGACATCGTCAACACCGGCGTCTGGTCGGAGATGCTCGTCGATCGCAAGTTCTTCTACCCAGTCTCATCCAGCGCGCCCAAACCACCGCCGGTGATGGGCAATGCGGCGGGGAACCCGCGTTTCAATCGCAATCCCACGCGTTGGTGGGCTCCCATCGGCGGCGACGACATCGTCGCCATGGACACAAAAGCGCCTTACACCGGAGACCACACGCCGCTGGTCAAGCTCAGTGCGAAAGAACCGCACGGCATCAGCCAATCCGGAATTGCGGTTCGCAAAGGCAAGGCCTACTCGGGACGCATCCAGCTGGCCGGCTCTCCCGGCGCTGTGGTCAAGGTCACGCTCATCTGGGGCAAACAAGCCATCGATCGCCAGACCATCACCCTGCGCACGCTCGGCACCGCGTTCCGCAAATTCCCGTTGCGCTACACCGCTGCGGCCGACACAGATGACGCAACTCTGGAAATCACTGGCACAGGCGCCGGTTCCTTCCATGTCGGCACGGTTTCGCTCATGCCCGCGGACAACATCGAAGGCTTCCGTCCCGAGATCATCGCCGCGCTTAAGCAACTGCGCTTCGGCGTCCTCCGCTTTCCGGGCGGCAATTTCGTCTCCTCGTACGAGTGGCGCTATGGCATTGGCGACATCGATAAGCGGCCGCCTATCTTCGATCCTGTCTGGCACGCCGTGCAACCTAACGACGTAGGCACCGATGAATTCCTCATGCTCTGCCGCCTGCTGGGCGTCGATCCTTACATCACCGTCAACGCAGGTTTCGGAGATGCTTGGTCCGCGCGCGATCTGGTTGAATACACCAATGGCGCGGCCATCACGCCCATGGGAAAATGGCGCGCCGAGAATGGCCATCCAGCGCCGTATCACGTGGAGTTCTGGGGCGTCGGCAATGAACCCTGGGGCGATTACCAGATGGGCTCCATGTCTCTTCCGCAATTTGAGCTGAAGCACAACCTCTTCGCCAAGGAGATGAAGAAGGTAGACCCATCCATCAAGCTCATCGCCGGCGGGGCCATGCCCGACGTGATGGAGGGCGCGGATCAGGCGAAACGTATCAACGGCCAATACGTTCCCGACTATTTATCGACAGCGGACTGGACCGGCCAGATGATCCTCAACTGCCTCAACAACATTGACATGATCAGCGAGCACTACTATGCATCCGGCACACAGCATACCGATATGAAGCTACAGAAGAAGGTGCCGATCGACCCTCCCCTGTCGTTCATTGAATGGCAGCGCGCGCCGGCCGTGCAAATCCGCGCTAAGTATGAGCACTACCAGGAATACCTGAAGCTTATACCGGCCCTACGCGCCAAACCGGTACCCATCGCCATCGACGAGTGGGCATACTTCGGCGGCGGACCGAATTCCTACAAGACCGTCCCCGCTTACGCCTGGGCATTTCACGAGATGTTCCGCCACTCCAACGTTTTCCAGATGGGTGCCTTGACCTTCGCGACTGCGACGATGAGTTCCAACCGCACCGAAGCCATTCTCAACCCCACTGGAATGCTCTTCAAGATGTACCGCGATCACTTCGGCACGATTCCTGTCGAGGTGACCGGAGACTCACCGCAGCCGAAGCCGACGTTTCCGGCCGGAGGCGACCAGCCCGCGGTCAATCCCGGCAGCGATACCTACCCCCTCGATGTCAGCGCCGCTTTGAGCGAAGATCGCAAGACGCTGACGTTCGCCGTACTCAATCCGTCCGACTCCGAACAGAGAATACGGATCGCAACCAACGGAACCAAGCTCGCGAGTGCCGGGAAGTTGTGGCGCATGGCTCCCGACTCCATCGATGCGACTGTGCAGGTGGACAAGAAGCCGGAGGTCCATGTGGAAGAACAGACACTTGGCGCTCTGCCCGATACCATTACCGTGCGTCCGTTCAGCGTGAACATTTATTCCTACCCGGTCAAGTAACCGGGTTCCTAAGAGAGGGTACAGATGAATCCACAGAAGCAATTCATTGCATGCGCAATCACATTGGCCGTCGTCTCGGGATCGTTTCTTGCGGCCCAGGTGCAGACGATCGTTCCCGAAGTGGTTTCCGGCGCAAAGCCCGTCACGGTCGAGCATATCAAGATTCACGGCGCGGCTCTCGAAGGCAATCTCGAAGGCGACGTTGTCGATCGGGACGCAATCGTCTTCCTGCCACCGAGCTATGAGAAGGATAAGAAGCGCCACTATCCGGTGGTCTATGCGCTGCATGGCTATTCGATTGGCGCCGAACAATGGTCGCACGAGATTCACGTCCCGCAGACCATTGAAGGTGCATTCGCAAAGGGGTCGCATGAGGTGATTGTCGTTCTTCCGGATTCCAAGACCGTCTACAACGGCTCGATGTATTCGAGTTCTGCGACTACCGGCGACTTTGAGAACTACATCGCTCGCGATGTAGTGGCCTACATGGACGTCCACTACCGCACCATTCCCAATCGCCGGAGCCGCGGCCTGGTCGGCCATTCCATGGGCGGCTACGGTGCGTCACGCATCGGCATGAAGCATCCTGAAGTCTTCGGTGCGCTCTACATCATGAGTCCCTGTTGCATGTCTCCGATGGCCGGCGGATTCGGCCCTCCCGATCAGATGAAGGAGCGGGCGATTGCCAACGAGAAGAAAGTCGCGGAAGCCAAGTCCCCGGCCGACCTGGCCGCACAGTCGCCTGGTTTCGCTGCTGCCCAGTATGCAACGGCAGCGGCGTGGGCGCCCGATCCGAAGAACCCTCCGCTCTACTTCGACCTTCCGACCAAGGACGGAGTTCCGGTGCCGGAGATCGTGGCCAAGTTCACGGCCAACTCACCGCTGTCCTTTGTAGATCAATACATCGGCAATCTGAAGCAATACCGCGCCATCGCAATGGACGTCGGCGATCAGGATGGGCTGCGATTCGATGCTACCAAGCTGCACACGATCTTCGATAACTACGGCATCGCAAACAGTTTTGAAATCTACTCCGGCACGCACACCAGCGCGGTCGCGGATCGATTCCAGAACCACGTGCTGCCATTTTTCAGCAAGAACCTCTGCTTCACGGCAGATTGTCGTTGAGCAGAAAGTGCAGGAGGCCCCGATGACGGATCGATCACGCCGCAACTTTCTCAAAACGTCTGTCAGTGCCGCTGGCCTTTGCCTGGCTGGCCCCTCGGCAGTTGCTCATGCTTTGTTGAACGATGGGCCAGAGCATCCGGCGGGCAGGCTTGAGCCCTTCCCGCTTGCTTCGGTTCGTCTTGACCCCGGCATCTTCAAGCAGCAGGAGGAGATCAATGCGCGCTACCTCGACTCGCTCACGGTCGATCGTCTGCTGCATTCCTTCCGCGTCACGGCAGGCATTTCCTCCAGCGTAACGCCGTACAAGGGATGGGAAGATCCGACCTGCGAACTGCGGGGCCACTTTGCAGGAGGGCACTTTCTGTCCGCCGTCGCGCTGGCCTCGGCCGGCTCGGGAAACTTTGTGCTCAAGAGCCGCGGCGATGAAGTTGTTTCCGGTCTGGCAGCGTGCCAGAAGAAGGTCGGAACTAACTATCTGAGCGCCTATCCAACCGATATCTTCGAACACCTGGCGCAGGGCAAGCCGGCGTGGGCGCCCTTTTACACCTTCCACAAGATCATGGCCGGTCTGCTCGACATGCATCAACTCACCGGCAACACCGATGCACTCCAAATCGCCGAAGGCATGGCTGTTTGGGCGCAGGACTATTTTACGGGCATCAGCAGCGACCAGCGCCAGCGCATTTTGCGCGACGAGTACGGCGGCATGAACGAAGTGTTGGTCAACCTGGCCGCGGTAACCAAAAAAGATCGCTATATTGAAGCCGCGCACATTTTTGAGCAGCCGGGCTTCCTTGATCCGCTGGCCGCGCGCCGCGATGAGTTGCAGGGTCTGCATGCCAACACGCACGTTCCCAAGATCATTGGCGCGGCCCGCATGTACGAAGTTACCGGAGATCGACGCTACCGCGAAATTGCCGAGTATTTCCTTGCCGAAGTCCTCGATGCCCGCAGTTACGTCATTGGCAACACAAGCCAGGATGAGCACTGGAAATCGCCCGCCGGACACCTTGAAGGAACGCTGGCGTGGACGAACGCTGAGTGCTGCGTGGCCTATAACCTGATGAAGCTTCAGCGCCATGTCTTCGGCTGGACGGCGGATGCGCGTTGGATGGATGCGTACGAGCGCGCCCTCTTTAATTGCAGGCTCGGTACGCAAAACGCCGAGGGCCTCAAGCAATATTTCTTCCCGCTCGCCGCGGGCTATTGGCGAGCTTACGGTTCGCCGGAGGAATCGTTCTGGTGCTGTACTGGCACGGGCGCCGAGGAGTTCGCCAAATTTGCGGACACGATTTACTTCCGCCGCGGCCGCGACATTTTTGTCAACCAGTTCATCGCCTCCACACTTACCTGGAAAGACGAAGACCTTGTTTTGCAGCAGCTCACAGAATTCCCCCGTGAACAGGGCGCGACGCTCAAGATCAAGTCTTCACGGCCAGCGCCGCGCGCAATCCACGTTCGTATTCCAAGCTGGACCACCGAGGACGCGCAGGTGAAGATCAATGGCCGGCCGATTGAAGCGATCGCGGACCCGTGCTCGTATCTCTCCATTCGAAGAATTTGGCAGGATGGCGATACGATCAGCATCGACCTCCCAATGAAACTCCGTCAGGAGCCATTGCCCGGCGACGACTCGGTGGCTGCGGCACTATACGGCCCGCTTGTTCTTGCAGCCGATCTCGGTCCGGGGCCCGATGATGGCCCAATGCGTGTCATTCACGGCCGGGACACAGAGCCCAAGGATCTGCCCGTGGCATCTGCCATGCCAAAAGTTGCCGGCGCACAAGATAAGGACACGAAGCATTGGATTCACGTTGAAGCCGCGACGGAGCTCAATTTCACTTGCTCTGGCGAAGACCAGAAATACGATCTCATGCCGATGTACCAGATCCGAGATCAACGTTACTCGATCTATTGGCAGACCGGGGATCCAAAACGGCGGACCTAGCTTGTATTCACATGGTTCGCACTGGTCGTTGGAGCGGGATGCGAACGTGCGAATTGAAAGGTGCAGTCGAATGAAGTTCCGATTTTGTTCAGAGGCGCGGTGCGTGTCGCCCGATTTTATTCGAGCCATTCAGGTTTTGCTCATCCTGTCAGGAACTGTCGGCATTGCGGCACAAATGCCCGGCCAGAATGCGCCGGGGCCTCCGCCTGCGCAAGTGGAGCAAACTAGCCATGGCATCCGCGCGACTGCGGGCAACGAAGTCCTTGAGGTCACCGTATGTACTGACTCGGTGATTCACGTCGTTGCTACCCCCGAGCCTTCCGCTCCCGCTTCGCCGCGCCCGTGGATGCTCGACCAAAAGCAATCCTGTCCCGGAGCGCCGTTCACGTTTGCGCAAGACGCGAAAGTGGCCACCCTGAAGACCGCGCAACTCGAGGTCGCAGTCCATATAGAGCGCGGCAATCTCACTTTCCGGACCGCAGGCGGAGAATCGCTGCTAAACGAAGGCAACAGCATACCGCGCACCTATGAGCCGGTCGAGCTCAATGGCGATCGCACCTACCGCGTCACGGACCGCTTTTCTCCAACGATTACAGAGGCTCTCTACGGACTGGGTCAGCATCAGAATGGGCTGTTCAACTATCGAGGAGCAACAGTTGAGCTGGGACAAAACAACACCGATGTCGCCATCCCGCTGTTGATTTCGAGCAAGGGCTACGGGTTGTTGTGGAACACGGCGGCGCTCAGCTACTTCGACAATCGCTTTCCGCTCGATATGAAGCTGACGTCCATGGCCGGCAAGTCGATCGAT
>JBEKFD010000164.1:0-11054 GCA_050013495.1 Occallatibacter sp. | reverse complement strand
TACGTCAATCGGGAGTTTGCCGGTGTCAAAAAACATCTCTGCACATGAGCCAACAGGAAAATCGAACGGCCGAGGGAACTGGCTCCCAAAAAGCTTCAGCACCGCGGCCGTTCAAGGAGGACACACATGTTCTCGTTTGCTTGATCTGACTGTGGCACAAACCGGCATAATTTTACGTAAAACGGTCTCAACAAAAATGCGCGCGGCCCAAAATGAGTTGAGTTTCATTCCGGAACTGGGGGAAAATGCTCGCGGAAGGCCTGGCGCAGGCGCGTGCTGTCAGCTTGCTCAACGGCCTGCTCGACGCGAGAGCGCAGTTCGGCTGACGGCGCGGTGCGGCCGATGGCCTCAATGGCTTGCGGGGCCTCGCGCGCATTCCTCGCGATGGTCGCAATCAGAACATCGATGGCTTCGGGCTGCCGGGTGAGGGCGACGGCACTCAGCAGCACCGAGGTGAACCATGCGTCGGCGCCGGCGTGGAGGCGGGCGAGCAGCGCGGCCAGGGCCTCTGGAGAACGCTGATCGGCCAGGGCGAAGGCAGCTTCGGCGGAGGTGTCGTCGCCGTCTTCAAGGGCGCCGGCAACGAGCGGGATAGCGGCTGCGCCTTCCAGGGATAACAGCGAAGAGTAAACGGCGCCGAGCACTTCCGGTTCGTCTTTACCGAGCAGCGCGCGCAAACGCAGCAGCATGGCCGCGCTCACGCCGCCCACCGCGGCCATGGCGCGAGCGGCTTCCATGCGGACGGTTTTGTCGGAGTCGGTAAACGGCTCGAGAAGCGCGGTGAGCAGGTCGGCGTCGGAGATGCCGGGACAATCGACCAGCGCGTGGGTGCAGGTGCCGCGCAGTGCGCCGGCGGTGTCGGACTGTCCACCCCACACCGGCTCCATTTGATGATGACGCATGCCCCGCAGGTATTCGCCTTTGCTGCGATGGCCCAGTTTGACGAGTGCTTTCGAAAGAGCGTTCTTGGCCCAGCACTGCGGGTCGGTCTTGGCGGCGTCGATAAAGAACCGGTTGAATGCCGAAAGCACATCGGGCAGCAGCGCGACGAGTTCTGCATCGGCAGCGAGCTTTGCGGCCTTGGAGACGAGAAAGTTGTTGCGATGCGAGAGGGTCTTGCGCAGGGCTTCGACTACGGCCAGGTCTGGAGCCGAACTGGAAAGCACTGCGGATCTGAGCGATTCCAGTTCCGCAAGCTCTTTGTCGAATCCGCGCGATGATGCGAGCGGTTTAGGCGATTTGGCAACATGCTTCGCGCTCATAGGCGACCTTTCTGCCAGTTGCTCATCGACTCACTCACCCTGCGCGGTGTGCCGCGATTCACCGGGGCCCCATCTCTTCGCCTGATCGACCGCACGGTATAGTTTACTTTAGTCGTTGTTTTGAAGGGCACGACTTTACAGGCTGCGGAAAAACTCGTTCCCATCGAGATTCTCGAAGGTTTTGTAACACGGCACGACTTTAGTCGCTGTCTTGAAAGGGCACGACTTTAGTCGTGCCGTAAGTGCCACAAAATGAGCCCTGGCTTTAGCCACTGAGGGATTGCCAGTGGCTTAGTCAGAGCGTCCCTGGTTTGTCTTTAGGCCAATGCAACATGCAGTAAGGAATTCGACGCGTGAGTGAAGCCGTTCAACGATTCGCTTTCGATCCCCTTCTCGCAGTGCTCGCGTTTACATTTGCGGTCGCCGCAGCGAGCGCATTGAACCTGCTGTTTAATCGATGGGGTGGATATTTTAGAAACGTAGTTAGTCCGGCTTCGCAGAAACTTGCGGCGCTCGAAGGGCTGCGCGGCATCCTGGCTTTCTCGGTTGTAATGCATCATGCTTACTGCTGGTATTACTTCACGCAGAGCGGAGTCTGGACTACGGGCAACAGCGTGATCTTCGCGCGGCTGGCGGATTTCGGAGTTATCCAGTTTTTCTATCTCAGCGGTTTCCTGTTCTGGCGCAAGCTGATGAAGACAGGGCGGATTCCCATGGCCAAGTTCTACTTATCGCGCTTTGTGCGCATTGGCCCTGTGTATTACTGCTGTATCGGAGCAGCGATCTTCTTGGGCTTATTGCTTTCAGGCTTGAAGTTACAAGTTTCGCCGGGGGCGCTCGTGAGGTCCCTGTTGCCTTGGGTCCTGTTTTCGCTCGGGGGCCAGGCCACGGTGAATCATGCGGACATTGCCCGCATAACTTGCGGAGTTACTTGGACACTGGCGCTGGAATGGCTATTTTATCTTTCTCTTCCCTTTCTCGGCTGGTTCTCACGCAATGCGCGGCGGCTCATATTTTACGCGCTGACATTTGGTTTGTTGTTCTTGGTGAGCAGGTGCCTTCGCGCAGCGACAGCGGACGAAACAAGCATCCATGCCGCGAGTTCGATCCTGGCTGAATATTCCAAATTCATGTTAGTGGGATTCGGTGGAGGAATTCTGATTGCCGCCTTGGAACCCCAGTTGCGAAACCGGTTGCTGCGCGTGCCGGGGAGAAATTGGATATTGCTCGGACTCTATCTTGCATATCTCCTGATTCCCGGAATCGCGGCAGCCGGGCAGGTGCTGGTTCTGGCGGGTTTCACGCTTGTGGCGACGGGGGCTGACCTATTCGGTGTTTTCGCCAGCCGTGCGGTTCGGCTGTTGGGCGTGATCAGTTATCCAATGTACCTGGCGCACGGCATTGTCTATTACACGGCGATGCGGCTTCGCGGAGGAATCCATGCGGTGAGTCTGCCGCGTTACACGGCGGAGACGGCGGTATGCGTGGCGATCATCCTGCTTCTCGCGACCATCATTCATTTGCTGCTGGAACGGCCGACGATAAGGCTATCGGAAGACATTGCCCGGCGGGCCTCGGTGCCGCAGGTAATCGCGCCGGAACCGGGAGTTCAACGGGAATCAGCGAGTCAATGACGAATCCTGCCTGATCGCTTGCCCAGAGAAAAGATATCCGGATCGCGTGGCAACCCGGATCTCTGGTTCAGGGCCGGCGAAGGAACCTAGTGCCTCCGCCGCCCCGGTTATGCGCTAGCTGGTGCTACTTCCCTTTGCAGCAGGATCCATTGCAACCATCGCAGCAATGTTGCCCACAGCAGTCGGGACAGCAGGTTGGGCAGCAGCCGGCCTTTGCCTGCTTCTGTTGCGAGGTTTGGCCGAATGCCACCGCGGTGAGTGCGAGCATGAGCGAAAGATAAGCGATTGTGCGTTTCATTTGTATCTCCTTTGACGTTGAATTGCGGTCCACGAGCGTGCCTCAAGGGTGGTGACCCTTGCGGCTCATCGTTTGCGTTCACGTCAGGAGCGGTCTAAATCCGAAATACGCGGAAGAGGATGTGACGCGGTGGAGAGGCTGCAACAAGGTCGCCGGGCGGAGGAGCGGTGGAGACGGTTATTTTGGAGGGCGCCGCAGCGGGAAGCGCGAAGAACAATGGGGTAACAACGGCCTTTGGTTTGGCCCCCGCAGCCGATCTGAATACTGCCTGGGGCCAGCCGAAGCGGCAGCTTTCCTGCTGGCAGCCGGTGCGCGAGGCATGAAGCGGTCTCTGGCAGTCTTTGCTTCGGTGGCTCCCCGCCATTGGACAATGAGGCGCGCAGGCCAGATTAGCGGGTGTCCCCATGTCGCAGGTGAGTCCGGCGATCACGGGCTGAGTGGTTAGCAGCGCGATTGCAAGGGCGGCTACGAATTGGAAAAACCTCTTCATTAGCTGAGAGAAACTATACACCGAAATGGGCAATGAATAGGACGCAGTTCACAGGAACTTCATGAGCTGCGATCTTGCATTCATTCGTAAATGGCATAATAGTCACACTCATGCGTCTTAACTTGAACCCCGCGATGAAAGAACTCGAATCCCCAATTCCTCCTACCGCCGATGAGATGGCGGACATGGCCGACAGAGGAGAGGATATTTCCCGCTTTTTCACCAACACCGGCAAGATGATGCCGCCGATTCAGCGCGTCAATGTGGACTTTGCGCTGCCCATGCTTGAAGAACTGGATGAAGAGGCTCGGCAATTGAATATCAGCAGACAGGCCGTAATCAAAACGCTTTTGCGTCATGCGCTAGATCAGAAGCATGTGGCGCGCAGGGCGCGGTAAGGCAAAGGACTGTCTACTTTGCCGCTGTCAGCGCCGCCACTGGCACCAGCATGTCCTGCTTTCGCATGATCAGATTGGTAGCGTTCAGCGTCGCCAACTCGAATCCGTGACCGTGGGTAATTGCATCCGTGGGGCAGGCCTCTACGCAGTAGCCGCAGAAGATGCAGCGGTTGTAGTCGATGTTATAGACCTTCGCGTAGCGCTCGGAGGAGGAGATGCGCTGCTCTTCGGTGTTCTCGGCGGCCTCAATAAAGATGCAATTCGAAGGGCAGGCGGCGGCGCAGAGGAAGCAGGCAACGCATTTTTCAAGGCCGTTCTCGTCGCGCTGCAGCACATGCTTGCCGCGGAAGCGCTGCTCGAAAACCGCTCCGCGCAGGGGGCCTTTGCCGTCAGGGTAGTTCTCCACCTGGGTGGGCTCGAAAATCTCCCCCATGGTGATACTCATGCCCTTGGCGATGCCGGCGAGGTTGCGCACAATCGACATGACCCCAGTATACGATGAATTCGTGCAGGGTTTCATTTCATGGAGGCGCCCATGAATCGGATCACAATCTGTCTGGCGGCATTTGCGATTTGTGCCGGAGCGGGCTTGGCGCAGACGCCCGGCAAGGGCCCGCAGCCTGACGCTCACGGAAACGAAGTTGCCGTAATGGAGATGGGCAAGCCTGCCCCTCCGGCCGGCCCGCTGAAAATCGCATTCGGCGACAAATCTGCCGAGTGGACCGCGGCGACATTGGCGGTGCTTCCGCACAAGACCATTACCCTCTACAACGAGCACGCCAAGGCCAACCAGACCTATTCCGGCGTGGAACTTATGGACCTGCTCAAGCCTCTGGGCGTGCCGGACAAGCCGCACGGCAAGGAGTTCCGGCTGTACCTGGTGGCCGAGGGCTCCGATGGCTACCAGGTCGTCTACTCGGTGGGCGAGGTTACGCCCGATGTCCACGACGGAACCACCATGGTGGCCGACGCAATGGACGGAAAACCGATTGGCGCAGCCGGTCCGCTGCAACTTGTGACTACGGGGGAAAAGCGGCCGGCCCGCTGGGTGCACAACCTGGTCGCCATCCGCGTGCGGACGGCAGAATGATTGCGCACCCCTGAACCCCAACAAGCTAGCGGGGACGTTATTCTTCCGGCTTTCTGTTCTCCGGTTTTGGTTCGGGCCGTGGCGCTGGCTTCGCCGCAGGCGCGGCATGCGGTGCTGGCCGCTCCTCAGGCCGGGCCTGGGGCCGTGGCTCGTTCGCGGGCGGATGCGGCGCGGCGTGCGGTGGAACTTCCGGACGCGGCTGAGGCGCCGGATGGGACTCTGGGGCTGGACGCGCCTCGGGCCGGGAAGGCGCTGGAGCAGGCCGCGCTTCCGGATGCGCGACCGGGGCTGGAGCCTGATGAGCAGGTGTGGGCGTGGGCCGTTCCGGCACATTTCTGGCTGGCTCGGCTCTTTGGGCCGAGGCTGCCGGACGGGCCGGTTCACCGGGTCTTGCAACTTCCGGTTGATTCCGCATGGGCGGCGCCGCCACCGGGTGTACGTCCCGGTCGGCAACCAGCGGTTTTTCGACGACGATTGTGGCCGGCCGGCCATGATTCACTGCCGCAAACTGGGCCCGATTGGCGCTGGCCGCCTGGGCGTGTTGAACCTGCACCTGCATGGGCGCGGCGTGGGGTTCGCGGATGGCCGCAATTTCCGCAGGTCGCGGGCGCACACGGATGCCGGCTGGGCCGTTGAAGCTGACGCGGACGTTGTTGTTCACCACCACCCGGTAGTTGTAGACGTTATGGATCACGTTGACGTTGATATTGTTGACCGTGCGGTTGTAGAAGAAGTGGCCTGAGTTCCAGTAGCCGCCCTGGTAGCCTACGCCCCCATAGCCAAAGCCGTAGTTGATTCCGCCGTAAAATCCGATGTGCGAGCCCCAATAGCCGCGGAAGAAGCCGTAGCGACCGTGCGTCCAGCCCCAGTAGCCGGGAGTCCACAGCGCGCCCTGATAGGGGGCCTGCACCCACACGCCGGGCACCCAGTAGTAGCCGGCAGAAGCATTGTCCCAGTAGCCGGGGGTCCAAAGATAGCCGTCGCCGGGAGCCGGAGGCTGGTCGTATTCAGGCAGGGCCGGGGGCGCCTCCTGCGCATAATCGACAGGCTGTTCCCCATAGCTGGCGTCGTCCACCGACTGATCGGATTCCTGGTAGCTGTAGTTGCCGTTGTCGGGCGGCGGAGGGGGCGGCGCCTGCTGGGCGCTTGTGTCTGCAGGAGCGGGAGCGCTCCGCTGGGCGCTGGATGAGGATGCAGCCGGAGCGCTTTGCTGCACAGCGGAGGCATTGGAAATGGGCGCCAGATTGGCCGATGCGGGATCGGACGAAGAATCCTGCGCTGCCGCCTGGCTGTTATCGGCAGCATTCGAATTCGATTTGCATCCGGCAGTTGAAAGTAGCGCTGCCAGCGCAAGTAGAGCAAGAGGCGCAAATCGCGGGAAACGTGTCATGGGTTCTCTCTCCAGAAAAGTTAAATGCTCCAGTGCGGTTAGATGCGTTCTGCGGCTTTCCAGTCTAAAGCAGACGGCCATTATCCGGTCAATATGGAGAGAGAGGCGAAGCTGCCGGTGCCGGGAGACTAATGCCGTGCGCCGGGCGGAGTTGATTTGCCGCGGTTGTTGGCAGGAGGGCTGGTCACGGGCTTGCGCGCCGGACGCGGATTCACAAGCTGCTGGCAGAGCGGCGAGTCCTGCCCGCGGGACAGGCTTGGCAACACGTCGGCGGAGCGGCAGACGCGCTGCTTCATGGCGTCGGCATCCTTGCCGCTGAGCAACTGGGTGCGCTCCAGGCCGCTCACGGGGTCCAGGTCGTAGCGGAAGACGTAGTCCTGGGGCGGCTTGTCTTTGCCGTAATCAAAGTGATTCCAGGTGCCCACCAGATCGCGGCCGTTGGGTTCGGCCAGGCCGGCGTAGATCTGCGTCCAGGTTACGCCCGCCGGAGTGTTGGCGCTCCAGATGGGCACGCCCTGCCCGCCGCGCATCCAGCGGGCCGCCCAGGTGTGCTGTGGCATGTCGAAATGGAAGGCGGTGAAGTAAGTGTCGGGGGAGCATTCGCTGCAACTGTCGTACAGCAGGCCGAGTTCCTGCGGCGTACCCTCGGCGAAAGTCATGAAATCGAGCCAGCGCAGGTTGTAGCCCTTGAGCAGCGGCGTGAGGGCGTGGTTGGTCAGGGAGACGCTCCACACGCTGAAGGCGTCCTGGCTGGGCGAGCCATCGGGAGCCGAGCGCAAGGTGGTGACCACCAGCGCCGCGTCGTATTGCACGCCGATTTCGCGAATCGCTGTCCACTTTTCGGCGTCCAGCGAGCGGCTGACCCAGACGACGATGTCCTGGTCTTTTTGGGAGTGGAAGTCCATCCAGCGGAAGGGATCGGGGGCCTGCGCATGGAGTGGGGTGAACGCGGCGAGCAGGACGAGGAGCAGCACCGAAACGCGCCAAGGGGAAACGACCTGCATGGTTTCAGGTATACCAGAGCGGAATAGGGAAATGGCCGCGCAGTTATCTGCTGTAGTTCGAATCAGGGGTTAGGTATCAGGGGTCAGGGCAAGGGATTACCGCCGGCACGAGCGTCGATCGTGTTCTGTGACAACCTCAGCGGTTTATTAGGTTTCTCGTAGCGGGAGGAGACGAGGTCCAGCAATTGTTGATCTGGCCGACAATGCACCTTGGCTGGAACACTCATCTCGTCACTGCTACCTTAAGGGCAAGCCCCTTTTCTTACGCAGCACTCCCAACCAGCTGCGGCTCCGCTGCTTGTTGCCACCCTTCAGCCGTTTCCCTGGCGAATTCCTCGTATCGGCGCGGCGCGTGTCCCAGCAACTTCGTCAGAGTTTCAATATCTCCGGCTTCGGCTACAAAGCCGCGTTCCAGGTAGCCCTGGAACATCATCCTGATGTCGAATGCGGACCACGATGGCACATTCTTCCGCATTTGATCTTCGAAGGAATCGAGGTCCTCGCCTGGATATCGAATCTCCTTGCCCAGCTGGCCGCTCCAGATCGATGCAACCTTCCTGCCGCTCAGAATCTCCGGACCGTTCAAGTTGTAGGTCTTGCCCAGGTGGCCGTCGCTGGTGAGCGCGATGGCCGCAGCTTCAGCGATATCCCGAATATCAACAGCAGAAATGCCAGGTGTTCCGAGAGGCATGGGGTAGATGCCCGCATTCATCATCACGTCCTTGAGTGAAGCGTCGTTCTGGTAGAAGTAATTCGGCCGGATGACGGTGAAAGGGAGATTGAATTCGCGGAGGGCGCTCTCGATGGCCAGTTTGGAGGCAAAGTGAGGAACGTCTTTGAACTCCTCGACCTTGAAAACGGAGTGATACACAATCTGCTTGAGCTTCACCTTCTTGGCCAGATCGTAGGCAATCAGGCCCTGCGTAAGTTCGTCGGGAACGACTGCATTCAACAGGTAGAGCTTGTCGACTCCATCGAGCGCTTTACTTACTGCGACCGGGTCGAGCAGATCTCCCACAAAGACCTCGATTCCTTTCGGCATGGTTCCCGATGCCTCTTGTTTGCGGACAAGGGCGCGGACGTTCGCCTTGCGCTTGACGAGTTCCTTGATTACCGCCGATCCAACATGGCCGGTACCACCTGTAACTAGAATCTTCATTGCATAGCTCCTTGAGCTTTGTCTTGCGGCTGTGAATGTGAGGGGAAATGTCCTTGCATCGGCGGAATGCGCTTTCTCCATGGGCTCTTTCGCCGGACAAATTGGTAGTTTGTCGAGAGATAGAATCCGAATTCAATTCAGCGCGGGGTTTCCTGGCGGATGCCTTTTCGAGCGTGCTTATGCACAAGGCATCAGCATGTCACAAACGACGGCTACAGTCTGGTCAGTCCGGCTCATTGGCCTGCGTACCCTGACGAGCTGGGTCGGGTCATTTGGAAGTGGAAAGCCGGGCCAGGTTTGCTTTGGCCTGAGCGTGGTCGGGCTGGATTTGCAAGGCGCGCTCAAAGGCTGAGCGGGCAGCAGCGGTCTGTCCGCCGCGGGCGAGCAGCGCGCCCAGGTTGTTCCAACCGTCGGCGTCCTGAGGATCGAGCTGAAGGGAGCGTTTCTGCTCGGCAAATGCCTCTTCGGACTGGCCCAGGGCGTCGAGAACTTGAGACAACGAGGAATGAACCTTCGCGTCGTCGGGCGCGAGTGCGGCAGCGGCGCGAAGTTGGGCCAGGGCATCGTTGGCGCGACCCTGCTGCGCGTAGGCCGCGGCCAGCTTTTCGTGAACATCGGGAGAGGCTGGCCAGGCGCGCAGAGCGGCCTCCAGCAGCTTGACGGCAGGCTCGGCCTGTCCAGCATCGGCGTCCACGGCGCCCAGGTTGTAGAGCGCGGTGAAGTCGCCGGGATCGAGTTCCAGGGCGCGCCGGAACTCGTGCGTGGCCTCGTCTGCGCGGCCCGCACCCAACAGCGCCGCGCCCAACCCGCTGCTCGACTCGGCATCTTCCGGGCAAACGGCCAGCAAGGCGCGGAATTCCTTCTCCGCTTCGGCATATTCGGCCTGGCGCACGCCCAGCCGGGCAAGGTCAAAGCGAGCGTCGCATCCTGCTGAGTCGGCCGTTGAGGCGAGGGCGATGGCGCTGCGATAGCGCTCTCGTGCCTGGTCGGATTGGCCCGCGCCTTCAAGAGCCGCACCCAAGGCGGTAAGGGTGCGCGCGTTGTTCGCGTCCAGCTTCAGCTCCTGCTCATACACCTGGGCGGCTTCAGCGAACTTGCTCTGCCCGGACAACGCGCCAGCCAGGTTGTACATGTCGATCTCGTCAGTTGGAGTTTTCTCCAGCCGTCTGCGCATCCAGGCTTCTTCCAGCAGCAGGCGTGGGTCGGGAGCGTTGGCGGGCGTGTTGACGGGTAGCACCTGAAGCCACAGGTGGCCCATCTCGTCCTCTGAGCGGTTGCCGGCGCGGACGCGAATGGGCGGCGCATGCGGATTGTGCGGGTTGGCGGCCGAGTTGTCGTAGATGTAGTGCATGTGGAGCACGGTTCCCTTGGGCAGGAACAACGGCTCTTTGTAGCGATAGACGCTTTGCCGGTCAATATCCCAGTTGCGAATCCAGACCAGCCATTTCTTCTCGCCATTCGGCAAAATCGCCCAGCCCTGCATGTCATGCCCCAGGTAGTGCGCGTGGGGATAAGCGCCGAGCACATTCACGTCCACCGGCAACGTGAGAGAATCCTCGATCACAAAGCTGGAGTCGCCAGGAGGTATGTCGAGCTGGTCGTCGCGTTCCAGGGCCAGCAGCATGGGCTGTTTGGCGGGCGGGTCGGGTGTAAAGTAGAGGCCCACTTCGGCGTCCAGGGTTTCGGCCTTGCCCGAAGGCTTGAGGTGAATATTGAGAATCAGGTCGTTGCCGGGATCAAGGCGCCAGGGCATTCCCTGCGGCTCAACCAGGGCTGGCGTGTCGGGCTTCCAGAAGAGGAAATGGCTGTCGGGTTCGAAGCGGTTGCCTGCGTCGACCAGAAGCTCCATGCCCGGGACGCCGCTCTGCCAATCGCCGGGATGAAGGCGGCGCAGACTCCCGGTGCGGTCGATGACGACGTTGGCGTGGTGCACCACCTGCGGCGCGCCGGGGCGAATCTCCATGGCGCGGATGTAATGCGTTTCTTTGAGGGGATAGGGAAGGATCAGGTTGCGGAAAACGTCGGTGCCGCCGGCGGGGAGCGTGAACGGCTGAGCGACTTTCAAAACCAGGTCGGGCTTGCCCATTTGCCAGGTGCTGTCGTAGTGCGGAGGGGGCGGCGCGGCTTTCATGTCACCGGTTGCCATGCCGCCGGTGATCCAGCGTTTCAGCAAAGCCTGGGCGTCGTCCGAGAGGCGGCGCACGTCGGCGAAGTCGCCGTAGCCGGGCTCGGGAAGCCAAGGCGGCATGAAGCGCGACTGGGTGACCGAGAGAATCTGCGGAGCCCAGCGGCGGGCGTCGGCGTAGGTGAGCAGGCTGAAGGGGCCGGC
>JBEKFD010000163.1:0-11103 GCA_050013495.1 Occallatibacter sp. | reverse complement strand
GTGTAGAAGCCCTGAAAGTCCGGCAACAGAAAGAGGCTCACGCCGATCGGAAGCAGTATCCATGAAAAAAGTCCGGCCACGGCCCAGGTCGTCTCCCACGACCATCGCCTCACCTTCCCAATGGGCGCATAAAATGACGCGGCGCAGGCCGCCCCTAGCAAGTGCCATCCTATCCCGGCGAAAATCGACAGATTCGTCCTCCCCTGCATCGGCCGCGAGTAACTCAAAGCATTCCCGGCAGCTACTGTCCTGGATCTGAAGTTCATATCAGAAATGAACTGTCATCCTGAGCGTATTTTGGCGCGTTCTTTGCGCCAAATGGAGTCGAAGGATCTGCGGTTGCACTTCGGATCTTAAACCACGAACTTCTGAGACACCGCACTAGCTCTCAATAAGCACATGTTACTCGACACTTACCTGGAATGCATAACTCCCAGCGGGTAACTCATAGCCGGTCTTTCCGTCGTGGGTTGCTGCTTTGACTAACTTGCTGGTGACGAGCGTCGCGCCTTCCAGCTTGTAGCTTCCAGCTTCCCCCGAGGTAAGAGGAAGCCAGCCCGTGGTGTTGGCCGGGATGGTGACATGCCAATCCACCGTTGCCCCTTCCATCTTCCAATCGGAATGAATGGTTCCATAGGAAGAGTTGTAGTCGAAGGCGACTTTTCCCAACCGCGCATCGAACAACGGGTGCAGCACGACGGTGTGGAAGCCGGCATCCTCCGGCGTCGCATCCACTCCGGCAACAGAGCGGTACAGCCAGTCCGCCACCGCGCCATACGCATAGTGGTTGTAGGAGTTCATGCTCGGGTCGGACTTCATCTGGTCGCCGTTCCAGCGCTCCCACATGGTTGTAGCTCCGTGACCCACAAGGTAACCCCACGATGGATAGTCGGTGTTCATCAGCAGCTTGTAGGCAAGTAGCGAGTGTCCGCTGCGGGTCAACTCTTCCAGCAGATACGGCGTGCCCAGAAAGCCCGTACCCAGCAATCCATGATTGGCTTCAATCTTCGCCACCAGCTTCTGAGCCGCCGCGGAACGCACTTCCCTCGGCACCAGGTCCATGTGCAGCGCCAGCACATATCCAGTCTGAGTGTCGGTTTCCTTGGTTGCGCCATTGGCATCCGGAGTCTGGCCGGCCTTGTCGCCACCGGCCACGAAGCCATCGTCGTGCACGAATCTCTTCTCGAACGAAGCATAGATTTTGGCGAAAATCTGTCCGTACTTGTCTTCATCCTGCTTGCGCCCGGTTGCCTGCGCCATCTCCCGCATCAGCGTCGCGTCGTAGGCCCAATAAGCCGTTGCAATCAGCGCAAAGTCCGTCTTCCCTTCGGGCGAAAGCCAGTCGCCAAACCCGATCCCCGCCTCATGTACCCAAAGCCCATCCGGATTGCTGGCATCGATGGCATTCATATACTTCTCCATCGCCGCCCAGTTCTGGTCAATCACGCTGGTGTCACCGGTTTGCAGCCAGGAGGTGTAGGGAATGATCACCCCCGCATCGCTCCAGCCCGCGGCGTGTCCGGTATTCGGCGTCACGGTTCCGGGCGAGTAAATGCCGTAGTAGGGCGTGTCTGCCTGCGTTCCCCTCATGTCTCCGCCAAACTTGCGTGAAAAGGCGGCCAGGTCCATGTTGTACGTGGCGGTGCGCCAGAAGACCTCAGCGTCGCCCATCCAGCCCAGCCGCTCGTCGCGCTGCGGGCAGTCGGTGGGTATGCCGACGAAGTTGGAGCGCTGCCCCCACAGAATGTTGTTCCATAGTTGGTTGATCATCGTGCTGCCGGTTTCAAGCTTCGCAGTGAAAGGCGCGTCGGTGTGGAAGACCAGCCCGCTCACCGCGTCCCTGGCAGGCGCAGACGGCAACCCGGTTACCTCCACGTAGCGGAACCCGTGAAAAGTGAATTGCGGCGTAAACTCTTCAACCCCCTTGCCGCTCAGAATGAAATGGTCAGTTGCCTTGGCGGTGCGCAGGTTTTCTGTATAGATGGTCCCGTCGTCGTTCACAATCTCCGCAAACCGCAGCTTCACATCCGTTCCCGCCGGCCCCTCCACGCGCAGGTGCTCCACCCCGGCAAAATTCTGGCCGAAGTCGTAGACATACACGCCTGGCTTGGGCTCTGTAAACGCCTTGGATGCGATCGTCTGTTCCACCCGGATGGGCTGAAAATCCTGAGCTTCGATCCGGACCGGCTTGGGATCAATTGCGGCCGCACTCTTCCAACCGCCGCCATCGAACGAAGCCGTGTCCCAGCCGGATTGCTTCAGCCGCGCGTCCTGGCTTTCGCCATCGTAAATCTCCGAATGCAGAATGTCCGTGGTGCTCGCCTTCCAGCTTGTGTCTGTCGCCGCCAACCATTCCACGCTGCCGTCCGTGTGCTCGATGCGCAGTTGCGCCCGGAGCGCCGGTGGAGTATCGCCATAGTTGTTGGGCTGCTGGAACCACTCGAGCGGCGTCGCATACCACCCCGGCGCCAGCAGCGCTCCGAGCGCGTTCTTGCCGCTCTGGACCAGTGCCGTAACATCGTACGTCTGATATTTCACATGCTCCCGATAGTCGGTCCAGCCCGGCGCGAGCACGTCGTCGCCTACACGCTTGCCATTCAAAAAGACTTCATAGGCTCCCAGCGCTGTCGCATAAAGCCGCGCCGACTTGACGGGCGCTTTGACCTCGAACGTCTGCCGCAGCGCTTTCACTGAGTCGGGAATCCATGGATGACCGAGCGGCGCGTTCCCCCGTCCCGGCGTCCAGGCAACCGCCGCCTTCCAACCCGAGTCGTCGAAGTCTCCCTCATGCCAACCCGCCGCATGGATCGCCGTCTTCCAGGTCGTGTCGCTGGCAAACGTTGCAATGGTTCCATCCGCGTACTCCACCGCAAGTTCGGCAATCATCGGCGCATTGTCGTTTTCCGCGTTGTCCGGATTCTGCACGTAATGCACCGTCTCAATCGCGATGGTGTTGGGGCCCTGGCGCACGTTGGCAGTTGCATCCGCGCGCTGGAACTTCTTCCACGGCATCTGCTTCCAAGGCGGTAGCGGCTCCGCCGTCAGCAACCGCGCTCCGTTCACCCAGGCCAAGACCGTATCCTGCCCGGTGGCGTAAAGCGTGGCGCGCTTCACGGGCTTGGCCAGCGTCACTGTCTCCCGGTAAGCCGTGTGCTGCTCGGAACTCTTTTCGTCATCCAGGACCTTCGCGTCCGGGCTGGCAATCCACATGGCCGCTGCGTGACGCACCGCTGCCTCCTCCGCCGTCTCGAAGCCGATCCAGTTCGCGCGCCAACCGTCCTGCTTGAGCAGACCCGTTTCCCAGGAGCTCGAAGGAGCATCCGGATACCCTTTTCCGTTTAAATTCCACACCCTGACCCGCCAGAAGTACCGTGTTCCGGCTTTTAGCTCCGGCCCTGCATACTTCACGTTCAAGCTTGCGCCGGACGTGATTTTCCCGCTGTCCCACACATCCGGCTTGCCGAGTCCGTCTTCGCTCGACGCGACCTCCACCTGGTACGCCGTCTGCTTCGCCGCCCGTGCCGGATCCTTCAATTGCCATGAGAACCGCGGTGTCGCATCGTCGATGCCCAACGGCATCTTCAAATCGTCGACGCGCAGTTCCGTTGACCCCGTTCCTGGCGCAGCATCCGGAACCTTCGGCTTCAGCTTGGGTATCACCGACGCGGACAGTTCTGCCGCTGCCACAACCAGCCCAAACGCGAAAAATCCCACAATCAAGCGCACAATTCTCTTTTCCATCACACACACCCGCCTCTAGATGAAAGCCTGACCATTGTGCAGCTTTCCGGCATGTTTTGGGAAGTCACTCTTCTTAGGTTGAAACCGTTGCCGGCATTTTCTCCAATGAAATATCTTCCAGGTGGAAGAAAAGTAAATAGACCACAACCCTTTGTCAAAAACCATAATGATTGTTCTGAAGCCTTTGGACCTCGACGGCTGGGCGGCTCGCCCCCACCCGTTACACTTTCCCCATGGCTCTCCGCCTATTTGTCGCGTCAACAAGCAAGGGCAAGCTGCGTGACTTTCGCACTGCCGCGCAGGCGTATCGAATCGACCTCGAATCCCTCCCCACCGGCACCATCCCAGCCCCGGAAGAAAACGGCGACACCTTTGCCGCCAACGCCACCCTGAAAGCCGTCTACTATTCGCGGCTTACTCCCGGGGAATCGGTCCTTGCCGACGACTCGGGCCTCGAAGTCGACGCGCTCAACGGCGCTCCCGGCGTCCGCTCCGCTCGCTTTGCCGCAGACACCGGCCTGGTTGATTCGCCTGACGCCAACGACAATACGGATGTGTGGAACAACATGATCCTGCTGCAACGCCTCGCTGGCGTCCCGCTCGCGCAGCGCAAGGCTCGCTACCGGTGCGTTCTCGTCGTCGCCCGCGACGGAGAGCCGCTTCACACCGCCGAAGGTTCGGTCGAAGGTCTCATTCTGGAAGCGCCCCGGGGCACCAACGGTTTCGGTTACGATCCGTTGTTTTATCTTCCTGAACTGGATCGCACCATGGCCGAGATTGACCTCGAAACGAAGCTCTCGCTCAGTCATCGCGGCCGTGCCATTGCGGCTCTCCTTCCGATGCTGTCTGCCTGAGGCATCCCGACTCTAGTTTGGTGGCTGACTGAGAAACTTCATTCAATCAAGGGCGTAGACCGACCCGTCCGTGCTTGCGGCGTAGACAACCCCGTTGGCTATCGCCGGACTCGCCAGCACTGAAACGAGCTGCAGCAGGCGGTCGATGCCAACAATGGTAGCGTCGAGCGTGTTGTTCGGCTTCCCATCCGGCCCAAGCGGCCCATAAATCACATCTTCATTGAGATGGCCATCGGCCGTCAGTAGTTCCTTGTGGGTTTGCGCAGCTTTTACGCAAAACTCACTGTTGAATCGATGAGCATCTAGATCCACATCATGAACGCAACCGTCGAAGGTCCCGAAATATGCGTGCCTGCCGGATATCGCGGGCGACGAAAAACTATAGGCCTTGAAGGGCACTTCATAAAGCGCTTTGCCCGTTTTCAGATCGAGGGCGCGGAATTTCTTCGTGTCCGAGGTGGTCACATACGCCGTTTCGCCTTGCGTCGCAGGGGAAGAGATCACCCATGACCCGTCGTTCTCCGCGGACCACACCAGATTGCCGGAGGCCGCATTGAGCGCGTAGATCTTGCTGTCCCGGCTGCCGAATACCACAATGCCGTCCGCAATCGCAGCCGACCCAGGAATGCCCTGCATGAAGTGGGTGGGGTCTTTCCGGCACATGAATTTCCAAATCAAATCGCCCGTCTTGATGTTCAATGCGTAGATGGCGCCGTCCCAGCAGCCAATGTAGAGAATCCCATTTGCGATTGCCGGAGAGGAATGAACCGCGTCGCCCGCACGGTACTTCCAGCTGAGCTTCCCGGTCCGCGCATCCAGCGCATAAATATTATGATCGCCGCTCCCGAAATAGACCTGATCCGCATCAACGATGGGCGAGGATGTAAAGAAATCCCAAGGGTCCGGCTTCACCTCGAGCGAAGGGGCAAGCCCGTAGAGCGATGCGGCGCTCATCCGGCTCTCACCCTCCGTTGCAAATTTCCAGTTCAGCTTCCCTTGCTGTTCATCAACCGAATACGCATTCCCATCGAGACTGAGGAAGTAGACTGAGCCATTTGCAACCGCAGCCGTGCTGCTTACGCTTGCTGCCGTTTGGAATTTCCATATCTCCCGGCCTGTAGCGGCGTCAATTGCATGAAGGAAGTGGTCGTCGCTTCCGATATACACAACGCCGCGCGCCACTACCGGGGATGAAACGATGCGTCCGCCAGTCTTGAATTCCCAACGGACATGATCGATGCCCTTCGGGGCCTGGCCGTCGTATACGCCCGTATGCGCAGGATTCCCGCGGAACATTGCGCCATTTTGGGCGGACGACACCGCAGTCCATAGCAGGAGCGCCGTGAAAGCTGCCTTCGACGCTGCAATCATGAAACTCCTCCGTCCGAGGCTCCCGAATAAGAGACGCAAGAAACGTGGGAAGTATAGCATTCGACAAAGCCGCGAAAGGCTTCCATTTCGGCACCCGCTGAGCGTTTTCCCCGGATCATGCGCGAGTGGAGTGCGCACTCGGACCCGCTATAGCGCACGTTCCTTGACGGGGGTAGTCCTGGACTCCAATAATGCAACTGCGACAATGCAATGATTCTGCGTCCCTCAATCTGATACCGCCTGACGCACATTCAGTCCCGGAACCCGGCGTTCATCCATTTGGACCCCGCCCTTCAAGGAGCCGACACCTTCATGGCCACTGCTCAACAACCTGCCGCGCACACGGTTGCACGCGGAGTGCAGCCGCTGCGAGCCGGCCAGGGATACACCTTCCTCCTGCGCAAACTGCACTCGCTGCTTGGCATCATCCCCATCGGCGCCTTCCTGCTTGAGCACCTGCTCTCGAACTTCGAAGCCCTCAAAGGCCCCGCCGCTTACGGAGCGCAGGTCAAATTCCTCAACAGCCTGCCCATGGTGCGGGTGCTGGAGTGGGTGTTCATCTTTCTGCCCATCATTTATCACGGCCTCTACGGCGTGTGGATCTGGCTGCGCGGCAAGTCCAACATTGTTTACTACCCCTGGGCCGGCAACTGGATGTACGTGGCGCAGCGCTGGACCGGCCTCATCGCCATTCTCTATATCGGGCAGCATGTGTATCGCCAGCGCTTCTCCGGCGTCAGCCTTCCCGAGAATCCCTACTATGCGTTCCACAAGGTGCAGGTGGAGTTGCAGAACCCCTGGATGCTGGCCGTCTACGCGATTGCCATGATCGCCATCTGCTGGCACTTTTCTTATGGCATCTGGCTGTTCGCAGCCAAGTGGGGAATCACTCCCGGCACCACGGCTCGCAAGCGTTTCGGCTACGTATGCGCCGCGCTAGGCGTCGTGCTGGTGTTCATCGGCCTGGCCAGCATCTGGGCCTTCATCGAGCCGAAGTATCAGAATGCGCCGGTAGACGTGGCGCCAGCCGTTTCCTTTTCGGTTTTTCCGGCCCGCATGAATTTATCGACGACGCCGTCACCCACCACCACGCAGTCATCGACATTAACGCTGTCATCCTGAGCGGAGCGTACTTCAGCGGAGTCGATGGACCTGCGGTTGCTCTTGCAATTACTGGGTACACAGAAGCTTGAACGGGTCCCTGATCTCTGATCCCTGGCCCCTGATCTCTTAAGAGGAAGTCTCAATGGCAGTACCAAGAATCATCGTGATTGGCGGAGGGCTGGCCGGACTTGCGGCCGTCATCAAGATCGCCGAAGCCGGCGGCACCGTCGATTTGTTCTCTATCGTTCCCGTCAAGCGCTCGCACTCGGTTTGCGCGCAGGGCGGCATCAACGCGGCTAAAGACCTCAAGGGCGAGGGCGACTCCACCGACAAGCACTTCGACGACACCATCTACGGCGGCGATTTTCTGGCCAACCAGACGCCCGTGAAGGCCATGTGCGAAGCAGCGCCCGGAATCATCGATCTGCTCGACCGCATGGGCGTGCCCTTCAATCGCACTCCCGAGGGGCTGCTCGACTTCCGCCGCTTTGGCGGCACGCTCTATCAGCGCACGGCCTTCGCTGGCGCCACTACAGGCCAGCAACTTCTCTACGCACTCGACGAGCAGGTCCGCCGCCACGAGGCCGCCGGCAAGGTGACGAAGTACGAAGGCTGGGAATTTCTCTCCGCAGTCATTGACTCCAAAGGAGTAGCGCGGGGCATCACCGCGCTCGACCTGCGCACCATGGAACTGCGCAGCTTCCCTGCCGATGCCATCATCCTCGCCACCGGCGGCAACGGGGCAATCTTCGGCAAAAGCACAAACTCCGTGGTCTGCACCGGCTCGGCGGATTCCGCCATCTTCCAACAGGGCGCGTATTACGCCAACGGCGAATTCATCCAGGTGCACCCAACGTGCATTCCCGGCGAAGACAAGCTGCGCCTCATGTCGGAGTCAGCCCGCGGCGAAGGTGGCCGCGTCTGGGTTCCGCGCAACGCGGGAGAGAAGCGTCCCATCAAGCAGATCCCCGACTCCGACCGCTGGTACTTTCTCGAGGAGTGGTATCCCAAGTACGGCAACCTGGTTCCCCGCGACGTGGCCACGCGCGCAATTCACAAGGTGGTCTACGAATACGGCTTGGGCCTCGATGGCCAGCCCATGGTCTATCTCGACCTTACCCACATCGACCGCGCCACTCTCAATCGCAAGCTCGAAGGCATTCTCGAAATCTACGAGAAGTTTGTCGGCGACGACCCGCGCGACGTGCCCATGAAGATATTCCCCGGCATGCACTACACCATGGGCGGCCTGTGGGTCGACTTCAACCAGATGACCAATATCCCCGGCATCTTTGCCGCCGGCGAGTGCGAATACCAGTACCACGGCGCAAATCGCCTCGGGGCAAATTCATTGGTCAGCTGCATCTTCGGCGGCTTTGTTTCCGGCCCCAACGCTTTGAAATACGCCAAGGGCCTTGCGCCTCAAGAGGGCGACGGCGGCGCAGCCGCTGAGATCGCGCGCCAAGCCGAGATCAACGCCAAGCTGCTCAAAAACGAAGGCACGGAAAACCCCTTCAAGCTGTGGCGCGAACTCGGAAGCACCATGACTGAGCACGTCACTGTCATTCGCTACAACAAGGGCCTCAAGCAGGCCGACGAAAAGATCGTCGAGCTGCTTGACCGCTACAAGAATGTCAATCTCTCCGACCGCAGCCAGTGGGCCAACACCAGCTTCGCCTTCGCCCGGCAGTTGAAGAACATGCTGGAACTGTCACGCACAATTACGCTTGGCGCGCTGCTTCGCGATGAGTCGCGCGGCGCGCATTACAAGCCGGACTTTCCCGATCGCGATGACGAGAAGTTCCTCAAGACCACCAAGGCCAGCTTTACCGGCGCGCCAGAAGGCCCGCGATTCGAGTACGAAGAAGTCGACACGCAATTCATCAAGCCCCGGCCGCGCAGCTATACCGCAGCAAAGTAGTTGAAGGGTACGGGCTTTAGCCCGTACATTTCAAGATCAGATTAAAGCGGGCTTTAGCCCCCGAGGGAATCAACAGAGAGTTTTTCCGAAAGGGATCATGGCAACGAAGACCATAACACTCGAAATCAAGCGCCAGGCCAGCCCCGATGCTCCCTCTGTGTGGGAACGATTTGAACTCCCCTGGCGTCCCGGCATGAACGTCATTTCCGCGATGATGGAGATCGCCGCCAACCCGGTAACCGCCGAGGGCCTCGATACCACGCCCATCACCTACGACTCGAATTGCCTCGAGGAAATCTGCGGGTCTTGCGCCATGCGCATCAACGGCAAGGCGCGCATGGCCTGCTCCGCGCTGGTCGACAATCTCGAACAACCGATCAAGCTTGAGCCGCTTTCGAAGTTCCCCCTGGTACGCGATCTCCAGGTCGACCGCTCCGTTCTGTTTGAAAATCTGAAGGCCGTTCAGGCGTGGGTACCCATCGACGGGACCTACGATCTGGGAGCTGGCCCGCGCGTCTTCCCCCAGCAACAGGAGGCGAATTACCCGCTGTCCAACTGCATCAGCTGTTGCTGCTGCATGGAAGTCTGCCCGCAATTCAATGACGACACTGGCTTTGTTGGCGCAGCAACCATCGCGCAGGTGAAGCTGTTCAACGACCACCCCACCGGAAAGGTCTTCAAGGAAGAGCGCCTGCGCGCCCTGGCCGGCGACGGCGGCATTCAGGAGTGCGGGTTTGCGCAGAACTGCGTCGAAGTCTGCCCCAAGGGCATTCCCCTCACCAACGCCATTTCCGACATCAGCCGCGACGTGCTAATCCAAAAAGCCAAGGACTTCCTGAGGGGATAAATGCGCTGAGCTTGAAGGGGGCCTAAGCCGCCCGGCGTAGCCACTCCGCCACCATCTCAGGATTCCGCGAGATCACGATCAGATAAGCCCGCGCCGGTGCATCCGGATTCTTCCGGCACTGCTCCCAGTCGCGCAGCGTCCCCACCGGAATCCGGTAGGTCGCGGCAAACTCTTCCTGCGTCAAACCGAGCTTTTCACGGAGCCTCTTCACGTTAACCAGTCGATGCAGCCCCAGCTTCGCCAGTTCCTCGTCAGTACCGAATGGAATTGGCTGGTTATCCGGGTCCGACAGTGCGTTCGCATGAAGTTCTTCCTCGGTGAAAGCGTTCACTCTGGCCCAGTCGGTCCCAGTATCAGGCAGAGGCTCACCAGGATTGTGCTCAATCTGTACAAAAGTAGATTCGCTCTTCATCTTTTTTGGCCTTTCGAACGGAAATGATCCGTGTGACTTCTTCAACTCTCTCAACGGACACAACAAACAGGACGTTCAGCTGGTTGAGGCCGATGGTCAGGATCCTTTCTTCTCCATAATCGAATCGATCATCGAACCACGCAACTTTCTTCGCGTCTTCAAGGGCAGGGACTCCTTGTGCAAGCGAATATCCATGCTTTCGCTGGTTCAGGGCATCCTTTTCCGGATCCCACGTGTACCGCATGATAAAAAGATACGGCCCTGCCGTAGTTAAGTCAATAAGTAACTCGTTCCAGAGCCTAGCCGCGCAAAGCCCTCCAGCATCACTTCCCCGCGCCAATGCCCCAGGCGATCTTCAGCCCGACCCGCACCGTCAGAGGCAAGCTCGGGTACCCGATCGGCGCAATGTGCTGGCTGTTGGTCAGGTTCTCGGCCTGCGCATAGACTCCCAGCCAGGTCAGCAACTGATAGCTCCCGCCCAGGTCTAGCTTGGCGTATCCATAATCCAGATTCCGGTTCGGCAGCAAGAGACTGTTCCCGCCATTGATGTCGTCGTAGGCCAGAAAGTCGGAATCGTCCGAGCGGCTGGCAAAGGCCGCGCTCAACTGTCCGGTCAGCTTCCGCGTCGCATAGGTGGCCGTGACAAACCCCGTGTGCGGCGCGCGCCGGAACGGCCTCGCTCCCTGCAACGGCGAGTCCACCCCAATGGGGATGCCATTGGGAATGCCATCGAATGTTGGAACCGGCCCCAGCAGCGCCACGTCGTCGTTGGCAAACGACCGCTGCACTACTGCGTCCAGGTAGGTGTACCCGCCGCGCAGGAAGAGGTTTCGCCCGATCCCGCCCTCGACTA
>JBEKFD010000162.1:0-11123 GCA_050013495.1 Occallatibacter sp. | reverse complement strand
AATGCAGTTGAATGCTCATCCTGTATATATTCAAAGTCGAAGTTATTTATGCCCTGGTCCGCAATTGCATACAGAAGCCTGCCTTCAACCCACAATTGAATCGAAAAAACAAGCACACCTTGAATCGAAGTCAGCATCCACAGCGCGTCTCGAAGAAATACGAAAAACAGTTGCAGAGAATTACGCTCCGTTGGCGCACAATTGAATTGAAGATCAAACTGGACGTGAGGGGAAGCCCGCATTGAAGACGCACTCTCCCGGTACTTCGGAAACACGCACGCTGCCGGCCCTGCCTCCCACCCACCTGCGAGCCCTGAAAATCGAAATAAAAAACTTCGCATCGCTTTTGGGCTGTGATCCTGTGACGATGAAGCGAACCACCAGTAAATCAGCAGTTTAGTCTCGCCGCTTCCACAATTTCACAGTACAAAAAACGCCTCAATCGCCTGTGGAACTGTGGGTTACTCCGCCGGATCGTCCGCGGTGAACGAGGAACAGCATGGCTTCTCCGTCGCATGGAAATTCATCAACTCAACTCGAATCCCATCGGGGTCATAGAGGTTGAATTGCCCCTTGCCGTCTTTGCCCATCTGGGTGTGGTCCTGGGCATTGACGCCGGCCAGGCGGCCCGCGTCATTGAGAGTCTTGAAAGCCGCGTCCACCGAGTCCACGCCGATTGAAAAATGGTCGAGTACGCCCAGATCGTGCTGGGTCATGTCGGCGGGAATGCCGGCGCTTGCCGAGAGCGGCGTGCTCCCGTGGGTGAGCATGTATTCCAGCCAGTCGTGGCTTTCAGGCGACTGCTGGCTGACCCAATCGATTCTTCCTTCCACCATGCCGCCATACCAGTACGGCCTGAAGGCGAGCAGGTCGCGATAGAACGTGTCTTCGACAGCGCGATTATGCGCCATGTAGCCCACGTGGATGATGTGGCGGCCGATGGCGTTGGGTGCCTGAACCGGCTTCGGATGCTCAGGCAGTTGCACGAACTGTACCTTGTTGCCTTCAGGATCGGAGGTAGTGAACCAGCGGCTTCCATCCGCGGCTCGTTCCACCTGGCCCGGCACCTTCCACGCCTTGGAGCCAAGATAGCGGCGCAAACCCTCCGCATCGTCCGTATTCCACGCGGTGTGGTCAAGGCGGTTAATGCCCGCGCTCTCCGGCAAGGGAAGCACTTCAACGAATTGCGCGGTGCTGAGGGCATAGCGAACGCCCTTCTGATTTTCGGGATCGGCCTGTTTAACGGCACCAATAACGTCAACGTAGAAATGCTCCGTGGCCGTGGGATTCGAGGTGTAGACAGCGATATGCGAGATGCCGGTGATTCTGGGACGCATGAGCGGTTTGTCGGGCATTTGCGCGGTAGCGGTTAGCGCCAGAACGAAAACCAGAGAAAGACCAACAAGAGAAGCCGAGACTTTGAACCTGCACTGCATCCTGCACCTCGAATACGTCGTGGCACCACGATAAATCGATTGGCCGCGTGGCGCAAATGCGGACCAGCGATGTGTCGCGCGGAGGGGGGCGCTGCGGGAGATACAATGCGCTCATGCGCCGAAACCACTTACTCTGTTCGAGTGCTGTCCTTGCACTTGCCGCCTGCGCCGCGACTATCGCCACTGGCTTTGCTGCCTTTGGGCAAAGTCCGTTGCCTACAACATCCGCAGCAGATCGCGAATTGGCGCGTGCGATTTTCAAGGAACTGATCGAGATCAACACCACGGACACGCCGCTGGGCAACGTGACAACTGCGACTGCGGCCATGCAGAAGCGGTTTCTCGATGCCGGTTTTACTGCCGACGATGTACAGCTGGTGGGGCCCGACGCGCGCAAGATGAACCTGGTAGTCCGGCTTCGTGCCGAGGGGACGCCGATGGAGAAGCCGGTGGTGTTTCTGTGCCACATGGACGTGGTCGAGGCGCTTCGCTCGGACTGGTCGACGGATCCATTTCAATTTGTCGAGAAGGATGGCTACTACTACGGCCGCGGCACGCAGGACATGAAGAACTCCGACGCCGCGCTGGTGTTCACGTTCCTGCGCCTGCATCGCGAGGGGTACAAACCGAAGCGCGATCTGATTCTTGCGCTCACCGCCGACGAGGAGGGCGGGAAGTTCAACGGCGCGGACTGGCTGGTAAAGGAGCATCGCGACCTGGTGGACGCGGCGTTCGTCATCAATCCTGACTCAGGCGGCGTGGAGTTGGACCGCGGCAGGGCCGTGGTGGCCGACGTGGAGGCGACGGAGAAGGTCTACTCGGATTATCAGGTGACGGCCATCAATCGCGGCGGACATAGCTCGATTCCTCGCCCGGACAACGCGATCTATGAGCTGACCACGGCTCTGACCAGGCTAGCGGCATATCAGTTTCCCTTCGAGATGAATGAGGTGACGCGCACCTACTTCAAAAACCTGGCCGGCCAGGAGACGGGCCAGTCCGGGGCTGATATGCGCGCGATTCTGGGTACACCCCCGGACTTGGCGGCGGCTGCCCGGCTGAGCGCAGAACCCAGCTTCAACTCGAATTTTCGCACCACCTGCGTGGCCACGCGGCTAAGCGCGGGACACGCCAACAACGCGCTGCCGCAGACAGCACAGGCCAACGTGAATTGCAGGATATTTCCAGGCCACTCGCCGGAGGAGATTCGGCAACTGCTGATTGGAATCTTCACCGACGACAAATTGAATGTGAAGTATGTTTCCGACGCCGGCGCTGTCTCCGATACCGCGCCGGAGAGAAAGGCAATGGTGCCGCCGGCGCCCATCCCCGAGGTATTTGAGCCTTTGACCCGGCTCACGCAAGCAATCTGGCCGGGTACGCCGGTTACGCCAGTCATGGAGAACGGCGCCAGCGACTCAATCTATTTTGCCCAGGCCGGCATTCCCTGCTACGGTTACTCGGCTATTGCGCTGGAGCGGGACGACGATCGCGCCCACGGCCAGGACGAGCGGCTGCCCATGGAATCTTACTGGAAGTCGCTGGATTTCTTCTATTCGTTTGCCAAGGCGGTGGGCGGGGAGTGACGAAAAGCAGGGACTAAGGGACTAGGGACTGAGCGACTCGGCTGGACCCCGGTCAGAATTCAGCCTGACGAGGACCCTCTTCGGAGCGTCTAAGCCTTAGAGGGTTTACTGCGTTCGGCGGCTGGACGACAACTGCTGACGGAACCTCGAAGGGATAACTCATATGAAGAGGATTCGATTGGCGGCAATGATGGCTTCGGCGACGTTGCTGGTTGTGGCAACAGCATCTGCACAGAGCGATGACGGCTCCGGACACGCCGTAGTGACGATCTTCGCCAAGCACAATGAAGTAGCGCCCAATGTCGCCCAGCAGGATGTGAGCGCCAAAGTCAATGGGAAAGACGCTGCCATCACCGGCTGGGCGCCGTTCAAGGGCCCAAATGACGGGATGGAACTCATCGTGCTGATCGATGCCGGGGCGCGCAACCTGGGCCGCCAGTTCGATGAGATCAAGCAATTTGTTCAGAGTCTAAACCCGGATACCAAAGTTGCGATCGGTTATATGCAGAACGGGTACGCTTCAATGGCCGGCCCGTTATCCACAGACCACAAGCAGACATTGAATGAACTGCATCTGCCCGCCGGCCCAAATACCAATCCCTATTTCACGCTGTCCGATTTGTCGCACCGCTGGCCTTCGCAAGATCGGAAGGTCCGGCGCGAGGTGGTTATGCTCAGCGACGGTGTTGACCCAGAGAACCGGCGCTTCGATCCAGAGGACCCCTACGTGGAGTCCGCCATTCGCGACTGCGTCCAGGCGGGGATGGTTGTTTACACCATTTACTGGCGAAGCGGTCCCGACGGCGGCGAAGGTTCTTTCTCAGCCGAAGGCGGCCAGAGCCATTTGAACGCATTATCCCAGGCGACCGGGGGCTACAGCTACTGGTCGGGTGAAGGCAACCCTGTGTCTTTCCAGCCGTTTTTCGACGATTTGCAGCGGCGTTTCGAGAATCAGTACGCGCTGGACTTTGCCGCCCACGTCGATCGCAAACCCGAAGTGGAAACCCTCAAGCTGAAGGTGGAGGGGCTGGGCCTGCAGGTGACCGCTCCGCAGCAGGTGTTTGTTCGTCCCGGCGGCTCTGAGTAGCAAACGACTGAAAAATCAAGAAATATGGCGCACAGCATATGCCTGAATACGTCCCGCGCCCTCGCTGATAGACTGATACGACATGATTCTCCCGTTCGTCCGCGAGATCTTCGCGGAGCTGGAGCACTCTTCGGGATTTGAGCGCGTACGAAGGCATTTGAGCCTTGGTGCCGGGCGGAGACGTGTGTCCGGAATGACGGCGACAGCGCGGGCTCTCTACGTGCCGTTGATGGCGAGGGCGGCTCGTCGGCCGGTGATCATCGTGGTGGCCGACAACAAGGCCGCGGAAGCCCTGGAGCCGATGCTGCGCGCCGGCTGCGAGTTGACGGGTGCGATTGATCCGGCGGAGGTGGTCCGCCTTCCGGCCCACGATGTGCTCCCATTCGAAAATCTCTCTCCTCACCCGGATGTGCAGGAGCAGCGCGCCTCCGCGCTGTGGAAGCTTGCCACTGGGGCCGTATCGATTCTGATCGCGCCGGTGGAAGCAGCGGCGTTGAAGCTGTTTGACCGCGACTACTACGCCGGCCTTGCCGTCACGCTCAAGCGGGGCGAAGAGGTCGACGTTGAAGTGCTCACCGGGCACCTGGCCTCTGTTGGGTACACGCAGATGGACCTGGTGGAAATGCCGGGGCAGTATACGCGGCGCGGCGGAATTCTGGACGTGTATTCGCCGGAAGCCGACCGGCCTGTCCGGATCGAGTTCTTCGGCGATGAAATTGAAACCATCCGCAAATTCGATCCCGAAACGCAGCGCTCGCAGAGTGGGCTGGATGAAGCGCAGTTATTGCCGCTGACAGAAACGCCCGTAACGGAACGGCTGCTGGCCGCGGTTCATGCACGTTTGAGCCGGCAACGGGTGGACGTTGCGGCGGATGGCGAAGATGAAGAGATGGCTGTGGAGATGGCCGCAGCAGGCGGAGTCAGTGTGTTTCCGGGGTGGGAGTTTTTCTCCGCGGTGGCCGGCGCGGAGAAGTCCCTGCTGTCGCTGCTGCCCAAGTCCGTTTTGTTCATTGAAGAGCCGGCCATGGTGCGCAATCAGATCGATCGTTGGTGGAACAAGGTGGAGCAGCGCCACGAGCGGTCGGCCATGGGCTCGCTAATCCGGCCTGAGGACATCTATCTGCGCCCCGAGGCCCTGCAGGCATCGCTTAATGCGCATATGGGTCTCGACCTCGATCAACTGGGCGTGGTTGACGTGTTGGATGAGGACTCCACGCTGGGCGAGATCGAACTGAATACGCGCCCGACGCTCCGCTTTCACGGGTCGATTCCGGCGTTGACCGAGCAGTTGAAGAACCTGATCGCGGCGGAGTCGCGCATTGTGCTGGCCGCGCCGCACCAGGGCGATGTCGAACGCATGGCCACCGTGTTGCGCGAGTATCAGATCCCTTACCGGCTTGGCAGCCGCAATCCCCATCCCGGCGAAACCATGCTCGATGAGGGCAGTTATCTGGCCGGCGATTTGCGCGTGCCGGTCATTGTGCGTACGCCGCTGGCCAACGGTGTGAGTTTTGCCGACGTGAATCTGGTCGTGTTCGGAGCCAACGATCTTTCCGACGAGGCGGATGTGGCTGCGCGTCCCGAGCCCAAGCGGTCTAAAACCGCGGCATTCGTGTCCGATTTCCGCGATCTCACCGTGGGCGATTTCGTTGTTCACGTGGAGCATGGCATCGCACAATACCAGGGGCTGAAGGAGATTGTGCAGGACGGACTCTCGGTCGAGTTCATGATCCTGGAATTTGCTGAAGCTGCAAAGTTATATGTCCCGCTAACTCGCCTGGACCTGATTCAGAAGTATCGCTCGACCGATACGGGTCCTGCGCCGGTGTTGAATAGACTCGGTTCGCAGCAATGGGCCAAGACCAAGGCGCGCGTGCGCAAGGCCATGCAGGATATGACCGGGGAGTTATTGAAGTTATACGCCGAGCGCACGACGGCGCAGGGTACTGCTTTCTCCAAAGACAACGAGTTTCAGAAGGAGTTCGAAGAGTCGTTCGACTACAACGAGACCGATGACCAGTTATCCGCAATCCGCGCCATCAAGTACGACATGGAATCGACCACGCCCATGGACCGGCTGCTGTGCGGCGATGTGGGCTACGGCAAAACCGAGGTCGCCATGCGCGCTGCATTCAAAGCTGTGCAAGACGGCAAGCAGGTTGCGGTGTTGACGCCGACAACGATCCTGAGCTTCCAGCATTTCGAAACATTCAAGAAAAGATTTGCGCAGTTCCCCATCAACATCGAAATGATTTCACGCTTCCGTACGGCGAAGGAGCAAAAGGAAATCGTCGAAAAGGTTGAGACGGGCCGCGTCGACATTCTCATCGGCACGCACCGGCTGCTTTCGAAGGATATCAAGTTTCAGGATCTGGGTCTGCTGGTCGTGGACGAGGAGCAGCGCTTCGGCGTGCGCCACAAGGAGCGGCTGAAACAGATGCGCAAGGAGATCGATGTGCTGGCCATGAGCGCCACGCCCATTCCGCGCACGCTGCACATGTCGCTGGTGGGCCTGCGCGACATGAGCGTGATTGAGACGCCGCCCAAAGACCGCATGGCGATTCAGACCGTGGTGGCCAAGTTCGACGAGAAGATTATTCGTTCGGCAGTCGAAGTCGAGCTGGAGCGCGGCGGGCAGGTCTATTTCGTGCACAACCGAGTTGAGTCGATCTACGAAATTGCATCACGCATTCAGGAGCTTGTCCCGGCGGCGCGAGTCGCCGTGGGCCACGGGCAGATGGGCGAGACGGAACTTGAGCGCGTGATGCTGGCCTTCATGCGGCATGAATATGACGTGCTGGTGGCGACAACGATCATCGAGAACGGGCTGGACATTCCGCTGGCAAACACCATGCTGATCAATCGCGCGGACCGGCACGGACTAAGCGAGTTATACCAGTTACGTGGAAGAGTTGGCAGGTCGAATCGAAGAGCTTATGCGTACCTGCTCATTCCACCGGAGCAGGAATTGACGCAGATCGCGCGCAGAAGGCTGGCGGCGCTGAAGGAATTTTCCGACCTTGGCGCGGGCTTCAAGATAGCCGCTCTCGACCTTGAGTTACGCGGTGCGGGTAACATGCTGGGCGGCGAGCAGAGCGGCCACATTGAGGCAGTGGGATTCGAGTTATACACATCGATGCTGGAAGCTGCGGTGAAGGAGATGAAGGGAGAGACGAGCGAGGAACGGCCCGCGACGCAACTCAACCTTGGGCTGTCGCTGCGCATCGACGAGAGCTATGTGCCGGAGGAGAATCAGCGGCTGCGCCTGTACAAGAAGATTGCCGGCGCAACCAGCGAGGCTGCCGTGGCCGAGGTGCGCGCGGAGATGGAAGACCGTTATGGCGCGCCGCCGGATGCAACGGTCTATTTGCTCGAAGCCGCGCTGGTGCGCCTGGAATGCGAACGAATGGGCATTGCGCAAGTGGACCGAAAGCGCGGAGAACTGCAGATCCGATTCATGGAGAATGCTGCCGTGGATCCGCAGACGCTGATGCGGCTGGTTGCGAAGAACGCCAAGCGCGGCGCGCAGTTCACGCCGCAGGGGCTGTTGAAGTATCCTTTGGCTGCTACGCGCCCCGATGAAGTGCTGCTGGAGATTCACGAAGTGCTTGAGAAGCTGGCTCCGGCTCCGGTAAGTGCATAGAGGCCTCGCTTAATCAAAATGAGGGGACATGAAGAAGCTTCTTGCTGTGATTGGGATTGGAGTCTGCATGAGCACCGCGATCAACGCGAATGCTGCGCCGGATGATTGGAAGCAAAGACTTGAAAAGGTAACTGACGAGTACTTTGACCAAGTGTACTTTCGCTATGCTCCTTCCAATGCTACCGTGACGGGTTATCACCAGTACGACGGGCAATTGGATGATTACTCGCGGAAGAACATCGAAGCGGAGATTGCAGCACTCAAGGCGTTCGCACTGAGGACCGAGGCCATTCATCCCGATGACACCCGATCCGATTTTGTGCCGCGAAGCGACCGGGAGATTCTCCTCGGACAAATCCGCTCGCAGTTATTGACGCTGGAAACGATCCGTCCCTGGGAGAAGAATCCGGATGGCTATTCAAGTGTTTGCGCGAGTGGAGCGTTTGTGCTGATGGAGCGCAAATTCGCATCTCCGGACGACCGGCTGCGGTCTCTGGTGTCGCGCGAAAAGCAGATGCCGGCGCTGCTGGCCGACGCGCGTGAAAATCTGAAAAATCCGCCACGGATCTTCACCGAAATTGCTATCGAGCAGTTACCGGGCATTATCGGCTTCTTTGAGAAGGATGTGCCGTTAGCCTTTGCCGGCGCGCAGGATGCAGCTCTGAAGGCTGAGTTTGCGCGGACCAACGCGACGGTGATTGCGGAGCTGAGGAGCTATCTGGATTGGGTAAAGAAGGATTTGCTGCCGCGCTCGAATGGCGACTACAGAATTGGCGCGGAGGCATTCCAGAAGAAACTCGCATTCGACGAAATGGTCGATACGCCCCTGGACAACCTGCTGGAAATTGGCTGGGCTGACCTGCGCAAGAACCAGGCACGCTTTATCGAAGTCGCAAAGGAACTGGAGCCGAACGAAGATGCTCGCGCGGTTCTGGATGAGTTGGGCGAGAACCATCCTGCGCCGGATCATCTGCTGGATGCGTTTCGCGCTACGTTCGATGGCCTGGTGAGTTTTATTCGCACCAATCACATCGTCACCATTCCGTCGGACGTGCGGCCTATTGTGGAGGAGACGCCGCCCTTCATGCGCGCCACGACCTTTGCGTCGATGGATACGCCGGGGCCGTTTGAGAAGCACGCCACGGAGGCGTATTTCAACGTCACGCTGCCTGACCCTTCGATGACGCCGCCAGAGGTAGAAGGCTACATGCATTCGTTCAATATCGGCACGGTTATTTCGACGGCCGTGCATGAGGCTTATCCAGGGCACTACGTGCAGTTCCTGTGGCTGCCGCAGGCGCCCAGCAAGGTGCGCAAGATTCTAAGCGCGAACACCGATGTGGAGGGTTGGGCTCACTACTGCGAGCAGATGATGCTCGATGAGGGATACGGGCAGCCGGGCGCTGGCGCCAAAGATGAGCGCGAAGCGAAGTTCCTGCGCCTTGGCCAGTTACAGGATGCGCTGTTGCGCAATGCTCGATTCATTGTCGGCATCGAAATGCATACCGGCAAAATGAGCTTTGACGAGGCAGTCACATTTTTCCAGAAGGAAGGATATCAGCCGCGAGAGACTGCTCTGGTGGAGACGAAACGCGGGACCGGCGATCCGACTTATCTTTACTACACGCTGGGCAAGCTTGAGATCATGAAGCTGCGCGAGGATATGAAGAAGAAGCAAGGCGCGGCATTTTCGCTGGAGAAATTCCATGATCAGTTTCTGCGCCAAGGATTCCCTCCCATCAAGGTTGTGCGCGAGGCCATGATGGGCGATCAATCGCCGACGCTATGACGATTTGTTTTCAAGCTAGCGACACGGATAGCAAGTGAGTCCGCAACTCGGGGTAGATAGTGAATAAGCAAGTTAGCGAATTTGTCGCTGAGAGTTCTAAATAAAGGAGGCTGAATGAGCAAACCGGTTCGGAAGGCAGTATTCCCAGCGGGCGGTCTGGGCACGCGATTTTTGCCGGCGACAAAAGTGATTCCAAAGGAAATGCTGGCCCTTGTGGACAAGCCAATCCTGCAATACGGAGTTGAAGAGGCCCTCGCATCGGGGATTGAGGACATCATTATTGTGACCAGCCGCGGCAAGGGCGCGATGGAGGACCACTTCGACATCAGCTTCGAACTGGATGCAACGCTGGAGCGGAAGGGCAAGACCGAACTTCTGGAGCTTTCGCGCGCGATTTCATCCATGGCGCGAATCAGCTATGTACGGCAAAAAGAACCGCTGGGACTGGGCCACGCGGTGCTTTGCGCCAAGGACCTAGTGGGCGACGAGCCGTTCGCGGTGCTGCTGCCGGACGATGTGATCGACGCCGATCCGCCCTGCCTGAAGCAGATGATCGATGTGTTCAATGAACGCGGCGGCTCGGTGCTGGCAACCATGACCATCGAAGGCGCAGCTATCAGCGCGTATGGCGTGCTCGCCGGATCTCAGGATGAGGCAAATGAGCGGATTTATAACTGCACCGGCATGGTGGAGAAGCCGAAGCTCGAGGATGCGCCTTCGAAGCAAGCGATTATCGGAAGATATGTGCTGACGCCGCGGGTGTTCGAACTGCTGGAGCAGACCAAGCCAGGCGCGGGCGGCGAGATTCAACTCACCGATGGAATCAAGGCGCTGCTCAATGAAGAAAAGGTGTTTGGTTACACCTTTGAGGGCAAACGGTACGACGCCGGCGATAAGTTCGGCATGCTGCAGGCGACGGTCGAGTTTGCCCTGAAGCGGCCGGAGTTTGGAGATAAGTTCCGAGAGTATTTGAAGGGATTGGGGCTGTAACTGGCGAGCTAGCGAGTTAGCGGGCCAGTAAGTTAGCTTACTGGCCCGCGTTTTTATGCCTTCCATTTGATGTTGCAACCGATGGAGGGGCGCTGATCTGTAGGGATGGGCTCGTCGGCAAGCACCTGGTCGATCGCTTTGCGGAGATCCTTGCCGGTTACGGGGATTTCGTTGCCGGGGCGGCTCTCGTCGAATTGGCCGCGATAGACGAGGCGAAAATCGGCGTCGAAGAGAAAAATGTCCGGTGTGCAGGCGGCTTTGTATGCTTGGGCGACGGCCTGCGATTCGTCATAGAGATAGGGGAAGTTGAAGCGGAAGGTTTCAGCCTGCCGCTTGAGTCCGGCGGGGCTGTCGGCGGGATGCGTGGTCGCGTCGTTGGAACTGATTGCGACAATCGCGATTGGCTTGCCCGCGCAGTCGCTGCCCAGCGCGGCGATTCCCTTCTCAATGTGCTTGACGTACGGGCAACGGGCGCAGATGAAGAGCACGAGCAGAGCTTTGTTGCCGCGGAAGTCGTCGCGCCGAACGGTCGAGCCGGCGACTACATCGGTGAGCGCGAAGTCCGGGGCGATGGTTCCGAGTTCGAGCATGG
>JBEKFD010000161.1:0-11255 GCA_050013495.1 Occallatibacter sp. | reverse complement strand
TGGCGCATTTTTCTGTCCCGCCTGATCGATGAATGGAACGGCTTGTTCGCCCTGCAAGGCCCGCAAGCCCGCAATACTCAACTTCAATACGCCTGAGCATCACTTTTTCAGGATCGACTCAAGTAGCCAACCACCCCGGGAGGGTCCACTCCTTCCGGGACTGATCCAAGTATAGCAAAACTCTGTTTTCCAGATGACTCCAACGAGGGCTACAGCCGTGGAATGGGGAACCGCTACTCCGTCCAATCCTCCACGACCAGCCCGTTCACACGCTCAAACTCCCGCGTGTTCGCGGTAACCAAAATTAGGTTCCTGGCAAAGGCCTGTCCGGCGATCAGCGTGTCGTATTCACCGATGCGCCGGCCCTGCCGCTCTAGTTCGGCGCGAATTTCTCCAGCAGCCTGCGCATCCCGCTCAGAATAATCAAGCAGTGCAACTTCTCTGCTGAGGAATGCCGCGAGGGCGCGCGCGTTATCGGCTACCAGCTGACTCTTGGCCACTCCATACCAAAGTTCGTGGGCTACGATTGAAGAGGTCGTCAGTTGAGCCTTGCGATGTGTGGCCTGAATTAAGCGCGTGCGGATTTTGTTCGACGTTCCATTGATCAAGGCGATACAAACGTTTGTGTCGAGCAGGTAGCTCACTTGAAGTACTCACGAATAGGCGCCAGATTTTGTTTACGCCCCTCGGGAAAGAGTGGGTCGCCTTTGAGAGCATCGATCCGCTCAAACCACTCTTCGACCGTCTCCTTCTCGACCGGTGGCAAGGGCTCAATCAACACCCCTGCGCCCATGCGCGAAACTCGCACCCGATCGCCCTCGAAGCGAAACTCCTTGGGCAATCTCACAGCTTGACTTCTTCCGTTCCAGAAGAGCTTGGCATCGACCTGCTTCCGATCTGTTTGTACTCTTACGCTCATCCTGCCCTCCCAGAAAGTATCTATCAACAGTATATATCAATTCCAATCGAGTTTCACAGCTTCTTCAACTTAGCTTCCAAATCCGGGATGTAGCTGACTTGCGCATCCGGCTCCAGCCGCTTCGCTGAATCAATACCAGCCTGCCAGGCTCGGCGGGCTTCCTCCTTCATACCAAGCGCCGCGGAGATGTCGCCGAGAGCAGTCTGGCTGATGATCTCTTCCGGGTCGAGGTCTACAGCTTCCTTTGCCAGCGCCAGAGCTTCCTCAGGCTTGTGCTCGGCAAGCAATTGGTAGGCGTGCTGGGCGCGGCTCAACGCGGCGGCCTGGCTCATCTTGAAGCTGCCGCGGTAGACAAAAACGCCGTAGTCGATTTGTTCCGCGGGTTGCAGCCGCTGGAAGTCGCGATACGGATTCATGAGCCCGCTGGGCCATTCGCAGCCGCTCAGGTCGCCGGCGCTGATGATCACGGTTCCATTGATCTCCGCGGGCACAATGTCTAACCCGCCGAGCCAAAACGTGTCGATGGTGGGAAGCGCGTGGCAACGAATTCCATAGACGGCGGGGTCAATCTCAGGTCGAGCGAAGTACGCGAACCAGCATTCTTCTTGAGGGTGAGCGTCCTGCCACTGCTTCACCTGGATAAGCTGCTGCGCCCAATCGACGTTGGCGTCGCTGAGGAGGTTATGGACATTCTTCGGTCCGCCCCAGGCTTCATTTGCGTAGGCCATGTAGTTGGGAAAAACGGTAAGCGCGGATACGATGTGGGCCAGCACCAGCGCAGTCCCAACCCAGATCCATCGGCGGTTGATCGCAGCCAGCGAGGCAATGCCGCCGCCCGCAAAGATGGCTGCCAGTGCGTACAACGGCAGAATGTGGCGTGCGCCGATGTTCATGCCCGCCTGAATGGCGACGGCCAAATACACGGCCCAGGGCAACACGATGAATGCCAGTTCGCGGCCTTTGCGCAGCCGGCCCGTTAGCACGGCCCAGGTTCCCAGCGCCACCAGCGCCAGCATTCCCAGCGTGGTCTTGATCAGAATTGCGGCGGGGAAATACCACCACACGCCATGCGCATAGACATTGCCGAAGATGAAGGTAGGATAGAACTCCGCCACCCGCTTCACATCCACCAGGCCCATCAGGTACGACTCAGGCAAAAGATGAAAACGCGCAAAGAATAGGACGACTGTCGAGTTGAAGTGGCTGAGCGGAGCGGCATAATCCTTGAGCGAAGTGCTGAGCGCGAGGCCCGCTGGACGCGCGGCGTAGCGAAAGCCATAGAACGACCAAAGCACCAGCACGCCAATCGCGACGATGGCCGCTAATGCACTGGTCAGGCGCAAGGCGACTTTGCACCGCATGCCACTGGGCGCGAAGAGAATCTCCCAGCCGGCCAGCAGGACAAGCATGGGGCCTATCAGAATGCCGGAGTGTTTGGTTGCGAGCAGTAACCCAGCGGCAATGCCCGCGAGAAGCAGTCGAATGAGCGAAGGCTGCTTGACATAGCGGTAGAACGAAAAGATCGCGGCGAGGAAAAACAGGGTCACGCCCATGTCCGTGGTGACCAGCGCCGAATGGGCCAGGATGTTTGGCTCGAAGCTGACAAGCACCATTGCAATGAGCCCGGCGACGGTGCCGAACCACTCGCGTGCCGCGACAAAGACCAGAAGCGACAATGCCAGCGAGAGAAGGCCAGTGGCAAGCCTCATGCGGAAGAGCAAGTGCTGGCTTGCGCCGTCGTTGCGGGCTAGAAAGTCGCGGCCGTCGAGGTAGGCTTCCGCTTTGAAGTCGCGGCCTTGGAGCGGTGGAACCCACAGGTCACGGCCCACGAGCGGCAGAGTGGCCAGCATCTTTACCAGAGGCGGATGCTCGGGATTCAGGCCGTAATCGCCCGTATGCAGCATCATGTATCCCGCGAAGATGTGGTCGTCTTCGTCCCACGTGAGCGACTCGCGGTGGACCACGAACGCCATCTGCGCAGCCTGCGCGGTCAGCAGCGCAATCACTGCGATCCAAGCCCATTTGTTTGCGATTTTCACGGGTGTCGGTCGATCCTGAAGAGGGGAACGGATTTGATTGTATACGGTTGATCGGTCGTCCCGCGCCGCGGTCCAGTTATCGGACGCAGCCGCACCTTCGCGGGTACTCGGAATCGGGCGCGGCCCGGTCTACACTGGAATTGCTCTGGATTCTCCGCACTCCCTCTCATGCGCCGAACATTTCTTACGGTTCTTGTGCTGGCAGGCGTTTTTGTTGCGACGCCCCGCAGCGCACCGGCGATGCAGGCGCAGGCGCCCCCGAATGCTGCCGCGACCGCTCCAGCCCGTTCCTCTGCCCGGACCCGGCGACAAATGGCGCACGTCCGTCGCAAGTCTTCCCATCGCACAATCGCTCATGCTGCTGGGCGCAGGCGTGCTCGCACGTCAGGATGTCCGGCTGTGCGCCGTGCCGGCCATCTGGTTCGCCATGCAACCGCGCGCAAGATGCAAACCCTTGCGATGACGCCGGCCCCTATGTCAGAACAGCCTCTAAGTCCGCGGCCTGTGGACACACCCGGGGTTCGCGAGACGCAGAGGCAAAACTCAAACATTGTGGAGACAGACGCCCCGCAAAGTGTGGCTTTGAAGCAAGCCCCGGCACCCGTCGCCCAGCCGGCCTTTCTGACCAAGAGACGATCGGCAATGCCCCCGCCCATGCGGGGTTCGCTCACTTCGCTGGAGCGGCAAAACGATAGGTCGGTCGCCGAGGGTCTGGAGCGGATCGAGGACGAAGACGATCTGTCCGACCGCATCGCGCGCAAGCTCCTGGTTCCCATTCCCGTGTCCACGGCACTCACCGTGAATGGCTACCTGCCGGAGCACCATCGCTATTGCCGGCCCTGGACAGCGCGCTTTCTGACCGACCTGGCGCGGGCCCATACGGCCCAGTTTCATGGTTCCCTGGAAGTGAGCTCCGCGGTGCGGACGGTGGAGTACCAAAAGCGGCTGATGGCCGTAAATGGCAATGCCGCCGCGGCCGAAGGCGATGTTGTGAGCCCGCATCTCACCGGCGCCACGATCGACATTGCCAAGAGCGGCTTGACCCGGCAAGAAATTGGCTGGATGCGCTATTGGCTGCAGCCCCTGCAAACGGCGGGGAGAATCGACGTGGAAGAAGAATTCCAGCAGGCTTGCTTCCACATTACGGTTTACAAGAGCTACGCTCCCGCCAGGCCGGCGGGCTCGATTGCGCGCGCCAAAACGGGCCAGCCCGGAGTGCCGAAGGCGACGCCGTCCAAGGCCAGGCAAGTCGAGCGCGATGTTGCCAGCGCCACGGCCGCCCTGGGAAGGTAAGCCTGCCGATTTTCACGGCACTGGGCGAGAAGCAGAAATTGATTGGGTATTTCCGGCAATTCGGGGGTACAATCGCGGGCAATAACATTTCTTGTCCGGAGTTGCCGGGAACGAGTCAAAGCGCAGCGATTGCTTTGCGACGAAAATGCAATCGTGGGCGCGAGTTCCCGGTCTCAGACGGCAGCAGATATGTAACCAGCCAAGACGGCACTCGAGAGGCGAAATCATGAGCGATCTGGAAGTTCAACCTGTGGCCGGAGCCCCAGCGGGGCCTGGCCTTTCTGAAATGCAACGCGTAACGAGCATATTTTCTGCGCCGTCGAAGACATTTGAAGACATCAAGCGGGGTAACAGAAGCTGGTGGATGCCGTGGGTGATTCTTGCCATTTTCGGCTATCTGTTTTTTGCGGTCGTATCGTACAAGGTCGGCATACAGACCGTGGTGGACAACCAGATGCGCATGGCTGGCGAAAAGCAGCAAGAGCAAATGGCGAAAGCGCCGCCCGAGCAGCGTGAGATGACGAACAAAATCTCACTCTACGTCACCGAAGGCGTCTTCATTGCCGGGCCGGTCTTTGTGCTGCTGGTCGCGGCAGTCGTCTCGCTCGTGCTGTGGGGCACAATCAACTTCGTCTTCGGAGGGAAGGCCACTTTCGGAGGCATCTTTGCGGTGTGGTTTTTCGCCAACTTGCCGTCCATCTTCAAGACACTGCTGGGCGTCCTCGTGCTTTTTGCGGGGAGCACGCCCGAGGCATTCAACATAAAGAACTTCGCACCTACAAACGTGGCCGCCTTTTTGCCGGTGATGGAGACCAACAAGGCTTTGTACGAGCTGGCGAATTCTCTGGATATCGTCACCATCTGGACGCTGGTTCTGATGGGCATGGGAATCGCGATCGTGGCTGGTGTGAAGCGCAGTTCCGGCTATATCGCAGTCTTCGGATGGTGGGCGATCGTGGTGCTGATTGGTGTGGGCGTGGCCGCACTCCAAAGCTGACGGACACAGACAAAGCTCGAAAAACAAACAGCGCGAAATCCCTCGTCGGGTCCGCGCTGTTTTACTTCACAACTCTTTCTCTGAACCTGCACCTGGACCAGGAAAGCTGAGAGCTGACAGCTAAAATCTGATTGCTTCCTTATTCCGTCCAGCGGCGCATGATCAGCGTCGCGTTGATGCCGCCGAAGCCGAAGGAATTCGAAAGCGCCACATCGAAGCTGTGATCGATGGCCACGTTGGGCACGTAATCCAGGCGGCACTCGGGATCGGCGTTATCCAAATTGATGGTGGGCGGCAGCTTCTGGTTCACCAGCGCCAGCACCGAGATGCCGGCTTCCAATCCGCCTGCGCCGCCGAGCAGGTGGCCGGTCATGGATTTGGTGCCCGAAACCTTGAGATCCCCGCTCAGCGCGTGATCGCCAAACACCAATTCAATCGCGCGTGACTCGTTGCCGTCGCCGGCCGGGGTTGACGTGGCGTGCGCATTCACGTAGCCCACTTCTTCCGGCGCAATGCCCGCGTCTTTGAGGGCCGCTCTCATGCTGCGTTGCGCGCCCTGGCCCTCGGGCGCGATGCCTGTCATGTGATAGGCGTCGGCGCTCATGCCGTAGCCGATCACTTCGGCGAGAATGTTTGCGCCGCGTGCCTTGGCGAACTCCAGCTCTTCGAGAATCAGAATGCCGGCGCCTTCGCCAATCACAAAGCCGTCGCGGTCCTTGTCGAAGGGGCGGCTGGCCTTGGTGGGCTCGTCGTTGCGCGTGGAGAGCGCGCGCATGGCGGCAAATCCGCCAACGGAGAGAGCCGTGACCGAGGCCTCCGCGCCGCCGGCAATCATTACGTCGGCATCGCCGTGCATGATCATGCGTACCGAGTCGCCAATGGAGTTGGCGGAGGTGGCGCAGGCCGTGGCCGTGGCCGAGATGGGCCCCTTGGCGCCATAGCGGATGCTGATATTGCCCGCAGCCATGTTGACGATGACCGCGGGAATGAAGAACGGCGAGATCTTGCGCGGCCCGCCCGCGAGCAAGTTGCTGTGCTCGCGCTCAATGATCTCAAATCCACCGATGCCCGAGCCGATAAACACGCCCACGCGCTCGGCAATCTCCGGTGTGATTTCAAGGCCGGACTGGGCCAGGGCCTCGGCGGTGGCGGCAAAGGCAAAATGGATGAAGCGGCCCATCTTGCGGGACTCTTTTTTGTCCACGAAGTTCAGCGGGTCGAAGTTCTTGACCTCGGCGGCAAAGGTGACGGAGAAGCCAGTGGTATCGAACCCCTGAATGGGCGCCATGCCGCTGGCCCCGGCCAAGAGCTGCCGCCAGACCTCGGGAGCGGTGTTACCCACACCGCAGACCAGCCCCAGGCCGGTGACCACGACTCTGCGGGACACATTGGACAAGGGGTTACTTGCTGCCTTTCGCGTTCTTCTCGATGTAATCGATCGCGTCCTTGACCGTCTTGATCTTCTCCGCGTCTTCGTCGGGAATTTCGAGATCGAAGGCTTCTTCAAACTGCATTACCAGCTCCACCACGTCGAGCGAATCGGCGCCCAGGTCTTCCTGAAAGCTGGCGCCGGGGGTGACTTCGGCTTCGTCCACCTGCAACTGCTCGACAATGATCTGCTTGACTTTCTCTTCAACGGCCATGCGTGAATCTCCTCATCATTTTTTGGAACTTCAAAATCTGTCCGGGGTGAAATTCAAACCCGTTCGCCTGCTTACGATAACGGCCCAAGGCAGGGGAACACAACCGCCGCGCCAAAAAAATCGCGCACAGCCCCGAAACTTCGAGTTTACCGGGCTGGTGGGGGTGTGTAAAGGCGAGGACAGCGATCAGGGATCAGGGTTCAGGGATCAGCGCAAAAGGAATCGGTGCGCGCGGCTATTTGGCCGGGAAATGCACAGGCGGAGGGCGTACATTAGGCGAAGCGGGGAAATGAGAAATGCAACCTTTGATCGTCGGGGCGATTGCTGCATTTGCCGGAGTGTTGCTTGGCTTTTGGTTGAGAAAAAACTCGGGTCAGGCGGAGAGAGGGCTTCTTCGGGAGCAAATGAAGGGTCTGGAGGAGGAAAAAGCCAGGCAAGCCATCGATACCAAGGGACTGCAAGAAACTATTACGCGGCTGACAGGCGAACTCGGGACTGCGGAGGCGAACGTAACTGCGGAAAAGAATAAGTACGTCCAGATGCAGGTCGATATCGAAAAGCTCTTTGGAGATATTGCGGCAAAAGCGCTGAGCGCAAACAACCAGAGCTTCCTTACGCTCGCCAAGCGAGAACTCGGCGGTCAAAGCGATGCAGCAAAGCAGACGCTTGAGGCCAAGGAACTGGCGATCAAGAATCTGGTGGACCCGCTCGACGCAGCGCTGAAGAGCCTCGATGCGCAGACACGCGCGATGGAAGTCGCACGTTCAGGCGCTTATTCCGAGGTTAAGACTCTTGTCGAGGGCATGCAAAAGTCGATTCCCGCGTCGCTTGATGCGCTGAAGACTGAAACCGCGCAGTTGATCACCGCCTTGCGCGCACCGAAGACGCGCGGCAACTGGGGCGAATTGCAGTTGAAGCGTTGTGTTGAATACGCGGGGATGGTCCAGTATTGTTCGTTCTCTGAGCAGGTCAGCGCCCGCGACGAAGACGATAAAATGCTGCGCCCCGATATGACCATCCAAATGCCGAATGGGCGCGAAATCGTGGTCGATGCCAAGACGCCTCTCGATGCATTCCTGGACGCGAGCAGCGCCGCCGATGGTACGGCGCAAGAGCTTCGTTTCAAGGCCCATGCACTGCGCGTCAAGGCGCACCTGAGGGAGCTTTCCGGGAAGGCCTACTGGAAACAGTTCGAAAGGGCGCCCGACTTTGTGGTCTGCTTTTTACCCAGCGAAGCACTCTTCAGCGCCGCGCTCGAAGCCGACCCCTCACTCATTGAGTTCAGCGCCCAGAACCATGTGGTGATGGCCACGCCGACCACCCTGATCGCCTTGCTGAGAGCTGTCGAATTCGGATGGCAGCAAATGGAGATTACGAAGAACGCGAAGGCAATTCACGAAACCGGCCGAAGAATTTACGAGAAGCTAGTCGTTGCGCAAACACACGTAACCAGGCTTGGAAACGCGCTTGGAAACAGCGTCGATCACTACAACAAGTTTCTCGGCACCATCGAAGGCAGGGCGGGAGTGTTCTTCCACGGGCGCCAACTCGGAGAATTAGTGCACTCAGAAAGCGAGTTGGAGGAGATCGACAAGCTGCCGCCCGATGTGCGCGAGATGGAGTCGGTAGAGTGGACGCAGCCACTCCTGGCCGACGGAGGCGAAGGGCAACAAGGGCTCACGCTGGCCGCTGAAGCTGTAGCCAATAGCGCTGCGCAGCCATAACAACAGAGAGAGCAGCGCCTTTCAGGAAAAGGGGTTAAGAGTTCGCCCTTACCTGTTGGCCGGCGGCTTCGCAGGGGACGCAGCCGGTGCCGGAGCAGGCGTAGCTGCCGGCGGCGCGGCATCCTTGGCCCTCTTCAGAACCATCTCCATCCCCGGAAAATCTCCCGAGTCTGACTTCGACGTCAGCTTGATCTCATCGCCGTTGATTGTGCCGGTGTGATGAATCACCGCCCCGTTGAACGTCACGTCGAAGGTGAGCTTGTCGCCGTCCACCTTGCCGTTGTCGATGGTGAGGGGGTCGCCCTGCGGTCCCTGCACGGAGCCGGAAACGGTGGCGCCATCCTGCTTCAAGGTAAAGGTGAGCGGATAGGCGTCGCCATTGGGCATTTGCGCCAGCGCGTTCCAGGTGCCTGTTAAATCGGAGGCCAGCGCGGCGGCTGCGGTCAGCGCCATGGCCAAGGCAGCACAAATCGGGAGCAGCTTCTTCATCGGTTTCCTCGCAGCCGCTGTTGCGGTGCACACATCATACAACCCGGGGATTGAAGCCGCGCAAGGCCGAATCGCCGGAGAATGCACGGCCTTAGACTGTCAGCGAGCAGAGGATTTATTCGTGAGCAAACGCCTCCCGCATCCGCTTCCAGGTGATGTCGAGCTCCTCCGGCAAAACACGCGACTCCGCAATCGTCGTCATGAAGTTTGTATCGCCAGCCCAGCGCGGCAGGGCGTGCAGATGCAGATGCCCGGCCACGCCTGCGCCGCCCGCCTTGCCGATGTTGAGGCCGAAATTGAATCCGTGCGGGGTGTAGAGCTTCTGCAACACCAGCTCGGTCCGTTGCGCCAGTTCGATCAGCTCATGCGCAGCGTCCACGGGCATGAGCGAAAGCCGGTCGAGGTGCGCATAGGGCATCACCATCACATGGCCGGAGGTATACGGATAGGCGTTCAGGCAGATGAAACAATGCTTTGCCCGCCGGATCAGGCCGCCGGCGGCCTCCGCCTCTTCGGGCTTCATGCCGTTGGCAATCGCGTGATCGATGGAGGCGATCAGGTTACAGAAAACGCAGCCCAAGTCGCCGGGCCAGGCGGCCAGGCTTGAAGGAACGCCGGGGCGCGGTGCGCCGTCCGTCGCGGTGACGTAGGCATAGCGCCAGGGAGTCCAGAGGTGGTCCATAATCGAGGATTGCGCTGTTCAAACCAGTATAGTGGGCTCCCGGGCCGCGGAGTGATTCGGCGTGAAGTGGAATCCCAGATTTCAGAATGGAGACCTTTCGACCTTGCTCAGGGCAGGCTATTGGCACTCGGTGATTTTGGATTCTCACTTTGCGGGACGCTCAGGTAACAAGGACGGGCGGACAGCGCGGATGCAAGTCCATTGAATCGCTGCGGGGTGTGTGAAATTCCGGTTGCAACGCAGGTTTTGTCCCCGCCGGCTCAAACTGTTGGATTGACGCGGGAAAGCTGGCGTTGCTACACTCGAAAGCGTAGCTTGCTGCGCGTATTCCCGCAGCGAGTTGCGGCCGCCCTCCAGCAAGCCGTTGCCTGCCGGGTGCATCCCAAGGACACTTCGACTCCAGCGGAACAGGCTGGGAGCACTGTCTTTTGCGAAGACTCGCCGGTGCAGTCATAAAGGTCAGTGGCAGGGACGCGGTCAAGAAGGCAAGCCCGTCCGCGACGTCGCGGCACGGGAGCCACTCCCAGCGGCAGGCAATAGTCGTCGCGAGAGCAAGGAATTCCGGAGCATCAGTGATGGCAAACGTCCTCAATCCCGAACCCGAGAGCATAACCCTGAACACCGAATTGGAAACCCCCACCCTCGAACCTGCGACGGAGCTGGATTCTCTTCCGAGAATTGACCAGCCGTTGCGTGAATCCACGTCCAACACCGAGACCGCCGATGCAGTTACAGCAGTCGAACCAACCGCGCTGGACGCCGATACCCTAACCGAGCCTGTAGCCGAGGCCGCGCCTGCGGAACATCCCACAGAGGAGGCTGCGCTCGCCGCACCTCAAGCGGAAGCTACGCCCGTGGAATTGCGCGAATTGGCCGCTCCGGCAGAAGGTCCGCCGGTGGCGGAGCCCGCTGAGGCTGCTGAGGAATCCACAATTCAAGCGTACGCTGAGCCGGCGCATGAATCCCATGGTCTCGAGTCAATGGACGACTTCTCTGCCGCCCTGGCCGCTTTCGAGCGCGAGCAGGCTGCAGAAGCCGCCGCGGTTGAGGCCTATGGCGACAAGGTCGTCTCCGGTACCGTGCTCAAGGCGACGGACAAGCACCTGGTTGTGGATGTGGGCCTGAAGTCCGAGGGGCTGGTGCCCATCGAGCAGGTTCTCGATCACACCGGCGCCGTTCGCTTCAATCCCGGCGACGTGATCGACGTGGTGATCGAGCGCGAGGAGCCGGAAGGCGGCTACCTGGTGAGCTTCGAGAAGGCCCAGCGCTTCCGCGTGTGGGACGTGATCGAAAAGGCCGCCAACGACAAGACGCCCGTGATGGGCACCGTGGTCAGCCGCGTCAAGGGCGGGCTCACGGTGGATATCGGCCTGAAGGCATTTTTGCCCGGCTCGCAGCTTGAGATTCGCCCCGTCCGCAACCTGGACGGCTATCTCGGCCAGCAGATCGAAGTCCGCGTCATCAAGCTC
>JBEKFD010000160.1:0-12043 GCA_050013495.1 Occallatibacter sp. | reverse complement strand
GGCCGGGCGGGCAGAGCTCCGCTCGGCCCCACAAAACATCGGAGGGATAGACCCGTCATGCCTTGAAAATCCAATGCATCCCCGCCGAAAACGCTTGCTTTTCAAGAGAGAATCTCTGGGTCCGCCTTTTCTCTGGCGAAAGGGTGGGAACCCTCGAACCTCAGCTCGCCAATTGGAGGTCTATAATCCCCTCAATGGAGCATCCTGAAAGCAAACGGCTCATCTTGACCACAAGACGCAGGGCCATGGTCGCGCTGTGCTGCGCCGGCTATTTTGCCGTAAACAAGTGCTTGTTCTTATTCGTATTTCGCCCCGGATACTTCTTCGGGTTTCGAATTGCTGACTCCACGCATACAGGTTTGGCCCTCCTGACGTTAGATGTGCTGATCTGCGGTATGTTCATTTATGCCCTTGTCGAGGTCTGTCGCCGTTTCAGGGGCGCAGAACGCGTCCTCTTTGCTATGTTAATGGGAAACTGCTTATTGAGCCCAATCAAGAACCTGGTTTCCAAGCCTCTGCCCAACTTTCTTGCGTGGACCCAGTTGATCGTTGATCTAATTATGCTGGTCGTCGCGTTCAACATCTATCGAAGCACCCCGGAAACGAGCAAAACCAAGCTGGAAGCCAATCTATCGAACTCCGGAGCCTAGATCACGAAGAGTCGGAAACTGTCATCTGCCATCTGTCATCTACTGTCTCACGGCCCATCCTTGTCCGCACTCACCATCGCCACCCGCCGCTCCTTCACCACCGTCTGCACGCCCACGCCACCCGCCGCTCCTTCACCACCGTCTGCACGCCCATCCATTTCCTCAACTGCCTTTGCGCCGGCTTCTCGATCAAATGCAGCGCCAGCACCGCCATCCCGATCAGCAGCACATAACTGATCCACGGATCGAACCTGCTCAGCCCCGTCCGCTCCAGCACATGCGAATCGTGAATCAGGTTCCACAGGTTGAAGTGCAATAGGTAAAGGCAGTAGCTGGCCTCGCCCACAAACACCAGCGGCCGCCAGCCCATGCCCCGCGCCAGCGGATTCTCCCCCGCCAACCCCAGAATGATGCACCCGAACAGCGGCATCAGCAGCCCGTCGTGCACGATCGGATAAGGAACCAGCGACCCCAGAGACAAAAGTCCAAACGTGGCTGCGAACCCGCCCACTCCCAGCACCAGCCGCAGCCGGCCCGCGCGCGGCACCAGTTCATCCAGGTTGGCCAGCATCACTCCAAAAACGAAGCTCGCCAAGTGGGGCAGCGGCGTAAATTTCAGCACCTGCAGCCACGGCCCATAGCTCCACCGGTCCGGGTGCGCAATGCCGTCAGGGTTCAGCCAGATGTAGAGCAGCCCCGGCACCATCCCCAACACCCAAACCACGGCCATTTTCGGTAAATAAGCCCCAACCCGCTGCGGCTTTTTGCCCTTCGCCAGCCAGGGGAAGGCCACGTAGTAAGCCGACTCCGCCGACATGGTCCACGCCGGAGTATTCAAAAATGTCGCGATCTCCGGAATCCACCCCTGCAGCAGCAGCGGCGAAAGCACCATTCCCGTCCAGAACATGCGATGCGAGTGGGCAATATACTCCGCCGGCACCATCCGCCAACTCAGCAGCAGGCTAAGCAGGTAGATGGGATAGAGCCGGGTAAACCGGGCCTCCCAGAATCGCGCCTTGTCGAGAGCGCCGTCACGCGCCCGGCCAGCGTAGTTATACGCCAGAACGAAGCCCGAAAGCAGGATGAAGAAGCTGACCGACGCGTAGCCGGCATTGACCACCGGCGCGAGGGGACCAAACCAGTTTGGATTGGAAAAATGAAAGAAGACGATGTTGATGGCCGCGAACGTGCGCAGACCCGTAAGTCCATTCAGCCGTGCTGGCTTGCGCTTCTCCACTGGCAGTTTAGTCGCCCCCAGCCGGCCTGCTGGTACGGCCGAGTATGCCAGGGAACCCCAACGCCGCCGCCGTTCCCTAGTCCCTAGTCCCGAGTCCCTGCTCTTAAGCCGTTACCAGCGATCCCACCTTCTCGCCCATCACCACGCGCCGGATATTGCCTGGCTGGTTCATGTTGAAGATGATCATCGGCAGGTTGTTGTCCTTGCACAGGCTCACCGCGGTCAGGTCCATCACTTTCAGGCCCTGGCGCAGGATCTCCATGTAGGTAATCTCGTCGTACTTCACCGCATCCTTGTCCAGCACCGGGTCGGCGCTGTAGACGCCTTCCACCTTGGTGGCCTTCAGCAGCACCTCGGCCTTGATCTCCATGGCGCGCAGGCTGGCCGCCGTGTCAGACGAGAAGAACGGGTTCCCGATGCCGGCCGCGAAGATCACCACCCGCCCTTTTTCAAGATGCCGCACCGCGCGCCGCCGAATATACGGCTCTGCCACCTGGTTCATGAACACCGCGCTCATCACCCTGCACTGCACGCCGCGCCGCTCGATCGCATCCTGCATGGCAATGGCGTTGATCACCGTTGACAGCATGCCCATGTTGTCGGCGCTCACCCGATCCATCTCCTTGGCCTGCTTGGCAACGCCGCGGAAGATGTTGCCTCCGCCCACCACCACGCCAATCTCCACGCCCAAGGCGTGCACTTCGACAATTTCGTCGGTAATCGCCGTCACTTTGTCGGCATCCAGTCCGAACCCGCGCGGGCCGGCCAATACCTCTCCGGAAAGCTTAAGAACAATGCGTTTGTACATGCCTTTTCGAGTATCGCATACCGGCCGATTCCTCGGGTTTTCCTTTCGCTAATCCAATTCGCCACGCAACAAAACGGGTCGTTCGCTAAACAGTTCCGCGCTACGGTCCCCGTCCAGCAGGTAAGCATGTGACCCATTGTGCACACCGAATCATTTCAAGCTGGCGCGCTGAGCCGATCAAGGCTATGCTCGGTCCAGTGGAACTGACGATGAACCCTCTCCCTCAATTTCCTTCATCCGTATCGGAACTCCACATGAGGTCCGCACTGCGGCCAGGTTTGCAACGGATTGCAACCATCGCGCTCCTTGCTTGCTCGTGCTCCATGCCCCTCCTCCGCGCCCAGAATTCCGCCCCGGCCAACAAGGAGGGCGCCCCCACAGACCTCCCTGCTGCGCCTGCTATTTCCGCCATTGAGCCAGTCGCCGCACCCTCCCCGTTCGACCGGTACCAATTCCGAACTCAATTTCCAACCCCGTCACTCGAGAATGGCGCGAGCTTCAATCTGGGTAATGGTTCCCTCATCAGTCCATTTCAACCCGCAGCCAACTTCGGCAACCTTGCCGGCGCAACGGGAGGCTTCTTCGATTTCAAGAACGCCCACGCCTTTGGCGCAATTCGCCAGACTACACTCGGCTTCAATCAATTCAACCGCTTCAGCACAGGTGACCATCAGGGCAATCTCCTGACCTTGTACCCGCCTTCCAGCGTGACCAGGGGTGCCTTTGGCGCGACTCCGCCCCTTTCGCTCAACCAACTCATGCGCGGCAATGCCAACCTGCAACTGAACTCCGGCAGTGCCTTCCCGTTCCAATATTCCAGCATGCTCACGCCCAGTGGCAATTTGAACGAATTCGCCCGCCCCTACAGCTCGGTCCTGTTCACCTCGTCCGACCTCGGCAATGGCGTGTTTCTCTCCGCCGGCACCTATAACGGCGGCCACTCTATGGCAGGAGCGCCAGCTGCTTCCCTCGGGAACGGCACCGGCGCACCAAAACATTCCGGATCTGGCGTCGCTATCAAGCTTTCTTTCTAGCTCACGCCCGCGCCGTTCTCCTATACCTTTTGCAGGCTGACCCGAACCTCCTTGTACTTCTCCGCCCAAAAAGAACGGCCCAGAACTCGCGTTCTGGGCCGGTGTGGAACGATTTTCGATTACTTCGGATTGCTAGTTGAGAATCCCGATCTTGCGCCGCATCATACCTGCCAGCGCCAAAACGCCGCTCCCCAGCAGCAGGAAGGAACTGGGCTCCGGTGTGACTGTATTAGTACCGTTGACCGTTACGCTGAGGCTGCCTACGTTGTTGTTGCTCCCGCCTACGGAGTCAGCAGCGGCCAGGTACAGGCCCGTGGCGCCCACAGGGACAGTGAACTGCTGGATCGCGCCAATGCCAGTCCCGGTCTGTCCGTCGCCGATGAAGAAGATCTGGTTCAGCGTGGGCAGGTACGCGGCCAACCCCTCGTTGGCGTTGCCACCTGCCTGATAATCGAGCCCTGGGACGAATCCGGTCGGCACGCCGCTGCCGTTAATCGGGATCGTCCCCGCGCCGGCGTTCAGGAAGACGCCGAGCAGCGCGTCCGCCGGTCCGTTGTAGTCTCCGCTGGCTGGCGCTGGGCTGAAACTTGACTGATCGGCGTAACATCCGCCGTCAGGGCCGGCAGAGCAGCTACCGTCCACCGAGGTGAGGCCGGTGGCCGAGAATGTCAGAATCTCTCCGCCAGTCACGTTGACCAGAACCGGAGAGGCCTCCGGTGCGGTGTCCGATCCGAAATTGCCCGTCACCGAGACGCCATTCGGCTGCCCGGCGAGCCAGATGTCCGAAGTTGCTTGCACCGTGACATTGATCGGACCGGCATGTGCGGCCAAACTACCCAGGCCACTGACCAATCCAATCGCTGCGCATATCCTAAGTACTCTCAGTTTCGCATTTCTCATTCTTCTGCCTCGACTTCCTTCCTCGTGGTGGTTCGCTTCCGGGGATTTCTAAGGCCCTCAGCTGAGACAATCGTTGACCGCGCGTCCCAGAACTCCAGGCGTGTTGACAGAGACTCAGACTGCTTGAGGACGTACGAAACCAGTACGTCAAGAGGCGATGGGCGGTCTTCTGCACTGAGCCTTGCATGCCCTGTTGCAATTTGAGGTCTATTCTGAAGCAACACTTCTAAACGACTTACTTCAGTTCTGTCCAGCGAAAGCGCAAACTCTTGCATGCCCTGTGGAAAAGCAATACCACACTTCTCGGCAGGGGTCCTCGTGGATTGCCAGCCGAACGCGAGAGGCTGCCCCTCAAAACGTCCGAGCTTCCGCAAAGCGCAAAAAGGCCCGGGGCATGCGCCCTGGGCCTCAGTGATTCAGCGTTGGCCGTTCGCTTTCAAATCGACTAAGTGCGAAGCCCGATCTTCCGGCGCATCGCGCCTAACAGTCCCACCAGGCCGCTGCCAAGAAGAAGCAGGGAGCTTGGCTCCGGGGTGGCAGTTGCTGCCGTGCCGTAGGAGAGGTCAGTCATGACGAGGCCATAAGTGCCGGCGGCCAACGAGATGTCCACGGAAGTGATTCCACCTGGCGCGGTTACACCGAAGAACTCAAGGCCCGAAAAATCCCCTGGGTTGCCCGAACCCCCCGCCCCAGGAAGCGCGACCGTTTGTACCGAGCCGTCGGACAGCGTGATCGTCGCAGTGTCGGCAGCGTAAAGGCTGCTGAAGTCAAAGCCCAGGGCCGTCTCTGAGCTTGGAAGAGTAATCAAAAGATCAGATGGCGAACCAGCCAGGTTGGGCGACTGCACTGTAACGGACGACACGGGGAAATAGCTACCATCTCCGTCTACGAACATGGCGTTGTCGGCGCCCGCCGGTCCAATGGCGAAGTTCACACCTCCCACGATGGTGGAGGTTCCCGGCCCGGAGCCGATATAAACATTGCCGAGGGGAGGAGCAATGCCCTCGAAGTTGACTGTCGTGGGGCTACTTGAGAGGGCAGCCGCCCAGGCAGCCCCGCTGTTGTAAAAACTATCGGCATGCGCGGCCAGACTGCCTAGGCCCACCGCCAGCGCAATCAGCGCGCACCTGCGCATTATCTTAAGCAACTCGGTATTCATATGCCTCTCCACTCTTGTTCGTTGTCGTTTCAATCCGGGGATAGTCCACAACGCTCAAAACGGGTCGTGGATAGAACTCAAGCCGACAAGGCGAATCCGTCTTTACCTCTCAAACGCCAAACCCTTGTCTGCCTTACGGCTCCAAACCATTGAAAACCTTGGTTGAATAAATACCCGTGCAGGGAAAGCATCCCCGTAAAAGCTATAATGGTTCCAGTCGACCCTCCGAGCAAGTGCCGTCACGGGTTATTGGAGGCCATCTCGTGCCATCCATGCCATCAGGCCCATCCAGCCCGCAAGATGAGAGCTCAAATGCCCGGCTGGACTCATGGAAGGAGATTGCTGCCTACCTGGGCCGCGGTGAGAGGACAGCCAAACGCTGGGAAATTGAGCGCGCCCTTCCGGTTCATCGCCTGCCCGGCGGCGGGCGGGGAAGCGTCTACGCGTTCTCCGCGGAACTGGACGAGTGGCTGCGCTCCGCAAAGCCTGACGAGACAGCAAATCCGGCCGAGGCAAATGCATCGAGCGAATCCAGGCAGGATTTCGCGTCCACTGAAGCAACCGTGAGCCCGCCCACGGCTGACGTTTTTCCCGGAGACGCCATGCTGGCCGGAGCCACGCCTCCCGGCAGAATGCAAGGTGCGTCCTGGCGCATTCCGCTCATCGTATTCCTGCCCATCGTCCTCACCGCAGTTTTCCTCTTCAGCCTTCGCACCACGCGCCAACACCCCTCTCCAAACCTGCACCAGCAACCCGCCCGTAACGGTCCCGTTTCCTCGGATTCGGAAAAGCAGATCGCCCACGATCTGTATCTGCGCGGCCGGTTCGAGTGGAACGAGCGCACCCCCGACAGCCTCAATCGCGCGCTGGACGATTTCACACAGGCCGTAGTGGCCAATCCAAACGATGCCGAATCCTATGTAGGACTAGCCGATACCTACAACCTGTTGCAGATCTACTCCACGTTGCCGCTGACCGATTCCTACCCCAGAGCAATTGCCGCGGCCCGGAGAGCCGTGCAACTGGATGATTCTCTGGCCGAAGCCCATCGTGCACTCGCCTTTGCCGATTTTTACGGCGCCGGGGATTACGTGGAGTCAGAGAAGGAGTTTCTTCGCGCAATCGAGCTGAATCCTAAAGATCCGGTCACCCGCCGCTGGTACGCCAATGCGTTCGCAGTATCGGGCCGATATGAAGAGTCCCTGGAGCAATTCGACAAGGCCCAGGAACTGGACCCTGCTTCGCACTCAACCCTTTCCGACAAAGGCATTGTTCTGTTCGACTCGGGGAGAAGGGAGGAAGGTATCGCACTTCTCAAGAGTGTGGAGCGCACCGACCCACAGTTCTATTCGCCTCACTTCTATCTGGCTATCATCAGTTTCGAACTTCATGACTTTCGCACCTTCCTGGATGAGGGCCAAAAGGCCGCCGAGGTCCGGAACGATGCGGTGCTGAAAGACATTATGGCTTCGGCGCGGGCGGGATACACAAGGAGCGGGGAGAGCGGACTATTGCAGAATCTCTACACCAAGCAAGAGGAATATTACGCAATGGGGAAATATTCCCCCGGTATGTTGGCCAAGACCTGCGTCGCTTTGGGCAAACGGCAAGAAGCATTGGATCTCCTCGATGCCGCCTTTTCCCGTCATGAGGCGGATGCTCTCTGGAGTCTGGTGGAGCCCGACCTGCTTACTCTGAAAGACGAGCCGAGGTACAAGGCACTGGTGAAGAAGATCAACTTTCCGCAAGCGCCCAGAGGTGCATCGACGAAGCCTGCTACTTCAGCAGAAAGGTCGCCCCTTCGGCCGACGAACGATTTGCACTAGCTTCCTCGCCGAGGCGCACCGTTTTCCGTCCGGCGGAGTCGAAAGCCCGCTCTGAGCGAATTCGAATGGGGTCCTCCGGTCGCAATCCGAAAATCATGCAGTGACGATCAACGCAGGACACTAGCTTGGCGTAACTTCTTTCGCCGGGCGAGTAAGATACGCAACCATCAAATCCGTCGCCTCCGCTTCCAACTCTCGATCATCCAACGCTGCAACCTTTTCCCACACCGAATCGTTCTCCAGCGTGCGCGCCTGGATCACGGTAATCGCGCTCAGAATGGCGAACAACGCAGCCCGCTCCGGGGCACTATGCGTGATCCTGTCGCGGAAGATCATAAGCACTCCGGCAATCCGCCCGTAGTTGCCGGCGATCATCTCCAACGCGCGCTCCCTGAATCCTAGGTCGGGGTGATACTGCAGAAAATGCTGCAACGCGCCCAGCAGGCCGGGTTGCGTGCGAAATTGCCGCACCATCGCACGCACCAGAGCCCTCGCCACCGCTTCCAGCGTCATGCCTGCAAAGGTCTCGGGCCGCAGATTCTTCTGGTTTAACTCCACGCTTCGTTCGATCAGATCGAGAAACGTAGCCCTGAACAGCGCGTCCTTGTCCTCAAAGCGCCTATACACGCTCCCCACGGAGACCCCAGCCTGCGCTGCGATGCGCGGAATGGTCGCGCCCTCGAGCCCGTGCTTCTCAAGCATTTCGGCCGTGGCGCCAAGAAGCTTCTCCAGCGTCCGGCGGCTCCGCTCCTGCTTGGGTTGTCCGCTTGCCGGTGTCATAAACGTCAGTTTAATGGCTCTCTTGACAATATGCGAATGTGAATATACATTCACATACGGGAGATCTCGTCATGCAAGTGTCGCCTTTTCTGGCATTGCTTTCGGAACACCTCCTTGCCTTCGTGCTCATTGTCGTGAGCCCTCTGGTGAGCTACTTCTACGAGCGCCCGTTCCTGCGTAACATCGCGAACTCCGCGCAAAAGGTGGGCTTCTATCGGTATGTCCTGATCGTCCAGTGGCCGGTAGCCGCAGCCGCGCTCTGGATTTCAGGGTCTGGCAATCTGTTCTTTCCGCCGGCAAGCCAGGGACACGGCCTGCCCGCCTACGCCCGCATCCTCTTCGCCATCCTGCTGGCAGCTTTTTTCATCCTGGGCCTCATGCCTGTATTCCAAAGCCTGCGCGGCGAGAAGTTCCGCGCCGCCTACGCCGCCGCCTATCGCCGTTCCCTTAACGACGTTTCGAAGCTGCTGCCGGAAACGCACGAGGAGCGTCTCTGGTTCGCGGCCATCTCAGTCACCGCCGGCGTTTGCGAGGAAGTTTTGTGCCGCGGCTTCATGTTCCGCTATCTGGACGGCATCGCCCTGCACCTGTCGCTGCTTCCAACCATCCTGCTCGCGTCCGCAGTTTTTGGGGTAAATCACATTTACCAGGGCAAACTGGGCATGCTCAAAACCGGCATCGCCGGCTTGGCCTTCGGCGGGCTTTTTCTACTCACGGGCAACCTGCTGCTTCCCATCCTCCTGCACATCGCCATCGATATGCAAACAGTCGTCGTCCTGCGGCCGGCCAACACTCAGCAAGGGTAGCCGTGCAATACCCATGCCGAAAAAAGAGGCCTTGGGGCGTCCCCAAGGCCTTCAAACTACCCTGTCCGGGAATTAGGGAAATGAAGCTCGCAGGCCGGCCTTGCGGCGCACTGCTCCCAACACACTCACCAAGCCGGTGCCGAGCAGCAGCAGGCTCGATGGTTCAGGAGTCGCAGAGCCGGAGCTTGGTGGAGTCAGCGGTTGGTTACCGATCGGAGAGTCTGCGCCTGTCAACACCACTCCATCGCTTGCATAATACTGTGGAGCGATGGTTTCTCCTTCGAGACACGCGAACCAACCCGAATCGAGGCAGAAGTAGCTGAACCCGCTGAACGGACCGGGAGAGTTTGCCTGGATCCCAAATCCGCCGCCGGCTACGCTGTAGTTATACGAAAGTGCGTTTGCGCTGGCCGTCAGCGCGCCCCCGATGTCCGCTACGATCGTGGAATTGGCGGGGGTCAGATCGACGTCGTTTGCGGCATTGAGTCCGTCGATCAAATTAAGATTCCAGGTCACAATGTTGCCCGCACCTATCACCCCGATCGTGCCGTCCGTGGTAATGCTGCCGACGATAGAGTCTGTCTGCAATGGGTTTCCGGTTGGGTCAGCAGTGGTGGCGCTGACGTTGATTCCATAAACAGAGTCTGCATGGGCAACCAGGCAACCCAGCCCGATCGCCAGTGCAAGCGCTGCGCACAATCTCAGGAATTTCCGTTTCTTGTTTTGCATTTTTGTCTCAACCTCCTTGCTGGTGATGGTTCGTTTCCGGAGACGGTTTCTCCCCGGAACAGGGCCTGAGAAGACACCAAGCCCAGGAACCGGGTTTTCAAGTGAACCCCACAGCCCCGCATTTACGAATCGCGAAAACAGCCTGAAGCCGCGGGAGGACGAATCATCTGTGCGTACAGCTTTGGCAGTCGCAGTCCTTCCGGTTTCCGCGCCGTGAAGAACGACTCGTGCCGGCAGGTTCAAGGTTTCCAATCGCTGGGGGGCGTATTGCTCAACCCGGATGCCCGTTACTGAGAGTGCGCAAAGCGAAGGCGAAGTGCGTCACCACGGCGGAGAATTCTCGAACTTGTGCAATGGGCCAATCTTCCCTGAAAAGGAAAAAGCCCGGAGCGCATGCCCCGGGCCTTTCCTGTTGCCTGTTCCCTGCCTTGCAGCTACTCGGCCGCCCCTTCGGGAGCCTTGGTCTGCGCCACGGTCCAGTCCGGGGCACCCACCTTGAAGCGGGCAAAACGCCGCACCGTGATGTTCTCGCCCAGTTTGCCCACCTTCTGCGCGATCAGTTCCTTGATGCTCACCGCCTGGTCCTTGATGAAGGGCTGCTCCAGCAGGCAAACCTCCTCGTAGAACTTGGCCATCTTGCCATCCACAATGCGCTCGATCACCGGCGCAGGCTTGCCGGTCGCGGCGGCCTGCGCGCGATAGATCTCCTTCTCGCGCTCCAGGTCCTCAATCGTCACGTCTTCCGGTTTCACGTAACGCGGGTCGCTGGCAGCGATGTGCATCGCGATGTCCTTCAGCAGTTCCTGGAAGTCATCCGTACGCGCCACAAAATCGCTCTCGCAGTTCACTTCAATGATTACGCCGATCTTGCCGCCGGCGTGGATGTAGGTGCCCACCGCGCCTTCATTGGTCGAGCGCGCGGCCTTCTTCTGCATGGAGGCCATGCCGCGCTTGCGGAGCACCACAAAGGCGTCCTCGATATGTCCCTTGGTCTCCTGCAAAGCCTTCAGGCAGTCGCCCATCGGCGCTCCCGATTTCTCGCGAAGCTCTTTCACCAACTTGGCATCAATCTTTTCGCTCACTGTCGTCATCTCTCTTTATCCTGATTTCCGCAGCCCGCGTTGGGCTTCCTGTTGTTTAACCTCTGCCACCATCGCTCATACGGCCTGAACGAAATGGCTGCGAAGCAGCGTCTGCCGCACCGCAGGTGCCTGCCCCACCGCAGGTGGTGGCATAAGAAAAGCGTGGCTGTCTTGGTGCGCGGCCACGCTGATCTCAAGTATCCGCACTTCTGGTGCGACCCCGGCTCAGCCCTCGGCTACTTCAGCCTCGTCCAGAGCGGCAACCACGGCCGGCGCCTTGCGAATTCCCCCGCCCAGCGCGGCTTCCAGGTCAACTTCCTCGATCGGAGCAGCTTCGGCCGAAATTGACTCTTCCGCCGCGGCAACCGGCAGTTCCTCGGTAAAGGCCTTGTCGCCCACCAGATTCACGCCCTCGGCCGCAGAATCGGCGATCTTCGAGGTGAACAGGCGAATGGCGCGCAGCGCATCGTCGTTCCCAGGAATCACGTAATCGACAACCGTCGGGTCGCAGTTGGTATCAACCACGGCAACCACGGGAATGCCCAACTTGCGGGCTTCCTTCACGGCAATCGCCTCGTTGTTCGAGTCGACAATGAACAGCGCGTCCGGCAGCCGCTTCATGGTCTTGATGCCGGCCAGGTTGGCCTGCAGGTGCTTGCGCTCCCGCTCCAGCTTGATTACTTCCTTCTTGGTCAGCAGCTCATAGCGGCCATCCGTGGCCATCTCGTCGAGTTCCTGAAGGCGCTTTACACTCTTCTGCACCGTCACCCAGTTGGTCAGCAAGCCGCCCAGCCAGCGCTGGTTGATGTACGGCATCCCTGCGCGGGTGGCCTCCTCAGCCACCGCGTCCTGCGCCTGGCGCTTGGTGCCGACGAACAAAATCGTCTTGCCGCTGGCGCACAGGTCGGTAACGAACTTCGACGCATCCTTGAACAGCTTCAGCGTCTTCTGCAGGTCGATGATGTAAATTCCGTTGCGCTCGCCAAAGATGTATTCCTTCATCTTCGGATTCCAGCGCTTCGTCTGATGCCC
>JBEKFD010000159.1:0-11599 GCA_050013495.1 Occallatibacter sp. | reverse complement strand
CGGGCGGGCAGAGCTCCGCTCGGCCCCACAAAACATCGGAGGGATAGACCCGTCATGCCTTGAAAATCCAATGCATCCCCGCCGAAAACGCTTGCTTTTCAAGAGAGAATCTCTGGGTCGCGACTTCTTTTTGTCGAATGGGTGGGAAATCGCAAACCTCTTGTGACCTAGCTCGCCGGAATCGCCGCAAGCACTTCCGCTGAATGCACCTCTGGATCGACCTTGGTCCACACCTTCACAATCTTTCCCTGCGGATCGATCAGAAAGGTGTTGCGGTGGGCAATCTTGACGCCCATGTAGTCGCCAAGCGAGCCGTACTGATCCACCACCTTGTGCTCCGGGTCGGCCAGCAGCCGGAAGGTCAGCCCTTCCTTGGTGCAAAACTCCTTGTGGCTGTCGGGAGTGTCCACGCTCACGCCCACAATCACCGCATTCTTGGCTTCGTATTGCGCCAGGTCGCGCTGGAAGTTATGCGCCTCGATGGTGCATCCATGGGTCATGTCCTTGGGATAGAAGTACAGCACCACCCACTTGCCTTTGAAGCTGACGAGAGAAATCTGCGAGCCATCCTGCGACGGCAGCGTGAATGTCGGCGCCGCCTGCCCCACGGCAGGCATCGGCTCATCGGCGGCATGCACTGTGCTATAAAGAACCGCCAACAGCAGCGCCGCGGCCAAAACAAAAAACCATGGTTTTCTCACGGGGACCTCCACTCGATTGGACGGGAAATCGAGCGGCCGGGACTCTCAAAATTCTCCGGCTGAAAATCAGAGTCAGTTTGCGCGCGCCGACCCCACAATGGCAATCCCTGCCGAGGCAGCCCGCTCCAGCAGCGCCTCGCGGTCAAACAGCAGCGTCCGCCCAGCCTCTACGGAAAGGCAGGTCGCCCCGGCGCGCATCATCGTTTCCACCGTCCGCACGCCGATCACCGGCACATCGAACCGCATGTCCTGGTTGGGCTTGGCCACCTTCACAATCGTCAATTTGCGCGCCAGCGTCGAAGCCGCTCCTTCATTGAGCGACCGCATCAACGCCCCGGCGCGCTCAATCGCCGCGTCGGTGCCCTCCATCGCCTCTACGGCCACGCAGGCCTGCGCCGCCACCACCACCGTCTGCCCAATGTCGAAGGCAGCCAAAGCCCGCGCCACGCCCAGCCCGTACTCGATATTCTTGCGCTCTTCCTCGTCCGGCCCACGCCCGCCCGGCACGGTCTCGGTCATCGCGCCTTCCGAGGCCAGCAGCGGCTCAAGAAACGCCGTCGAGCTGATCAGCTCAATGCCCTCGTCGCCCAGCACCTTGGCCACTGCGCCCAGCAGCATGTCGGTATTCCGCGTGCGCAGATTCAAGAGCAGCTTGGCCAGCCGCCAATCGGGCCGGATGCTCGAAAAAATCTGCTTGTGCTTCACCTGCCCGGCCATCACGGCCCGGGTCACGCCTTCCTTGCGGAAGACCTCGATCAGCCGCGACAGCTCGCCCAGCGAGAGCCAATGCACGCTGATGAGCGGGTCCGCCGCCGCCCGCCGGTCGATCTCCGCGTCCGTCTCCTCGCGAATCGCCGCGACAGTCACCGCCAGTCCCTGCGCCCGCGCCGCGTCCAGCAGCAGAAACGGAAACCGCCCATTGCCGGCGATGAGACCGAGCTTCATGCGGCCGACGCTCCGCCCAGTGCGCGGGAAAGCGCGGAATGCAAGATCACGATGCTCCCAATCATTACGTAGCTCGCCTGGACCAGTCTGAATTACAGTATCTCTCATTCACTCCACTGCCGGCCGCGCAACCCGGCGCATCTGCCGAGTCGCCAAAAGGCTGATCGGAGCCACCGATGATCCACCCGCGACGAAAAAGCACCACCGTTCTGGCCTGCGCGCTGGCCGTGCAGGCGCTCCTGGCTGTTCCCGCCTCCACCACGGCCCAAGCGCCCGGTTCGTCCCCATCGGCCACGCCCCCGGCCTGCAACGCCCCCGATTTCGATATCACGCTCCAGTTCGGCAACGAAGAAGGAGCAGTCAAGCCCAACAATCAGGCGGTCAAGTACGCGGTCATCCTTGTCAGCAAGCGTAATATTTCAGGTCACTCGTGCATCTTCGAGGAACACTTCATCGGTCCTAATTTCAACCCCGACCGCGTTGAAGGCGATGAGCCATTTATTGTCAACCAGATTCCACTCCCGCTTCTCACCCTCGCCGCCGGTCAAGCTACGCAACAAACCTGGCGCTGGAGAAGCAGCTCGCCCGATGCCGGCCGTCATTGCCTCCAGCCAAAATCGATGTGGGGCCCCCCACTGGTCGTAGCCCCTTCGCTCCTGAAGCCGGTCTGCTCCAACATCGATATTAGTCCCTTGAGCGTCGTCGATCCGTCCGGCTCCCTCGCGGACGCCGCATCGGTGCCGAACGGCCAGCCCTTTCCCTTCAGGCTGACCACCAACAAAAGCATCTATAACGCCGGGGAGCCGTTCTTCCTGCGCCTCTCGCTTGACCCGGCAAGCCCCATTCCAGCGCCCACCGCAGACTGCCCGACGCTTTACCTCCACAGCCGCTCTCCTGACGGCGCCACGCGCATCGACGAGATGCCGCCGCTTGCATTCAAAGGCTGCAAGACCCAGGCATTCGAACACGAACCCGGCGACTGGCAATCCGGATTCGATGTCGACTCCGGCGCCATCTACCGGTGGAGTGGAATTGGCGAACATACCCTGCAGGTCTTCGTAATGAACGGGTCGCTGGAGGAAAAGGAAATCCGGTTCGCTGCGTCCAATCCCTTGAACATCCAGATCGCCGATCCCACAACCGTTGCCCGGCGATGGGGTCCGCTGACGAAAGGGCTGCGCGCGGACATCGCGTTTGACAAATCCGAGTTCCGAGTCGGCGATGAGATTCCAATTCATGCCGCCGTCGAGAATCTCAGTTCCGACGTTCCAGTCTTCAGTGCGGATCCCGTCATGGACCCGTGCGACGTTGTGGGTATCCAGATTCGCGACTCACGAGGCAAACTACTGCCCGGCTCCGCGGTCTTCGGAGACGCTCACATCTGCACGGGTCACGGCAGCGGTCGAATTCTGCTGGAGAAGGGAAAAATCGTTCCCCTGGAAGGGCAACTTGGCGCGTTCGGCGGGCCGCAAAGACCCCCCGGCGACTACACCATTGGCCTGACCTGGACCCCCTGTGTCGGCAAACAAGACGACCCGCCACCGACCGGCTTGACCCCGCCGCCTACGGCCTGCGTCACAGTCAAGGCAACGGCGTCCATCCGGATCGTGGACAATCCAAAACAAGCAAATTGAATTGAAATTCGTTCATGATCGAAGGAGTGTAGGGCGTTTCGGCAGTGCTCCTACTTGATAACCCCGCGCTCGCTGCGCTCAATGAACCCCACCAACAGCGACACGTCTTCGCCGGCCGTACCGCCGGCGATGAGCTCGCGCATCTTCTCAAGCGCCTGCGTGGTGTTCAGCTTCGACACCAACAGCAACCGGAACGCCTTCTGCAGTGCCCTGATCCGCTCCGCGCCGAATCCCCGTCGTTGCAGGCCAACGCTGTTCACCCCGAAGGCCTTGTTCTCGCGCCGCCCCGAAGTCTTCGAAAACGGCAGCACGTCCTGGGTCACAATAGTCCCGCCGCCAATAAACGCATATTGGCCCACCGTGCAATGCTGATGCACCGGGCTGAACGCGCCCACGGTGGCGTAATCCTCGATCACCACATGTCCAGCGAGGGTGGCCGCGTTAGCCAGAATGCAATGGCTGCCCACCTGGCTGTCGTGGCCAATATGCACGCAGGTCATGAGCAGATTGCCCGACCCGAGCCGCGTAATCCCCCCGCCGCCAACGGTCCCGCGGCTGATGGTCACCGACTCGCGGATAGTGTTGCCGTCGCCGATCTCCGTCTCGGTCGGCTCGCCGGCGTACTTCAGATCCTGCGGGGAAACACCCACCGCGCAAAAGGGATGAAAGATATTCCGCGCCCCGATCCGTGTCCGCCCGTCCAGCACCACGTGCGAAATCAGAACGCAGTCCACTCCCAGCGCCACGTCCGGCCCGATGGTTGAAAATGGCCCCACCGTGCAGGACTCCGGCACCACGGCTCCCGCGGCAATCACCGCGCTGGGATGGATGCTCACTCCGCCGGCGCCTCGCCGCCCTGGGAACCCGATCCGGCTGCTGGCTCGGACGCCGCCGGCCTTGTCTCCCGCACCCGCGGAACCACTTGGCAGGTCAGTGTCGCCTCGCAGGCCAGCTTGCCGTCCACCGTTGCCCGGCCCTGAATGCGACCGGCTCGTGTGCGGAAGGAGAGCACTTCCACCTCAATCCTTATCTGATCTCCGGGCGTGATGGGCCGGCGAAACTTGGCTCGCTCAATGCCTGTGAACACTACCAGCTTTTTCTCGCGGTCGGGAATCTCGGCCATCATGATGATGCCGCCGGCCTGCGCCATCGCCTCCACCACCAGCACCCCCGGCATGATCGGGAATCCAGGGAAATGTCCCTGGAAGAAGGGCTCGTTAATGGTGACATTCTTGATGGCCACCAGCCGCTTGGTTGGCTCAAACTCCACCACGCGGTCGATCAACAGGAACGGGTAGCGGTGGGGAAGAAAACCCAGGATCTCCTGGATGTCGAAGGTCATTCTCTAGCTCCAGACAGCAGGCGGGCTGCCCCGCTTCGTGCTCGTCTGGATTATAAACAAGCGCCTGCTCACCTGGACCCGCTTGCTATGCGATGCCGCAAAGCGGATCGTGTTCCTGCATCCGGCGCATTCTGACAAAACCAAACCCGTGCCTGCGCTGCGGCCACTCCTCAAGAAATTCCGCAAACTCCTCCGCCGGCACCGGCCGCTGAAACAGGTAGCCCTGCCCGGCATCGCAGCCGATCTCCCGCATCACCTCAAGTTCGCCTTGCTCCTCGATCCCCTCGGCCACGGTACGCAGGTTCAACTGCCGCGCCATGGCCACAATCGTATGGCAAAGCGACCGCATCCCCGGCGAGTGGTCGATCCCGTGGATGAAGCACTGGTCAATCTTCATCGTGTCCAGCGGCAGACGCTTCAGCACGTTGAAGCCTGTGTACCTGGTCCCAAAATCGTCAATCGCAACCCGCACCCCGATGGCCTTCAACTGCCGCATTCGCTGTGTGAACAGCTCCTCGTCCTCGAAGGCCAGCGATTCCGTCATCTCCAGTTCCACTTCCGTCTCGCCAATCGGCGTCTCACCCATCATGGTGCGTACCGTTCGCGCAAAGTCGTCTGAGCGCACGTTGGCCGCCGATGCATTCACCGCCATCAGCGGCAGGCGAAGCCCCCTGCCGTGCCAGCGCTGCATCTGTTCCAGCGCCGTTCGCAGCGCCAGGTTGAAGATGCGGTGAATCAGGTCGGATCTCTCCGCAATGGGGATGAACTCGCCCGGCGTCACCGCGCCCCACTGCGGGTGCTGCCAGCGGATCAACGCCTCGGCGCCCAGAATCTCGCCCGTGTCCAGGGCTATCTTGGGTTGGTAAGCCAGCCAGAACTGGCCCTGATCCAGCCCTTTCCGCATCTCCACTTCCATCGCATGGTCGCGCACAATCAGCGAATTCATGCCGGCATGGAACGCAACCACCGACCGGCTCTTCACATGTCCGGCGCGCATCGCGGCCAGGCTCGCAAACCGCACCAGGTCCTCCACTGACTCAGTGTCAACCGGGAAAAACGCCACCCCTGCGGCAACCTCCGGCCGTGTCTCAGACCCTCGGTTTCTGGCCGGGGTGAGCGCATCGACCACCGCCTGAATCCGCTGCCTGCTTTGCTTGTCGTGCTTGCCGGCATCCATCGCCACCAGAAAGCTGCGGCCGCCCACCCGGCCCAGCAGCGCGCCGGAGTCCACAACCGATCGCAAGGTCGCCGCAACCCGGCGCGTCATGGCCTCTGCGCCCGCCCAGCCCCACAGCGAGAATTCACGCCGCAGGTTCACCAGATCGATCCAGATAAGGGCCACCTCACCGCCATCCGCCCGAATCTTCAGCTTCCCCGCCAGCGCATGCTGGATGGCCTGATGATTCAGCAAACCGGTCTGAATGTCGAAGCGATGGCTGTAGGAAAGAATCTGACGATCCAGTTCGCTTTCCGTCTCGTTGCCGCCGGGGCGCTTCACTCTATCCGGCACGGCATGCACCTCATCGAGGCAATCTACTTCCCTGACGGTAAGGAGTTCTTGGCCGTCGATGGGGATGCGGCTTGACACCCGAAGTAACCCTCCTCTGGGTACTCAGCTTGCTTTACAGGTTGCTCGACCTGGTTAAATCCGAACAGAGATTCCGCCCTCATGCGAGCATGGGCATCTGGGGCAGTCATCTAGTTTCTACCCAGTTATGATGCTTAAGGCAAGGATTAACGTCATAACAAAGTGCAACTTAAGTGTTAACCGCCGTTGAAAGGAATTCTCCCATTCAGTGCGTTTAGGCGGCATTTTGTTTCTTCAAATTCAATTGTCGTGTGCATTTCTATTACTTTATGGTTACTTGGGCGAACAGAAAACAAACAGCTTATCGACCTTGGCAGCCTACTTCTTGATCCTCTTCTCCGCCGCCTCCACGCTCCAGAAGTCAGCCGGAAGATCCTGGTTATATTTCACGTGGACGATGTAATACTGCCGGATCTCATCGTCGTTCTTGTACCGGGAAATCGTGAACGGCGTCGGGAAGCCATCCATGGTGTGGTAATCGTCGTACTCCTCGGCGTCCGTGTTCTTGTCCTTGTAGAGCGGATCGCGCCACTGAAACGTCCGGCGCAGGGGCAGGTGCGTCTGCGCATCCGTCTGGATGGTCACCGAATCGTTATCGGCCGAAATCAGCGTTACCTGGTCGGCCAGGTGCCGCTCGGCCAGCCGCTGGCCTTCGTAGATCAGAATCGTCTTGGGATCGTTCATCCAGGTCTTGACCACCGTCTCAATGGAATGGTCCCGCCGCCGCAGGTAGTCGTCCACCTGGTCCTGCGGAAGCGCCGCGTTACCCTTGTAGGTGACTTCCTCGCCGGTGCGGCCCACGTAAAACTGAACCACGTCGCGATGCTTGGTGTACTCGAGGCGGTCGTGGTCAGGACCCTGGTGAAACTCGAAGTACTCGGTCGTCCCCAGGTCAGGGTGTCCATGGTAGAACGCCGCCACCTGCCCCTGGCGCTCAATGTTCTTCATGTTTAGCCACGCCTGCCCACCCAGCGCCTGCACCATCTGGTCAAGCACCGCGCGCGCCTGCTTGGCGTTCCTTGCGCCCTCGTCGTCCGCGGCCTGGACCGACGTCGCGGCCTGAGGGGTTGTCTGCGCCCCCACTGCATGAGGCCACATCGTCAGCGCCACCGCCAGCCCCATCGCCAAAACTCTCCGCATCGAATTACTCTCCCTAAGAAACTGTCGAATCACTCCGTCTCCGGTGAAGGGAACGGGCTTGAAGGGTACGAGCTTCAGCCCGTACATTGACCTACCAAGACGGCTGGGCTTTAGCCCCCGAGGGAAGAATCCCTGAACTTTCATTCCCTCGGCGGCTAAAGCCGAATACCAAAATCGGCGCGAGATTTACGGGCTGAAGCCCGTACCCTTCAACCCTGAGGCCCGCACCCAACGCAGTTTCAGATTTTCATCCCACCAGCACCGCACCGCCGTTGACGTTCAACACTTCGCCGGAGATGAATCCGGCCAGCGGTGTACACAAGAACAACACCGGCCCCGCAATCTCCCGGGGACTCGCCACCCGCCCCACCGGAATCCCGGCAGCAATCTTCGGCCCCATGTCTGCATCTCCCAGCGTCGCCGCCGACATGTCCGTCTCCACCCACCCCGGCGCCACGCAATTCACGCGAATCCCCTGCGGCGCCAACTCGCTCGACAGGCTCTTTGTCAGACTGATCAGCGCTCCTTTCGTCACGGCGTAGTCCGCGTGGTAAGCCTCGCCGCGCTGCCCGGCGGTCGAGCTGATCAGCACAATGTGCCCAGCTACGCCATCCGCGCCGCGCCCCTGACGCTGCATCTCGCCAACAGCCGCCTGCACCAGCCCGAACACCGAGTCTAGATTCACACCCAGCGTTCGCCGCCACTGGGCCTCTTTCATGGCGGCAATCGGAGCGTCCGCCGCTTCCCAGATTCCATGATTGGCCACCAGCACGTCCAGCCGCCCAAACGCCCGCACCGCCGCAGCCACCAGCGCCCGCCCATCCTCCGGCATACTCAATTCCTGTTGGATCGCCACGCATCGTGCAGGTCCGCCGCACTCAACGGCAAGCGCTTCGGCCCGGTCGCGTGACTTTTCGTAGCTGAACGCCACCCGCGCCCCAGCCTCTGCGAACACCCGCACCATCTCTGCCCCGATTCCCCGCGAACCGCCGGTAATCAGCGCGACCTTGTCTTCCAGAAGCAGCGAAACTCCAGCCATAGGGCTCACGCTATCCCAGCCAACCCCGCCTCCGCAAGCCGACCGCAAAGGGGACCGGTTCAGTTCTGCTCCGAAAGCACCTCGTCGATCTCGGAGTCCGTCAGTGCCGGGACGGGAGCCGTATTCTTCAGCGCAGCCTTGCCCGGAGCCTTCATCGCGGGTTGAGCCGCCGGTGACTGCCCTGTTTTCGCTGCACCGGTCTTCCCCTTCACATACACCGCCAGAACGCCCGGCATGTCCACAGCCACAGCCGTTCCGCAGCGATTTGCCTCACTAAGTCCATCGCGCCTGATCCGCTCCACGCTGATTGCCGCTTCACCTGCATCCGACGCACATGAGCCGCGCTTCAGCACCTCCACACGCAACAGAGGCAGATTCCTCAGCGCATCGGACAAGCCAACCGTCCCCGCGCCGTCCGTCACCGCCTCTTCCCGCCACATGCCCAGCGCCAGGTCGCGCCGGCTATATCCAGCCACCAGCACAACGTGTACCCGCGCCTGCGGAGCGCCGCTCTTGCCCTCCAGAACCCGCACCGCAATTGGCTCGTTGTGCACCACCGGAAAGACCTCATCCGCCGAGCACGCCGCCGCCGCCGCCAGCAGCACCATTGCCGCCCCAACCCAAATTGTTCGATTTCGATTCATGAGAAGCGCCTCACCCATTTCATCGGCGCCGCAACGGATCTCCAGAGATTTCTAATCGGAAATAGCTTCGGGTGCCCCATCGGGGCGCTCTCTGGGTCCGGGGTTCTTGTTTTTCCGGCAAGGGTGGGATAGCTCCACCGATTTACGGTTCCCTATCTCTTAGCTTTTCCAATCAAATCGCACGCAGCACCCGCACCGGCAGCGTCACCACCGCGCTCACCAGTTCCAGCGCCCCGCCCACGGCAATCCCCACCAGCCGGAAGGGAAGCAGAAGCAGCCACACGAACGGATACAGCACCAGCGCCAGCAGCGCCAGCGGCCAACACAAGATAAACAGAATGCACCACAGCAGAAACTTCACCATCGCCCCACCCGCCTCGCCGGCCAATCGGCCCAATCCAGAATACGAAGCCGCATCTCATCCGGTTCCCAGACATAGAGAGCTGGAGCCCAGTCCCTCAGTCCCTAGTCCCTCAGTCCCTTATTCCCTGTTCCCTTTTCCCTGTCTTTAACCGCCTTCTTCCGCTCCTTAATCAACTTCGCCCGTTCCTTTTCAGGCATGGCCAGCACCGCCTTGGTCCGCTTGGGGAGCTTTTCATAGATCAGCTCATGAGCCCGCTTGAGCTCCTCTTCAATCTCCCTGGGCCGCAGCGCATCCCACCGCTCCAGCGTCACCCAGAAGAACTTGGCCGAGTAAGGCGTTGGGCGAATCCCATCTTTCTCCAGCAGTTCATGAAACCGCTCCGCCCCACAATGAAATCCCAGCACCCCGACCCCGGTTCCATCCAGATCTGTGGAAGCAAACATCTTGCCGCCAATGTCCCGGTCGCCCACCCAGTAGACCAGGTGATGTCCCCAACCCACCGTCTCCGAAACATGGGGCAGAGCCATGCAAATCTCCCGAATCCGCTCGTTGTCCATAGTGCCTCTGAGCCCTCTAATAACAGCCTTACCACATTCCCCAATCGCCGCGCGCAAGAACCCACGCCGCCAGCAGCAGATTGCTCACCGCGTGCGCCACCACCGCATCGCCCATCCGTCCTTTGCCCCTCAGCAGGACAGCATACGCCAGGCCTGCCACAATTCCCACCAGCCAGTGCTGCCCATGCATCGCACCGAACGCCAGCGACGACACCGCGATGGATACCCATGTCAACCGCCCAAAGGGAACTTCGTCAAAGCCCCTCGCCACCAGGCGTCGCGCCAGGTACCCGCGAAACGCCAGTTCCTCAGCCAGCGGAACGGTCAGGACCGCAGCCGCCACGCGCGCCGCAACCCAGGCCATCCGCGCGAAAGGTGAAAGCGCCGCCAGCGCGGAGCCCAGTGAACTCACCGCTGCAGGATGAACCCACAACTCCGGCGCAATCCAGACCAGAAAAATCCCCAACCCGGTCAACGGCGCAGCCAAGCCAAATCGCCAGTTCATCGAACGGTACTCGCGCCGGAAAGCCCAAAGCGCGGCCGCCGCCGCCACAAACCGCAGCGGGTAAAGCCACTCAAAATAACCCGAAGCGCTCTTGGAGATGAACGAAGCGCCAAGAATGGCGAGGAATGGAAGCAGATAGCAGGCAGTTGCCGAAGACTCGCCGTGCGCTGCCGCGGGATAGACTGCTGAGACGTTTATCGCAGGGGCAAATGAGGTTGCGGAGAAGCTCAGTACGAAGGGAGGCGGGGGTTTTAACCCCTGCATAGAGCCATTGGAATCAGCGTGGGCTTTAGCCCCGGAGGCATACGTTTCGCCAATTCCGGCAAGCTGTGGAGATGGCCCGGCAATCGGCTTTCTTACCCATCCCAACCTCTGCGTGGCCATTGAAAACCCGAGCGCCACCAGCGTAAACGCAATCCACCCTGCCTGCGAATGGAAGCCCACAAAAGCTACCTCCGGCGCGCCCGCATTGCCAATGAGAATGAGCACGGCGATGCGCGCCACGTTGAGCACGAACGCGCACACCAGCGCGCACGGAATCAGCACGAGCGCCTGCGGAAACCGGTTCTCCTTGCGGAAAAACCACAGCCAGACAAGGGTGAACACCAGCACCAGCCCAAGCCCTTCAATGCCGGAGCAGGGTGCGCCCACCGACACCGAAAACTGCGGTGTCCCAATCACAAACGGACCCGCATCCACCACCAGGTTCGGCAGCAGGAACCCAAGCACCGCCTGCACCGAACGAAACGTCACAACCTGCAGATGGTAAACATTCGCGGCACTCGATTGAATCCACAGACCCTGCGCTGGAGAACGCAGAAACCATGCCGCAATGCCCGCCAGCGCCGCATAAATCCACACCGGGCTCGTCTCGCGTGCCGTGCTCATCCACGCGTTCATTGGGATGCAGGCCAACGCGGCCAGCCCAACCGCAGACAGCAGCACAGCCCCAGACAGCAACAGCCCCGGGCGGGTATTCAGCCATGAGCCAGCATCGTGCCGAGCCGACAGGTTTACCAGCACCAATACGCAAACGCACGCAACATGCGCCACAAACAACGCCGCATTGAATTTGATTTCGTCCCGCTGCGCCCTCAATCGGCGGTCGCCAAGCCCCAGAAACACCGCGAACGAGACAAT
>JBEKFD010000158.1:0-12491 GCA_050013495.1 Occallatibacter sp. | reverse complement strand
TGGAAATTCGACTCAGGCGTTGGCGGCAACCAGCCGGCGCGCGGAATGACGTGGTGGACAGACGGCAAGCAGAGTCTCCTGTTTGCCGGCATCATGAACTTTCTTTATTGCCTGGATCCGGAAACAGGGAAGCCGATCGAGGGCTTTGGCGAAAGTGGACGCATCGATCTGCGTAAAGGGTTGGACAGGGGTCTGGGCGGCAATTTCGAAGAGCAGTCGATTGTGCTGACCACGCCCGGCGTTGTTTACAAGGACATGATCATCGTGGGCGGGCGCAATCCCGAGACGCATCCCGCGCCGCCTGGGGATATTCGTGCCTTCGACGTGCATACGGGCAAGTTGCGCTGGAGCTTTCATACCATTCCGCGCCCAGGCGAGCCGGGCTACGAAACCTGGCCGCCGGACGCATGGAAGACGGCAGGTGCGGCGAACAACTGGGCCGGTATGGCTCTCGATGCCGAGCATGGGATTCTGTACGCGCCAACCGGCTCGGCGGTCTTCGACTTCTATGGCGGCGACCGGCTGGGCAACGATCTCTACGCCAACACAATTCTGGCGCTCGACGCAAACACCGGCAAGCGCCTGTGGCACTTCCAGGGAGTGCACCACGACATCTGGGACCGGGATTTTCCTTCGGAGCCGGCGCTTTTCAAGCTGAAGCGTGATGGCAAGAGCATCGATGCGCTGGCGCAGACCACCAAGCAGGGCTATCTCTACGTGTTCGATCGGATTAGCGGCAAGCCTCTATTTCCGATTCACGAACTGCCTTATCCCACGAGCACCGTTCCCGGTGAAGTGACCGCGCCGACGCAGCCCAGGCCGGATGCGCCGGAGCCCTTTGCCCGCCAGCGGCTCACCGAGGACATGCTGACCACGCGCACGCCCGAGGCGCACGACTGGGCCGTGAAGGAGTTCAAGACCTTCAACAGCGATGGGCAGTTCATTCCCTTTGCCGTAGGCAAACAGACGATCATTTTTCCAGGTTACGACGGGGGCGCGGAGTGGGGCGGACCGGCGATCAATCCCGCTACGGATGTTCTCTACGTCAACGCCAATGAGATGGCCTGGCTGGGCGGGTTGATTCCGGCGACGCATGGCGGCAGCCCCGGCTCCCAGGTTTACCAGACGCAATGCGCCATGTGCCACGGACCCGATCGCGCCGGGGCTCCGCCGGCATTCCCATCCCTGGTGGATGTGTTCGGCCACCTGTCGGTGCAGCAGGTCACGGACAACGTGAAGAAGGGCAACGGGCGCATGCCGTCGTTTCCGAATATCGACGACTCGCACCTGAGCGCGCTGGTCGATTATCTACGCACGGGATCTCCCGCGGCCAAGAGCGATGCGGCGAAAGAACTGGCATCCCTGCCGGTACAGGCGATGACCGCGCAGGCGCCTGCGGACAAGGCAGGCGCCCAGGTCTATGCGGATCACTGCGGCCTGTGCCACGGCGACCACATGGAGGGAATTGCTCCGGCGTTCCCCATGCTCATCGGCGTGGGAGGCCGCTTGACCAGGGCGCAGATCGTGGACATGATTCAGAACGGCAAGAACCAGATGCCGCCCGCACCCGATGTGCAGGGGCCGGACCTGGAGGCCTTGCTGCGCTTCATGCAAGTGAGCGACCAGCCGCAAACATCTGCGGGCGACGAGGCTCCGGATAGATTCACCTTCACCGGCTACCGCAAGTTTCTTGACCCCGACGGCTACCCGGCCATCGCGCCGCCCTGGGGCACACTGAACGCCATCGACCTGAAGACGGGCAAGTATCTGTGGAAGATTCCGCTGGGTGAATATCCCGAACTGGCGGCCAAAGGGCTAAAGAATACGGGCTCGGAGAATTACGGCGGCCCCATCGTCACAGCAGGCGGAGTTCTCTTCATCGGCGCAACCATCTACGACCATAGATTCCGCGCCTTCGACAGCCGCGACGGGAAACTGCTGTGGGAGACGGAACTGCCGTACTCCGGAGTGGCAACGCCCGCGACTTACATGGTCGACGGGCAGCAGTTCGTGGTGATCGCTGCGAGTGGGGCGCGGGATTCGACGGGACCGCAGGGCGGGGCATACGTGGCGTTTGCGCTGCCAAAGTAAGTCGAGCGGGTGAGCCATTAGCCGCCCTTTCAAGGCGTGGGAAGCTGGTTCAGCTTCAGGCCCGCTGCCTGCGCGGCTTCATGCTGCCTCTGGTCAAAGGTGAAGAGAGATTTTGCGCCGAGTTCGAGTGCCGCGGCTATGTGCAACAGATCGGTTGCGCGCACGCCGATGGAGGGCGTGATCTTTTGCGCCAGAGCCTTGGCACGCGTGAATGAGCTTTCAGGCAGTGGTCGGACGAGATATGCGCCCCACTCGATATTGAGATCGAGTTTTTGTCGAGCACGCAGTGCTTCATGTTCCATCATCTCTTTGCGGAACACCGATAGGCTGAAAGCATTCACCGTTTCGAATTCACAGAGCGAAGAGAGTATGAGCGGGGCACCGGCGGCAGCGATCAACGACAAAGCAAAGGCCGAATTCCGATCGGGGCAATAGAGAGAGAAGACAATGCTCGCGTCGAGATAGATCATTACCCGTCTCGATCCTCTGAAATGATCTGGGCGCCTGTCACCTTCAGGACTTTGTCACCAAAGATCTCCCGCATTTGCCCGAGAAAATCGGGGAGTGGGGGTCTGTCCATTGGCTCGGGTGTTAGCCGCGCAATCACGCGGCGACGCTTGGTGATGCGGATTTCCTCGCCTGATCGAAGCAGTTCTTCGACCTTGGGGAAGTCGTAGCGGAGATCGCGGACAGAAACAGTCTTCATGTATCACATTCTAGCATCACAAAGATTTGCCCGCGTCCGCGACTCTGCGGGAGGCAAGATACCTGTGGAAAAGATTATCGCTTTTTATTCGCCTTTTCACTAGATCTTCGGTTATGCTTATTTCGCAACGGAGGAGGTTGCGCAAATGGACATCCAAAAAGAGCTGGAGAGCGAGTTTGACCGTGAATCGAAGCGGACCCGAAAGGTATTTGAGGCATTGCCGGAGGATGCGGATTTCAACTGGAAGCCGCATACCAAGTCAATGAGCCTGGGCAGATTAGCTGGGCACGTCACGGATATGACCGGGGACTGGGCCCTGGAGACGCTTACCAAGGACAAAATGGATTTGCCGGCCGACCACAAGTGGGAGCAGTATGTGCCGGCCAGCAAGGCGGAGCTTCTGGAGAAGTTTGACCGGGAACTGCCCACAGCGCGCGCGGCTCTGGCCTCGGTGACGCCCGGGCGGTGGGACAAGCACTGGCAATTTATCTTTGGCGGCCAGGTGTGGATCGATCAGCCGCGCTACCAGGTTTGGCGCGAAATGGTGATGAATCACCTGGTGCACCATCGGGCGCAACTGGGGGTTTACCTTCGCTTGCTGGATGCGAAGATTCCGGGGACGTATGGGCCGTCGGCGGATGAAATGTAGGGAAGTTGGGGTTCGTGGTATCCCACCCTTGGCACAAAAACAAGAACGTGCCAAGGATGGGGCACCCGGCCAGTACAAGATGACAGCCGCCAAACTGCGCCTGGCGATGGCCGCGATGGGGCAACGGCAGACGGTCGTCAGCGAGCTTTGCAGGGAGTTGAGCGTCACCCGCCAGACCCTTTACCGCCATATGGGGCCAGATGGCTCGCTACGCGAGGATGGGCAGAAGATACTGCAACGATAAAACATTGCCGACCAGAACCTCGATTCAAGCGCTCGATGATAGTGTTTCGTCTGTCTTCATTGAGCCTCGAAATCCAAAAGCTTGCGCCGAAGCTACAATGTTTGCGTCGCTTCTGGTTCACCAAATCAGGGATCTGCTCCCTGTTCGCTCAGAAAGGTGGGTATCAGAATGCCCGTGGTTGTCCGTTCCAAAGGATTGACCTGTATTGCCGTTTTGTCCGCTTTGGCGTTGTTCTTCATAGCGGGTTCTGCCGCCAGCAGCGGGCAGGTGCCGGCCGGCACCGCATTTCAGGGAGACGCGCCGGCGGCCTTTGACACGTTTATTATCCATCCTGTTTCCCCAGACCAATACCCCCAAGGGAGTGGCTTTTTGTGGTGGCCCGACTACAACGGATGGGCGATATCGGACCTGCCGTTGTTGAACTCGGTCGCCAGCGCCTACGGCCTTGGCGTTGGCCAGATGATCGGCTTTCCAAGGTGGGTCGAGACCGACCGGTGGGATCTGATGGCCAGGATGGACGCAGATAAGTTCGAGGCGTTCAAGAAGCTCCCCATGGACGAGCAGCTGAAACAGCGGCAGTTGATGATGCAGGCGTCTCTTGCCACCCGGTGTCAGCTCAAGGCGCACCACGAAACTCGCGAGATGCCTGTTTACGAGCTGGTCGTCGCTAAAGGAGGGCTGAAGATCGTGGAGAAGGATAGCGGGGATGAGTCTCTTTTCTTTTTCCCTGGGGGATGGTGGAATACCGGCACGATGGAGAACCTCGCCAGCAATCTCGCGGGACCCTCAGGCCGTATCGTTGTCGACAAAACGGGTCTGGGAGCCAGACGTTTTTTTAACTCGCTCCACTGGACTCCCGACGGCAAGGGTGACACGGCGGGTGGCGGGCCTTCGATTTTCAAGGCTATCGAGGAGCAGCTTGGGCTGGAGTTGGTACCAGCTACAGAACCGGTGGAGGTTCTCGTTATCGACCACATTGAGAAGCCGACGGCGGAGGGCTGGCCGGAGCCGGGAAGTAAGCTCGCCCACTGAACCTCGGTGCCCCAGGTCGCTGTCAAGCGCTAGGACATTCTTTTCGCATTTGGGGACTTGGGAGACCACTGACCTGAACAGGCGCTCGATAACAATGATCGCAATCAGGCCCTGAAACGGGTACGGGCGTTCCGGCTGTATCACGACCTATTCGCAAGTTACCCTCCAGGAAACACATAGAGCCGGGCAGAAACCCCACGGTACCAGGCGGCAAATTGGCCCTGGATAAATTCCGTCTGTTTGGGCTTACAACCCCAAGTGAGATAGCTGCCGGCAATGCGCGGCCTATGATTCGAAGCCGATGGAAGGTCATTGAGAATTCCTCGCGGACGGATGGGCGACGTGTTGTCGCATCCTTTATACCAAGCGAGGTTGGTTTGAGAACGGCGGGTCGAAGTTGGAGGTTTCCCACCCTTGGCACGAGTGCAAAAACGTGCCAAGGATGGGGCACCGGGCTACTTCGCCGGATCGACGAGGGCGCCATAGACGACGGAGCGGCTCTCGAATTCGAGGTTGGGGCTGGCTGGGCCAAGCATGCGCTGGATCATGCCGATAAAGACGACGTCATTGGTGGGATCGACCCAGAACCAGGTGCCGGCCGCGCCGTCCCAGAACAAGGTGCCTTTGCCTTCGGGCAGGTTGGCTTCCGGCGGGTCGAAGACGACCGCGCAGTTGAAGCCGTAGCCGAAGCCGGGGCGCATGACCATCTGCCCGATGCCGAAGTGGCCGGTGAGCAGTTCGGCGGGGACGTGGTTGGAGGTCATCAGCTTGACCGTGGCCGGGGCAAGAATGCGCTTGTCGTCAAGCTGGCCGCCGTTGAGCAGCATCTGGGCAAAGCGGTAATAATCCGCGGCGGTAGAAACCATTCCACCGCCGCCGGAAGGCGCGGTCGGCTGGGCTATGTAGTCGGTTGAGCGCCCTGAGGAACTGGTTGCGGCCGGTTCGAGTTCGCCATTTGGGCCGGTGGTGTAGACGGCGGAGAATCGGCCGCGCTTGTCCGCGGGAACGTAGAAGGCAGCGTCCTTCATGCCCAGCGGCTTGAAGATCTGGTCGCGCATGAAGTCGGGCAGCGACTGGCCGGAGAGTTTTTCGACAATGTAGCCTTCAACGTCCATCGACATCGAGTAGGTCCAGCCTTTGCCCGGCTGGTAGAGGAGCGGAAGCTTGGCCAGCTTGTCGATGAATTCCTGGAGATTGGCGGAGTTGAGCGGCTGAATTTCGCGGTACATCTTGTCGACCGGCGTGTTACCGAAGAAGCCGTAAGTGAATCCCGCGGTGTGACTCATCAATTCGCGCATGGTGGGGGCGTGGTCCGGATCGACGAGGATCATTTTGCCGTCGGCGTCCACGCCGCTGTAGACCTTGAGGTGCGCAAACTCGGGGACGTACTTGGCGATGGGGTCGGAGGGCAGCCATTTGCCCTGCTCGTAGAGGATCATCATGGCCACGCCAGTGACCGGCTTGGTCATGGAGTAGGCGCGGAAGATTGTGTCTTTGGTCATGGGTCCGTGGGTGGCCATGTCGCGCTCGCCGTAGCTGCGGTAATCGACGACCTTGCCGTGGCGGGCGAGGATGGTGACGATGCCGGCGATTTGCTTCTGGTCCACAGACTGCTGCATGAGGGCGTGAAGACGCTCAAGACGCTCGGAGGAGAAGCCGACGCTCTCGGGGCGCACGACGGTGAGGCCGGTCGAAGGGCGAAGCGGTTGCTGCGCGAGCGAGGGAACCGGGCCAAGGGCGAGTACGATTGCTGCGGGAAGAATTCGGCAGATGATTCGAAGTGGACGGATGGTCATTGTGATTCCTAGCGGGCAGATGGGCGACGTGTGGTCGCAACCTTTTACACCAAGTGTGGGCGGCTTGAGACTGGCGGATCGGGATTCGTGGTTTCCCACGCTTGCGATAAGAAGAATCGCAAGCATGAGGCACGGAGGGTTGTTGCCGGATTTGGACGCTAAGGGATGTTCCCGAAAGAAAAGTAAAGACAGCGGCGCGAAAATCCGCTAAAACTTTCATTACGTGACGATCTCAGGTCCTACACCCATTTCAGAGGCCCCATCCGGGGCTGGTGGCGCTCCACGGCTGGTGCAAAGCCTTGGCCTCTTCTCTTCCACCGCGCTGGTCATCGGGTCGATGATCGGTTCCGGCATCTTTATTGTCGAAGCGGACATCGCGCGCGGGACCGACTCGCCGGCGCTGCTGGTGGGCGCATGGGTGCTCACGGCGGTGCTGACCATGATCGGCGCGCTGAGCTACGGCGAACTTGCGGCGATGATGCCGAGAGCCGGCGGGCAATACGTTTACTTGCGCGAATCGCTGGGGCCGCTGTGGGGATTTCTTTATGGCTGGACGCTGTTCCTGGTAATTCAGACGGGGACAATTGCAGCTGTCTGCGTAGCGTTCGGGAAGTTCCTGGGCGTTTTCTTCCCAGCGATATCGACCACCCATTGGCTGCTGCACATTGCGCACGTTCCGGCGCTCCGGATTGGACCCATGGTGCTGGGCAACATGGAGATCGGCCTCAACACCGCCAACCTGACGGGAATCGTCGTGCTCTGCTTTCTGGCCGTCGTGAATGTCTTCGGCGTCAAGCTGGGAGCGATGATCCAGAATGTGTTTACTTCGGCCAAGGCGCTGTCCCTGGCGGGACTGGTGCTGCTGGCCTTCACTATCGGGCGCAACGCGACGGCGTGGGCGGCGAACTTTGGCGATGGGCTGACCCAGTTCTGGCGCAATGCAGGGTGGAGCACGCTGCATCCGGTGCAGGTGGGCATGGGCGGGCCTATTGTGCTGGTGAACCTGGCGGTGATTGTGGCGGTGGTGCAGACGGGGTCGCTCTTCTCGTCGGACGCGTGGAACAACATCACCTTTACTGCCGGCGAGGTGAAGAATCCCAAGCGGAACATCCCGCTCTCGCTGGTGCTGGGCACGGGCTTTGTGTCGTCCGTCTATATTCTTGCTTCCATCGGCTACATGCTGGTGTTGCCGCTGCACGGCGATCCGAATGGCGCAACTGTGCTGGCGCGGGGCATTCAATACGCGGCCGAAGATCGCGTGGGCACCGCGGCGCTGGAACAGATTTTTCATTCTTATGGCGCTTGGCTGATGGCGGGGGCGATTCTGATTTCGACGTTCGGATGCGCCAACGGACTTACGCTGGCCGGCGCCCGCGTTTACTACGCGATGAGCCGCGACGGGCTGTTCTTCAAGTCTGTGGGCAGGCTGCATCCGCGATTCAAGACGCCGGCTGCGGGGTTGATGATCCAGGCGGTCTGGGCCACTTTTCTCTGTCTCTCCGGCTCCTATAGCCAGTTGCTGGATTACATCATTTTTGCCGCGCTGGTCTTTTATATGCTTACCATCGCGGGGCTGTTTGTGCTGCGCTTCAAGCGGCCTGACGCCGTACGGCCTTACAAGGCGCTGGGCTATCCTGTATTGCCGGCCTTGTATATCGTGCTTGCGGGCTGGATTTGTATCGTATTATTGCGATACAAGCCCCAGTACACGTGGCCGGGCATGGTTCTGGTATTGCTTGGCATTCCTGTATATCTGTTCTGGTCAAGGCGGCCTGACAGCCAAGCGCAACGAGAGTCCAATTCAAACTGATTTCAACTGCGGAGAGGGAGTCCCTCATTCATGTCCAGTCTGCTTCGTATCAAACCGATGTCGTTGCTGAACCAAGAGGCAAGTGAAACAGGCGAACACACGCTCAAGCGGTCGCTGGGTGCGCTGAACCTGATCACGCTGGGGATTGGCGCAATTATCGGGGCCGGCATCTTTGTGCTCACCGGCACGGCGGCTGCGACGGCTGCGGGACCGGCGGTTTCACTGAGCTTTGTTCTGGCGGGAATTACCTGCGCGTTTGCAGGGCTTTGCTATGCCGAGTTCGCTTCGATCATTCCCATTGCCGGTTCGGCGTACACTTACGGGTACGCCACGCTGGGCGAGCTGGTGGCCTGGATTATCGGCTGGGACCTGGGACTGGAGTACGGCTTTGGCGCGGCCACTGTGGCGTCGGGGTGGTCAGGATACTTCAACAGCCTGCTGGCGCAGGTGAACATCCACATTCCGCCGCAGCTGACGGCTACGCCCGGTACGGACCTGGTGTTTTATCAGAACCAATGGATGCCGGTGACTTCGCTGCCGATGGATGCATCCGCAGCAGGGCTGCAGCATGCGACTGGGCTGTTCAACCTGGTGGCCATTCTGGCCATTGTGGTGATTACGACGGTTCTGGTCATCGGGATTAAAGAGTCGGCAAACCTGAACACGGTAATCGTGATTGTTAAGCTCACAGTGGTGGGAATTTTCATCGCGCTGGGCGGCTACTACCTGATCATGCACCCCGAGCTTGCCACCCACAACTGGCACCCGTTCATCCCGCCATCGGACGGGCATGGGCACTTTGGCTTGAACGGCATCGCGCTGGGAGCGGCGAGCGTCTTCTTCGCCTATATCGGATTTGACGCTGTATCCACCGCGGCACAGGAAGCAAAGAATCCGCAGAAGGATATGCCGATCGGGATTCTCGGCTCGCTGGCGGTTTGCACGGTGCTCTACATCGTTGTCTCCACCATCCTGACGGGGCTGAAGAACTACAAGGAACTCAACGTCGCCGCACCGGTGGCGCTGGGCATCAAGGTGACGGGCATCGGCTGGGGCGAGTTGCTGGTGAACATAGGCGCCGTGTTTGGATTGGGCACCGTGATGCTGGTCATGCTGCTGGGCCAGTCGCGGGTGTTCTTTTCCATGTCAAAAGATGGATTGCTGCCCAAGTGGGCCTCGAGCATTCATCCCAAGTTTCGCACCCCCTGGATATCGACCATTGCCGTGGGAGCCATTGTGGCCATTATGCCGGGTTTCCTGCCGATCGACCAGCTTTCCAAGCTGGTGAATATCGGCACGCTGCTCGCCTTTACCATCGTTTGTGCCGGGGTGTGGGTGCTGCGGGTGCGGCATCCCGATATGCATCGGCCGTTCAAGACGCCTTTTGTGCCGGCAGTGCCGATTCTGGGAATCATTTCGGCGGTCTTCCTGATGACCCGGCTGCCGGCGATCACCTGGGAAGTGATGGTCGGCTGGCTGCTGTTTGGGCTGATCATCTACTTTGGGTATTCACGTAGCCACAGCAAGGTGCAGAAATTGCCGGCGGGATTCAAGTAGCGGATTCCACTTCGTGCAATGCGCTGGACTGAACGGCCTCCCGATTTGGGAGGCCGCTTTGCATTTGCGATATGATTCAAAGGTGGACGACACTCAAAACCACGTGGGACGATTAACGGATCAGACTAGACCGAACCATAATGAATCGCCATCAATCCAAGGACCGGGCTCAGGCGGCCCTGCGCAACTCAAACGCAGACTCGGCTTCATGGAAGGCAAATACACCGTACCCGACGACATTAAGACGATGTTCGCTGAGGAGATTGAAGAGATGTTCTATGGCGAGCGGGCTCAGCAAAAGTTCGATGATATAGAAGAAGCCCTGGCCGAGCGGGCTCGCAAGGAAATTGACGGGGAAGGCTAGTGACTTGGTGCGCGAAGTGAAATCCGCAGGGGCTAAAGCCCGCAATTCAATCTGTGACGTTTGCGGCACGACTGAAGTCGTGCCCTGATACAAAGCTCAACCGACGTTGCGCCAGAAATGCGGCTTTCCGCGCCTTGTGGGATTGCTACAGTCAGGGGATGTGCAAACCCAGGTATCGGAAGCGAGTCCTGGAGCACCCGGCAGCAAACATAATGGGACCAGCCGCGGCCGGTCCCATTATGTTTCGACACAAATTGTGAAGTCGATATTTACGCGGTGGTTTTGGCGCAGAATTCGTCGAAGGCGCGGACCAGTTCGCCGGCGATCTGCTGGGCGGTGGCCTGCTCGATGACATAGCGCTGCATCAGGTAGACCAGCTTGCCGTCGCGCAGGATGGCGATGGCGGGCGAGGTCGGCGGATTGCCTTCAAAGTAGCCGCGGGCGCGTTCGGTGGCTTCACGATCCTGGCCGGCGAAGACGGTAATCTTGTGGTCGGGCTGGCTGGCGGCGTTGGCGATGGCCATGCGCACGCCGGGGCGCATCTTGCCTGCCGCGCATCCGCAGATAGAGTTGACCACCAGCATGGTTGTGCCGGGCTGCGCCAGCGCCGCGTCCACATCCTCGGCGGTGCGGGTTTCGTTGATTCCGGCGCGGGTCAGTTCCTCGCGCATGGGGATGACCATCAGTTCTGGATACATGTTTGCCTCCGGCAGAGGAACTGCCTGTAACCATTCTATCGTGAAAATGGCTTACGCCGCGTGTAGGGTAGCTCCTTAATATAGCCTTGATGCGATGCGGATCGAGGAAAACAAGCCGCTGGCGCCGTTTACGACATTTGGAATCGGCGGGCCGGCGCGGTGGTTTGTTGAAGCTGCCAGCGAAGACGAGATTGTGGAGGCGACCGGTTGGGCGCGGGAGCGCGAGCTTCCTCTTTTTGTTTTGGGAGGCGGCAGCAATCTGCTCGTTTCCGATGCGGGGTTCGATGGGTTGGTGCTGCGAATTGCGTGGAAGGGGATTCTTGCGCCCAAAGGGACGCATCCCAAAACCGAGCCGGAAGGTCCGTGGTTCTATGGCGTTGCCGCAGGCGAGGACTGGGACAGCTTTGTCGAATACGCCGTCCGCGACAACTGTGCCGGGATCGAGTGCTTGGCTGGCATCCCCGGCACGGTGGGCGGGACGCCGGTGCAGAACGTGGGCGCATACGGTCAGGAAGTGGCGTCGAGCATTGGGATGGTGCGGGCATTCGACCTGCGCGAGGGTGTGTTTCGTGAGTTCACCAACGCCGAATGCGAGTTTGCGAGTTTGCTTACCGCCGGAGCCGCTTCAATACAACGGACCGGGGACGGTACATTGTGACTCGCGTGGACTACTACCTCAGGCCCGGAGGCGCGCCGACGCTGCGCTATGCGGAGTTGCAACAGGCGATTGCCGATCTTGCGCCGGAAGGCGGGCAGTCTTCGCTTGCGGAAGTTTCGGCTGCGGTGCGGCGCATTCGAGAGGCCAAAGGAATGCTGCTTGTGGAGGGCGATCCGGATAGCCGCAGCGCAGGCAGCTTCTTCAAGAATCCGGTGGTGAGCGACGAGCAGTTAGCGCAAATTGCCTCCGTGGTCGACAAAAAGCCACCGCGCTTTCCCGCCGGGCCGGGACAGATCAAGCTGCCGGCTGCATGGCTCATCGAGCAAGCCGGATTCGCGAAGGGCTATGCTTTGGGCGCGGCCGGGATCTCGTCGCGCCACACGCTGGCCTTGGTAAACCGGGGCGGCGCGAGCGCAGCGGAGATCCTCACTCTTGCCGGCCAGATTTGCGCCGTCGTCGAAGCCCGCTTCGGCATTCACCTCGAAATGGAGCCTGTGGGGGTGGGGTTCTGACTTGGGGCTATAGAATCATTGCAGAGTTCAACTGGGTCCAGGCATTGCGGCGGTGGAATTGTGAAAATCTCATTTCCAGCTCGATTCTTCCGGCGGCAAATCCCTTTCCTCGCAACTTCCGCGGTCGTCGTCGCCATTTTCTGGGCCGACGGGGAGCGGATCAATCCTGTGGAGGTTCTGGCGTACGCGCTTTGCATCGGAAATCTCCTCACCCCCTCAATCAATAGGCTAGACTTCCTTTGGCAAAGGCCGTTTCCTTACAACCTGCTGATTTTCCTGCCCGCACTTCTTGGACTGACGATCCCTGTGTACCTGATTTCAAGCGCAGTCGTGTGGTTGGTTACCCCACCCTATTCGCAGGCGCTTTCGACCAT
>JBEKFD010000157.1:0-11786 GCA_050013495.1 Occallatibacter sp. | reverse complement strand
CCGAAAAGCCTCATGCGAATGCTGAGCCAGGAAGGGAATCCTCATGCGCGCAATCTGCTCGAATTGGTTGCGTATCTCCAGAAAGCCGATGGGGCTGTGGCCGAGGTCCAAATCGGTGATGCAGCGGCAGCATAAACCTGGACGTATAATCGAGTGTGCAGAGGATTTGGTACTTCTGATGATGAAATTCACCCAAGGGAATCTGCTCGACGCCTCTGCCGAGGCGCTTGTAAATACCGTCAATACGGTTGGCGTGATGGGGAAAGGGATCGCTCTGATGTTCAAAGAGGCGTTCCCGAAAAACTTCCTCGCGTATGAGAATGCCTGCGAGCACAGGCAAGTCAAGATCGGCAAGATGTTCGTGACGGAGAGCGGAACCTTCTCCGGCCCGCGCTGGATTATCAACTTTCCCACGAAAAAACACTGGCGCCAACCCTCGAAACTGGAGTGGATCATTGAAGGTCTGGGAGACCTTCGAAGGGTCATCCAGGAACATCAGATTCATTCCATTGCATTGCCTCCGCTTGGGGCGGGAAACGGCGGGCTCGATTGGAGCGAGGTGCGACCCGAGGTGGAGCGCATTCTGGGCGATCTCGAAGGAGTCGAAATCCTTGTCTTCGAACCGACTGCGAAATATCAGAATGTCGCCAAGCGAACTGGCGTGGAACAGCTCACTCCCGCGAGGGCGCTCATGGCGGAGATGATTCGACGCTATTGGGTCCTCGGAATTGAGTGTACCTATCTCGAGGTTCAGAAACTGGGATGGTTTCTCGAGCGGACGATCCATTCTCTCGGGATCGCCGACCCGCTTGATTTTCAATTCAAGGCCGACAAATACGGCCCATTCTCGGATCGCCTCCGCCACATGCTCAATGCTCTTGATGGGACATATCTTCAATGTGACAAGCGACTTAGCGACGCTGGACCGTCGGACACGATCTGGTTCGACGAAGAGCGGCGTAGACGTTTGGACCTGTATCTCCAACAGGAAACCTCTGAGCCGCTAAGAAAGGTCCTGGACCTGACGGCGAAGCGAATCGATGGCTTCGGATCGCCAATGGGGATGGAACTGCTTGCAACAGTTGATTGGCTGATCGAGAAAGAGCATCGGGAAGCGACTGTCGCAGGGATTCGCGCCGGTCTGCAAGAATGGCCGGCGGGACCTGCCGCTGCTGAGCGCAAACTGCGATTGTTCAATGACCGATTAATCGGATTGGCACTCAACCAATTGGCGATGTTTGTTTGCAGCTAGCTTCCGACAGATGTCCGCCCTGGCCTCGCTTCGCGGTCGAGTGAGTGAGTTTAACGATGAAATCTCCACGTGTCGGATGAGATTTCCGCTTCGCCTACTGGCCGGAGAAGCCAGCCATTGGGAGGTTGAGCTTGTCGAAGAGAATTTTGTTGCGCTTCTTCGCATCGCGCAGGAGTTTGGTATAGGAGATGACCTCTACATATGCGGAGAGGGATGGGTTATATCCGAAGTATCCCAGGTTGTCCGGCGTGCGGATCCCTATTGTGGCGTCATGTCGGTAGCCATTCAGCAAACGTGCTGCGACTTTGCAGGAAGGGGAGCTCCCGTAATCAATGACCGCCGAGAAACAACGCGATCGGTTGCCCGGGCCAACCACACCTCCCACGGAAAGAAGAAGACCTTCCACCGCATTCGCCACTTCATCGGTGTGCTCAGCAGCGCATTCAGGAATCGTCCTGCGACCTTTGTACGCTGCATAGTATTGCGGATGTTGTTGTTCACCATGAAGTAATCCAGCATGCGTTCGAGGCGCCGGAATTCAGCCCCGCTAAGCCACGGCAGGACGTTTTTTCCCAGCGGAAGTCCCGCCCACTCCTCCAGCGATGCCGGCTCTCTCACGCCCATCTCCTTCAATTGCGGCCAAATGGGAATACCCGGATAGGGCGTGAAGATGTTGGGTGAAAAGCTGACGTTTCTGTGCTTCCGCGCAATGTCATTCATTGTCTGGAGCGTCTCGATACGGTCATTCTCCTTCTCGCCCGGATAACCGAAGATCAGGTTGAAACTTACGCGGATCCCTCCCAGCTCGGCCTTGCGCGCGGTTTCATACATCTCTCCGACACGCTGATGACGTTTGTTCATCAGCTTCAGAACCGATTCAGACGTAGACTCGGTTCCGAACCCCATGAATCGGACGCCGCTTGCGCCCATCATCCGGACCTCATCGTCGGACATCCTGGACAGGAAATCGGTCGAAGCCTGGAAAGTCCAGGTAAAGCGAACTCCCGACTCGTAGATGCCTCGCGCGATCGCCACCGCACGTTTCACATCTACCGGGAAGTTTGAATCGAGCAGCGCAACCTCTTTGATCCGGTATTTCTTGACAAGGCCGATCAACTCTGCCACAACATGCTCGGCGGAGTAAGCATTGAAGCGCCGGTGATAAAAGACCGTATCCGTGCAGTAGTTGCAGGCATACGGACACCCCACGCTAGTCGCATAGGTCAGCGTCCGGATGCCTGAGACGCGCTCGTATGCGTCGAAGTCCGCGAGGTGGAAGGCCGGAGCCGGAAGGTCCATCAAGTGTGCGACGGAGCGCTCCGGGTTGTGGATGAGCTTCCCATTCCGCTTGTAGGAAAGACCGGCCACCCCATCCAGGCCTTCTCCCATCTGGTAACGCTGAACAATCTCAAGTAAAGTAATTTCTCCGGGCCCGCGTACCACCACATCGACCAGATCGTTTTCCAGAGTCTGCTCTGGGGTCAGCGTCGGGTGCCACCCTCCGAAGACGACCGGAAGATCGGGAATCGCAGCCTTCACCATCCGAGCGATGCTCAGTGCGGCTGTAATCATCGGACCAGTCAGCACTGAAATCCCGAGACAGAGCGCATCGCTGCACTCCCGAAGAATGCTCTGCGGCGCGTCTGCGTTGATCGCTGCATCGATGATGACAATCTCGAAGCCGTTGTCAAGCAGCGGCGCCGCCAATGCAAGAATGCACAGTGGCGGCCCGAGCGCCGGCCCGTCGTACGCGGGATAAAACAATACGACTTTCCTTCTTGTGGTCGACGTGGAGGCGCGCCTCGCCGCACCTCGACTTGGCGCTGGCAATATCTGGGTCACAAGGGGAGGAATGATCATCAGCGGCTCCAAATCCATGTAGTCTGGTTTTCCCAACGACACGCACACCCACATAACCCGGCGCGGGCGATTTTTATTCCAGAACTCTTGATTTGAGTTGCTGTCCAGTGTCTAAGCGCTGGTAGTTCTGTCCTACACCGGGCGCCAGGTCCGTTAGTGGACCTCTATCCAGAGACTTAACTGATCAAATCGGAAGAGCTGAAGGACGACTTTGCAGGGTCATCTGCATCCCATATCGCGCTTTCAATGAGACAAGACCCCGGGGTTCTACTTTGTGACCTGGCACGAGGCGCAGCCGATAGCGCTGGGCGACGGTTGCGAGGATCAACATTATCTCCGTCATCGCAAAAGATGCGCCAATACATACCCGGGGCCCAACCCCAAAGGGTAAATATGCGAAACGCGAGCGGCAGCCACTGCGATCAGGCGAGAATCTTTCCGGATCGAATTGTTCGGGATGGTCCCACAGCTTTGAATGCCTGTGCAGCACCCATGGAACGATCGAAACAATAGCACCCTTGGGAATCTTCACGCCGCAGACTTCATCATTCCGCAGGGCGCCGCGCCATGGCATGGTATGGATCGGGGGATACAGCCGCAGTGCTTCCTCGACGACCATGCGCGTGTAGGGGAGGTGGGCGAGATCCCCGAACGCGGGTGCGCGACCGCCTAGTACTTCATCAAGTTCCGCATGGAGCTTGGCTTCCTGCAGTGGACGTTGCGAAAGTAAATACCATGTCCACATGAGTGCCAGCGCCGCGGTCTCGTGGCCTGTCCCGAGGATGGTAATGATCTGGTTATGCAACTCTTGAGTGCTCAAGCCGCTGCCGGTTTGCGTATCCTTCTTCTCCAACAGCCGTCCTAGGAAATCGTTCTCTGAGCGGGTCGCGCGCCCGTTTCGCCTTACGATGAGGCGATCCACAGATGTATTGAGATCTTTGAAGATGTGTCGTTGCCTATAGCCCTTGTAGAACTTCCACGCCCTATCGAGTAGCGGCGCAAAATCAAGCAGGTGGACTATCCGGTCTCCCTGGTAGCGCCTGGATGTGAGTTCCATGATACGAGCAAACTCCGCGCTGTCGACGGAAAACACGATTCGGGAGATGATCTCCAGCGTCAGCGAGGCCATTTCCGCATGTACATCGATGACCGTCAGAGGCGGTAACGCTGTCCATCTACTGAGAATTCTCCCAGCGGCGTCCATAATGGAGGCCGAGTTCTCAAGGATAGAAGGGTAATCGAAAGAAGACGACATGGTTCGACGCCGTTGGCCCCACTCTTCTCCGTCTTGCGCTGCAAAGCCCTTGATCGGCCAAGCACGCAGAGTGCGCTGCTCGACACCGCCCCGAATGTAATTGGCTGCATTATCGATTAGCACATGCTTGATACCCGCAGGATCGTTCACGAGGAAGGTGTGGAGCTTGAAATATTTGATCTCGGTGAGCGGTTGGTGAAAGGTGTCATCGTGGAAAGCCGCGATGGCATTGTCGCGTACCGTCGAAATGTATTGGAAGAAAGGCAACGGAGTTGCAGGTGGGATTGGTCTGGCAAGAACAGGCAACCCTTAGAACAAATCAGCATCAGCAGCTTCCACAATCGTCGCCCTTAGTGATCGATATTTCGCCTGATCTATGGCTAATGAGACGGCTGGAGTGAAGTGCAACAGCCTCAGTTGTGCCGAGCGGACATTTCCCGCCGGCGTATTCTGCTGAGCGCTTAAATCGCATGGGATCCGATAACCCGTCGAATCAGGAAATAAACCGCGGGCACAAGTTCGAGGTCCAGCCTGGCGCGCATGAGCCAGCGTCGGACGAGAACCACGGATCACTTTGCACGAATCATTTTCATGACAATTACATGCGCCATCGGGAGCGGACCGAATGCGGTTCAATAAGCAGTTTTCATGCGCGCGCGCTGCCATGCGGTTAGCTCTTGGGATGTCCAATCACTGGATTGGTGAAAACCAATTTCAGGGTTGCCGCAGCGTTGAGTTAATGAGTTCAATGGGCTTTTTCCTCGAGAAAAAACCGACTGTTCGCTTTCCGCTATAAAACGGAAGACCGAAGTTTGCTTTAGCAGTTGCAAAACACGACTCTGTTAGCGACTTTACCTGCCGCATAGCTTCTTTGACCGGCCGGTATCGACAAGGCGCAGCGCAACCTCCACACCTATGAGAACCGGCGTCTGCGGCTTTTATTCCAGCGAGTAAGTGCATTTTTGAAAAAAGAACACCGAATTCCCTACGCCGCATAGGTGGACAGTCCGGGCGCAGTGGGACTTCCAGAAGGGATCAGTGGCCTCGCGACGGCCGGGAGGATTCACGCCGCCACATCGTCCACCGCAACGCAGATCAGCGCAGTCGCGCCAAGAAAACTCGGCTCGATGCCCAGCTCCTTCAGAATGCCTGCAAGCACTGGAAATGCATTGATGCTCATCGATGCGCCGAGAATAGTGTGAACGGCATCGGTCCAATGCCGGTTGGCGAAAATCGCTCCCGAAGAATTGGCGTGGTCAGAACCGCCAAGAAAAAGGATGGACAACGCTCACAAGGCTTGAGAGCGCCGTCGTGGTTCGTTCCTGACGAAGATGCTCGTAATCGAGTTCGCTTCGAATTTGAAAGAAGAAAAAAAACACGCCCCACGGTGCTTAGCACACCCAGTTCGGCACGCGAACTCTGGGGAAATGCACGCGCGCGGAGACATTAGGTGCAATGCGGCCAAGCACCGATGGGCCAAACAGAGCCTTGGCAATTTCACCAGCCACATGTGCCGTCCTGTTTTCCTCCGTGTGGAGGGTATCGAAAATGCGGAGTTTCGCGGGCCTGGGTTGTTTGTCTTGAGCGACACTGCGGATGCCGCGGCAGCGATTGGCGGTCGAACATCACTCTGTTCAACCGAATTGCACGCAGATTATTCCATCAAATATGCCGACTGCAGGGAATAAAAACCCGCATCGCCGGTTTTGTAGAGTGTTGGCAAATCATTGTTCCTTTTGAACCGCGTTCTTACGGCGGTTCTCGTTCTTTTGTATGCGCAAATTCCGGTCACCAGCCGGGACAGCAAGCGCGGGTTCCGCCGAGTCGAATATCTGAGTTGCATCTTCTGGAGGCTTTTCGTGAAGCACAAAATTTCCCCTCGTATTTGTCTTTTGGCCAAAACAACGTTGCTGGCAGCGGTGCTGGCGTTTGCGGCCAATTATTGTCAAGCGCAGGCAACGACCGGCCAGTTTGTAGGCCAGGTTAGCGACTCAACGGGAGCCGTTGTCCCTGGGGCTGTCATCACCGCTATCGATGAAGAAAAGGGCGTCACGTTTACCGGCAAATCGGATGGGGCCGGGACCTACAATGTCCTCAACGTCCCTCCGGGGATCTATTCGGTTACGGCGTCCGCTCCCGGATTTGGAGAGGCAAAGTATGCTCATTCCGTCGTCGCGATCGACCAATCGAATGCGCTTAACTTCAAGCTCAGGGTAGGCGCCACCTCGGCTTCAGTGGAGGTGACCGAAGCGCCGCCGGTAATGCAAACCCAGTCCGCCGAGGTGGGCACAACCATGAGCGGCGACGCGATTCAGGATCTTCCGTTGCTCGGTCGCAGCTTTATAGGGCTGGTCGGGCTGGTGCCCGGAGTGACTACCTTTGGCAATACGAACGCCTTGAACCTATCGGTTAGCGGCCAGCGCGAGTTCTCGAACTCCGTACAGCTTGACGGGATCGAGTCCACCACCAATCGCACTCAAGACATCACTGTTGTACCCAATGTGGACTCAATCGAAGAGTTCAAAGTTATCACTGCCTCATACAATGCGGAGTTTGGCAATGCAGCTGGCGGTGTGCTGGCGATCGAGACCAAGGCCGGAACTAATCAAATTCACGGAGACGCCTTCGAGTTCTTCCGTCCGAACTTCACCGCCGCCAAAGCACCCATCCCTGGCGACGCCGCGCCACAGCCCAGATCCATACTGAAACAGCACAACTTCGGCGGAACGGTGGGCGGCCCCATCAAGCGTGATCGCGCCTTTCTCTTTGTAGCTTTCGAGGGCTTGCAACTAAAGACTGCCTTCACCGAACTGGATTCCACCATTCCCTTCGGCCTGATCAATGTCACCCCCAGCGGCGCCGTGGACCTTTCCGGCCTCCTGGACCCCGAGTCCGGCCAGCCGGGTGGAGCGGCGCCCAACACTGTGATTCCAATCTTCGATCCCAACGTCACCATTCAGAACTGCAGCAATGGTACTTGCCCGGTCGCCCAGCAGTTTCCCGGAAACGTGATTCCGGCGAATCGGGTAAGTCAAGCCGGCCTCAACACGCTGCTGAACTTCTTTCCCCAGCCCAACCTGCCCGGCAAGCTAAACGGCTGGTTCAATAACTACCAGGTGTTTTCACCAGTAACCGATAGCAACTATAAGGTGGACACCCGATTCGACATGGTCCTTACCGGCAAAGATCGCTTGTATTCCGTCTATCATTGGTATGGCGATAATTTCCTGACCACCGACCCATATCACGGTCACACCATTGTGCCAGGCGGCGGCGACGCAGACCAGGCGAACAATGAAGAGGACGGCGCGCAGTCCCTCTCGCTGACCTACGACCACATTTTCAGCCCAACCGCACTCAACGAGGTCCGTTTCGGTTACCTGAACTACCATCAGGTACAGCTAAGCCTGCTTGACGGAACCGATTACTCCACCAAGTATGGCTGGGGCAACATTGCCGTCCCGGGGTTTCCGGTAACCGACGCGTATCCCTATGTCCAGTTGCAAGACGGCTATCAAGTCGGCGGCTCCACATACAAGCCGTTTCAGATACTCGACGAGAACTACCAATTCACCGACACCTTCACCTGGAGCGGCCTGAAGCGGCACGAGCTGAAGTTTGGCGGTGACCTCCGTCTGCTCAATTCTCACCCCGATTTCACCATCTTTCCAACCGGATACAACTTCTTTGAAGGATTCGGCTTTGCCAACACATCGGACCCACGTTTTTACTACGATAACTTCACCGGCACATTCATCCCGGGCGCATTCAATTACACGGGAGGATCGGATATTGCCGACCTGCTTCTGGGTTTACCGGAACAAGCGGACTTCGGGCTACAGCTTTCCCACCCCCACACTCAGAGTTGGAATCTCGACTTCTATGCTCAGGACTCATTCAAGATCACTCCCACGCTGACGCTCAACTACGGCCTGCGCTACGAGTTCCAGGATCCCTGGACCGAGGCGAACAATGATATTTCCAACTACGATATAGCCACCGGCAATCTGCTGCTGGCTGGCCTTGGGGGCAATTCCCGCGCCCTGGTGCAGCCGCGCAAAGATGAGCTCTCGCCCCGCTTCGGCTTTGCCCTCTCGCTCGATCCCAAAACCGTGTTGCGCTTTGGCGGCGCTATTTTCTACTCGCCGGAAAACGACGGACGCGAAGATCTACTCACTTCGAATGTTCCGTTTGCGGACAAGTCAAAATATGTAAATAACTTTGCCAATGGACCCCAGACCACCAATCCTGCATCTTCTTACCTTTACCAGGCCGATCTCGGAATCGCGCGCAACACGTCTATTGCTTTCCCCGCGAACGGTTCCGGCATCCTCAACCCGGCCACAATCGCAGATGCCACATCGATAACCGTCGATGCAGTGAACCCCAACATCAAGACGGGAACAACGGGGTCGTTCAACCTTTCCGGGCAGCACCAGTTGAGCAAATCTATCTCCATGGAAATGGCGTGGGTGGGCTCCATCTCAAAGCACCTCTCGTATAAGGTCGGCGACATCAACGCCAATATTCAAACCGGGAGCGAAGGTCTCCTGAACCCCGCCCTCGGCCAGATCCAATACCTGACCGACGCGGGGTTGAGCAATTTCAACTCGTTGCAGGTGAAGCTTACCAAACAAACCTCCAGAAACACGGCCTTCCTGGCGAGCTACACATGGGGGCACAGCCTGGACAACGGGCCCGCGCCGTTCGATACAGGCCTCAACAACGACCAACCGCAGAACCCCAACAATCTGAAACCCGAGTATGCCACCTCCGACGCCAACGTGCGCCAAAACTTCGTCTTCAGTGGCTCTTACGACCTGCCCTTCGGCAAGGGACAGGCTTTCGGTTCCCACTGGGGCCCGGTGCTCAACGCCATTGCGGGTGGATGGCGCTACAGCCCCATTGCCACCGCGCGCACCGGAACTCCAGTGAACGTAATCCTCGGCACCAATCCGACAGGCAGCTTTCCGGGTGTGCGCCCGGACCTGGTTGGCAACCCAGTTCTGCCGCGCAGCAAGCGAACCATCGATGAGTGGTTCAACACCGCTGCCTTCGCCGCTCCGCCACCTGTTCAGGGCGGCGCCATTGTCGCGGGCACCGCAGGTCGCAACTTGATTACAGGACCAGGCTTTATCGGCTTTGACTCTTCACTCGCCAAGGACTTCGTGTATCGAGACCGGTGGAAGTTGCAGGTGCGCCTGGAAGCGTTCAACACACTTAATTCTGAGCACTTCAACGGCCCAGATGGCAACTTCAGCGATGGTACATTCGGCCAAATCACCAGCGACCAAGGTGGAACGGGGGCGAGCCGCATTGTGCAGTTGGCCGGCAAATTTTACTTTTAGGACGCGTCTCGAGTTCGTTTATCCTCGCCGGAGCGGTGGCCGTGGATCCGGCTCCTGTCTCCGGCGGTTGTCTCTCCGCTCCCATCGCGGCTTCGATCGTATCCAGGCCACCATCACTTCGGAGAATGTTTCCATGATTCACTTGCAGCCCGGCCTCCGTCTGCGTCGAACCGCCGGGCTGCGCGGGCTCTCGCGTGCCGCCGCATTTCTCCTGATTCTTTCTCCGCTTTCCCTGATGAATTCTGCCGCACAGAATGTCCCCGCCACTGCCTCTCACTCGTTCTTTATCGATTGCTCAGCCGCCAAACCCGGAGATGGTTCCAGAGCCGATCCGTGGAACAACCTTGGCGCGGCGCAAGCTCACTCATTTGCCGCAGGCGACAGGATCGCTCTCGCGCGCGGCACGGTATGTCGGGGCAGTTTTTCTCCGCAAGGGTCGGGCGCCGAGGGAAGGCCGATTCGTCTGACGGCGTATGGGCAGGGCCCGCGGCCGCGCATTGCAGCGACGGCCAATGATCGACAGGCATTGCTTCTGTTCAACCAGGAGTATTGGCAGATCGACTCGCTCGACATCTCTGGGGCCAACAAATATGGCGTCTTCGTGAGCGGCGACAAGGGAACTCTGCACCACATCTATCTCAAGAATCTATCCGTTCACGATGTGCAAGGCGCAGATATGACGAACAAGGACAACGGCCTGGTGGTGGTGGGACCAAGCAGCCGCGAGGTGTTCTTCAACGACATCTTGGTGGATGGAGTGATGGCCGCGCATACCAACCAGTGGGCCGGTATCTTGATTGGTGGAGGCCCAATCCCTTTTCCGTCAAATGCTCCGCTCAACAGCCACACCGTGGTTCGCAACTCAAGTGTGCAGGACGTGTATGGCGACGGCATCGTTCTCTTCCGCGATTCAGACGGACTGATCGAGACCAGCGCCGCCTGGCAAACCGGGATGCAGCCCACCGAGACCACTGGTACCCCCAACGCCATTTGGACTTGGACCTGCACCGATTGCACGGTTCGAGATAATGAAGCGTTCCTGACTGACAGCCCCGGCATAGACGGCGGCGCATACGACATCGACTGGCAGAACACGCGCAACATTGTAGAGCGCAACTATGCCCATGACACGCAGGGCTACTGCTTCGCAGTGTTCGCGGCCGGCTATGTGACAAGCGAGAGCGTGGTGCGCGACAACCTCTGCGTCAACAATGGTCTCAGTCCGCGGCTCGCTGCTCTGCAGGGCGCGGTCTATCTGCACACATGGAACGACGGCGTCATACGCGGCTTGCGCATTGAACACAATACGTTCGTCTGGGATCCGCCCGTATCGACGGCCGCGTCCATCGTGGATGACGCGGGTTCCGGCGGCGCGCCGGTCATGTTCACCGGCAATCGGATCGAATCTACTGCGCCTCTCTTCTATCGCACCAACGCGCAGTTTGCGCCCTCGGCAAACACCTACCAGCTCTCGGGCTCCGACGGCGCGCGCTTCACACTCGGCGACCGGCAGAATAACACGCTGGCCGCGCTGCAGGCTGCGGGCATTGAAAAAGGCACAACGCTGGATGAAGGACCAAAGCCGGCTGAGACCGCGACTAAGCTGCGCATGGAGGGCACAGTGGATTTTGCGCTGGACGCTGATGGCCTGCTTGCTTCCGGCCCACGCGCGCAGTTGATGGTGTTGCGAAGTCTGGCCGCGCAATACGGTGCCGCACTGACTGTGACAGTGCATCTTCACACCGCCCCGCATTCTTCACCAGAACAGGATGCGGCAGAGGCGAACGCTTTGCTTGACCTGGATGCGGGAGCAATTGACTTTGACCGCGAACCTAATCAAGTGGGCGAAATTCGCATGCTTTCGACCGCTGGACGTGTCCTGGAAAAATGGAACGGATTCCAGAATGCGGCAACCCTGGGCGGAGCGGTGCGCGCGCGGCTTGGCGCTCCGCGGTTCGCAACCATGCAAGACCCAGCGATCAGAATGGCAAAGCAATGATTCGGAGATTGATTGCTCCACACGTCTTGCGGATTGCCGGATCGATGGCTGCTTACGCCGGGATCGCAATCA
>JBEKFD010000156.1:0-11813 GCA_050013495.1 Occallatibacter sp. | reverse complement strand
GTTTCCAGCGTATGTTGCGTTGCCAAAATGCGTTCCAGTTCCGGCTCCATCTGCGCCTGGGCTTGCGTATAAAAAGCCATGACGATGGCATTCTTGGAATCGAAGTAGTAGTACGCCGCGCCCAGGGCCACGCCGGCTGCCGCGGCAATTTCGCGCATGGTGGCGGCGTGGAAGCCGCGCTCGCGAAAAACGCGCAACGCGGCTTCAAAGATTCGCGCACGAGTGGCTTCGGATTTGAGCGTGGATTGGCGGGGCATGGCGCTCACGAGGCCGCCGGTGCCGCGGTTACCGTCCCGCGGCGGCGGAAAATTGCCAGAAGCAGCAGGTTGAAGAAATGCATTGCCCCCAGCAGCAGCAGAAAGCAGCCGACCTTGAGGCTGATGGCTTGCGTGACCTGGGTGATGTTATCCAGCGGCATGAACGTCTGGAAGGTGAGCGCAACGTACCCAAAGCTCACCAAATAGAAGCCGATGTCGAGCAGGCGGCCGACGGCCTTGGCCAGTTCAGGACGGCTCGGAAACGAATCGTGCAGGAAGACGTCGCCAGCGTTGTGCAGCACGATCGCCAGCCACACGATCAGCACCGCGCAAAGAACCGAGTAGATGATGAAGTAGTGTGTCTGATACATGAGCCACTCCTTGATTTGATCGGGCTTACGGCTTAAGCCGCCAACTCCCGGTTGGACCGCCGGCGCATTCTGGCCAGCACAAACATGTTGAAGAAGTGCATGCCGCCCAGGATCAGCAGCACCACGCCGATCTTTCCGCTCTCCAGCTCGATCGCGCCGCGAAAGTCCTTCAACGGGTCCGCTGTTTTCAATGCCAGGGCGATGTAGCCCACATTAATGAGGTAGAAGCCGACGACAAGAAGCTGATTCACCGAGTCCGCGAGGGACTCGTTGCCGTGAAATGCGTCAAGCAGGAAGACGCGTCCGCTGCGATGCAGGGTGCGCGCCACCCAAATGGTTATGGCGATGCTGATGGCCAGGTAGCTGAGGTAGCAGGCTGCCACGTACATGATTTGCCTCCTTTGTGGAAAATTGAACGTGTTCAAAAATGAAGATAATGCGATTTTCACAAAAAAGCAAGAGAAAAATGAACGCGTTCAAAAATAATTGTGAGGAGGGTATTTCCCGGAAACCAGGAGTTTTGGAGGGTGCGGGCTTCAGGGGCCGCCCAAAAAACATCTCAATGGCGAGAAGTGTCAGGGCACGACTTCAGTCGTGCCGAACGAGGATCAATTAGGGGTTGTGGCTTTAGCCGCCGAGGGAAGGCAAGTGAATGAAAATGTGGTCCCTCAGGGGCTAAAGCCCACGCCCGCTCTGCGATACAAACGGCACGACTGAAGTCGTGCCTTGACACTTCTGGGCTCATCTATCGGTTTTTCGGCGGCACATGATCAATCGAGTGCCTACGGCCGGGGAGGGAAGCCGTAGCCGCGCAGGAAGACGCGGCGGCGATAGGCCCGGTACTCGCGCACGATGAGGACGATGACAACGACGAAGAATATCAGCGGGGCAAAGAAGATCCAGGCTGGCTGCACCACCCGGTCGCCGCCCACAGTGACACTATCGCCGGCATGCAAGCTGCCGAACATGGCCACCAGGTCTTCGCCCACATGGACGTTTTCTCCCAGGCGGACGCGGCCGAACATGCTCACCAGGTCGTGGTCGACGGTGGCGTTATCGTCTGCCGTCACCTGGCCGAAGAAGTTGACCACGTCGTGCTGGGCTTCACTGGAAATGTGGGTATGCCCGAAGAAGACCACCACGTCGCCAGTGGCTTTGCCCTCGAGGTCGACGCTGCAGAAAAAGCAGACGGCGTCGTGGATGGTGGAATCGGGGCCAACATGGATATTGGAGAAAAACTGGACTTCGTCGTGCTCGGCGTGTGCCGGTGCGGCAGACGCAAAGGCGGCGCAGAGCAGGGCGAGAGCGAAAATGCGGCGGATCATGGCGGGCTCCACTCCTCTCATGTTACGAGACTAGAGCGGGCAAGGTTCCAGAGGCTTGGAAAAATCGGCGGTTCTGAAAGAATCACCGCCTCAATGATGGCGATTGCGGCCGGCTGATCCCTCACAATCGCCGCATCCGGGCAGTGCAAGCGGCGCGGGCATCCAGCGCTCAGGCTTCGGCCCGGCTTTCCACAACCGCCTTGGAGAGGTTTCTGGGCCGATCCACGTCAACTCCGTGCGCCAGAGCCATGAAATACGAGAACAGTTGCAGGGGCACCACCTCCGCAATAGGCAGCAGGTACTCCGAGGCCGGTTCAACAAAGACGCAATCGCTCACCAGACCGGCTACTTCTTGGTCGCCGCAGTTGGCAACGGCAATAACCCGTGCGCCTTGCGCCTGCATATCGCGCAGCAGTTGCAGGGTCTTTTCATAGCGCAACACCGATGCATCCAGGCCACGATCGACAGTAGCCAGCACCACCAGCGGCACCGTCTCGCTGACCAGCGCATTGGGCCCGTGCTTCAGTTCGCCGGTCGGATAGCCCTCGGCATGCACGTACGAAGCTTCCTTCAGCTTCAGCGCGCCTTCGCGCGCAATGGCGTAGTGGATTCCGCGGCCCAGGTAAAGAAACGTATTCGCACTCTTGTACTTCTTCGCCAGCGCGGCCATCTGTTCCCGCCAGCCATCCAGTTGCACTTCTATCTGGCCTGGGAGGGCCTGGAGTTCGCTTATGTAGGTGGCCAGTGTTGAGGCATCGAACCGGCCAAGGCGCGCGCCCTCATACAGGGCAAGCAGGTAAAGGACAGCCAGTTGGCAAGTGAAGCTTTTTGTCGCGGGGATGGCTTTTTCAACGCCGGCTGCCAGGGGCATGGATACGTCGGCCTCTGTGGCCATGGTGGAGGCTGAAGCATTGGTGATTGCCAGGGTTTTCTGCCCGCGACGACGGCCTTCGCGCAGGGCCGCCAGCGTGTCAGACGTCTCGCCCGACTGCGAAAGCACCAAGACGCTGGGATGGCGCACATCCGCATTGGCGTTTACGCCGCGGCAACTGTACTCGCTGGCGTACTCCACATCGACAGCAAGCCCGCATAGGTCTTCCAGCATAATCTCGGCAGCCAGGCCGCTGTGGCGGCTTGAGCCCGAGGCGGCAATCAGGATTTCCCCTTCGGGAATTGCCCAGCCCGCCAGGAGCGCTGCAACGTCTGGCTTGAGGGCATTGTTGGCCAGGTAAAGTCCCAGGGTGTGGCGCAGCGCCAGGGGCTGCTCGTAGATTTCGCGCAACATCTCGTGATCGAAGGAGGGCATTGTTTTCTATTCCGCAGCCGTTTCTTGATGGAATACGATCTCAATATCGATCATACAGCGCATAATCGATCAATTGATTGAGCAACTGCAGGAAAATAATAGGGAAACTTCGCAATTATCACGAAAACAGATTTCGTATTTCCACGGCTCGGAGGTTAGAATCGGTGCGGTATGTCCGCGTCAATCAATCGCCGTGCCGAGGTCATCATCAAGTTTTTGCTGCGCACCGGAAGCGCCAGCATTGAGGAGATTCTAGCCGTCGCCGGCTCCTCGGCGCCCAGCATCCGCCGCGACTTGGTGCGCCTGGAGAGCCGCGGACTGATTCGCCGCACCCACGGCGGGGCGACGCTGGTCGAACCGCTGCTCTACGAGCCGTTTCGTTATGACAGCTCATTCCTGGCCCGGGAACAGCGCTTTGCGGAAGAGAAGCGGCGCATCGGGCTGGCCGCCGCTGAGCTTGTGCAACCAAATGAAACCATAGGTCTTACCGCCGGGACCACGACTACCCATGTGGGCCGCAGCCTGCGCCACCGCGACAAGATCCAGGTGGTGACCAACGCCATCAATATCGGCATGGAACTCTGCAATCAGCCCGGAATCCGCACCTACCTGACCGGCGGCGTGGTGCCTTGGGCTTGGTCCTTTTCGCTAACGGGCAGCGCCGCGCTTAACTTCCTTGACGACGTCTACATGGACAAGGTGTTTCTCAGCGTCACTGGCCTCGATCCGGAGCGCGGCGCCACCACACTCGAAACCGATGAAGCGCTGGTTCTGCGCAAAATGGTCAAGCAATCCAAGCAGGTGATCGTCACCGCCGACTCGAGCAAATTGGGCAAGGTCAGTCCCGCATTTATTTGCCCTACGGCCGAGATCCACATGCTGATTACCGACACTGGCGCGACGAGCGAAGCGCTTGCGCCTTTTGAACGCCAGGGTATTCGCGTCATCCGCGCCTGAAGGCTCGATTCCGCCGGGAGGGAAACGGTTCATGGGGTTGAACACGCTGGACCTCCTGGTGATCGCCGTTTATCTCGCCGGGGTAACACTTTTCGGACTGCGCTTTCGGGGCGGGCAGCGCACTTTGAAAGGTTACTTCCTGGCAGGCAACACCATCCCATGGTGGGCCATTAGCCTGTCGATTGTCGCCGCGGAAACCAGCACGCTCACCATCATCAGCGTCCCGGGCCTGGCCTACGAGAAGGACTTCCGCTTCCTGCAACTCGTCATCGGTTACATTGTTGGCCGCATCGTCGTCAGCTTTGTTTTAATCCCACAATATTTTCGCGGCCAGTTGGTTACCGCTTACGAGTTGATCGCGAGGCGATTCGGCGGCAGGCTGCGCTCGCTTACCGCCGGCCTGTTTCTGCTGACGCGCGCGGCGGCCGAGGGAGTGCGCGTGTTCGCCGTGGCCATTGTCATCCGCATCGCTCTCGGCAGTCTCCTGACCGGCATGAGCGACCTGGGCCGCGATGTAACCGCCATCGCCGTAGTGACTGTGCTGACGCTGCTCTACACCTTCGAAGGAGGTATGGCAGCCGTTATCTGGACCGACGTTGTACAACTGGGCATTTATCTAACCGGGACGCTGGTGGCCGCTCTTTCAATCATCCGTTTTGTGCCAGGCGGATGGCAGACGATTCATTCCATGGCCGCCCATGCGGGCAAATTCCGCATGTTCGATGCCACAACCAATCTTTCCGCGCCATACACCCTGTGGGCTGGCATCATTGGCGGAGCCTTCCTCACCGCGGCCAGCCACGGAACCGATCAGCTCATCGTGCAGCGGCTTCTCTCGGCACGCAACGAGCGCCAGGCAAAAATCGCGCTCATCTCAAGCGGCGTTGCCATTTTCTTTCAGTTCTCGCTTTTCCTTCTCATCGGCGCCATGCTCTTTGTGTTTTACAAGGAGTTCCCGCCGGAAGTGACGTTTGCGCGAACAGATACGATTTTTCCAACTTATGTGGTTTCGCGATTGCCCCACGGCCTGAGCGGCCTGCTTATCTCCGCCATTCTTGCCGCGGCCATGTCTAATCTGAGCGCTGCGCTCAACTCGCTCTCGTCAACCACCATCGTCGACTTTTATGCCCGCATTGTTCCGTTGTCGACGGAACAGCGGTGCGTTCAGCTTTCGCGGCTGTCCACCATCGGCTGGGCCCTGGCGCTTTTCGGCTTGGCACTGCTTGCGCGGAACGGAGGCAAGGTGCTGGAGATGGGATTGTCGATCGCCTCGGTTGCCTACGGATCGCTGCTCGGTGTCTTTCTTCTGGGTGTGCTCACCAAGCGCGCTTCGGAGAGCGGCGCTATGCTGGGGATGCTCGTCGGGTTCGCGCTGAATCTCTATCTCTGGCTGTTTACCAGCATCGCATTTACTTGGTACGTTGTGTTTGGAAGCACGGCAACCTTTATTGTCGGCTATGGCGCAAGTTGGCTGATGCCGCGCGCCGTTGTTCCGCAAACAGCAATTCAATCGGGCAATGCCGTCCGCTAACTCGCTTACCGCGCAAAGCCGGGCTAACTCGCTGCTTCGGGGCATCTGCATTGAGGACTTTCCCTAACCCATCGCTCTCAGGCGGACGACAATGACATTTGCTCGAAAAACCATGCGCTCGCCGTCTGTCTTCGCGGCCATTACCTTATCGATTCTTCATGTTTCCGCGTCGGCCCAGGCGCAAAAAATGGGCAGCGATGAAAGCTTCAAGACCGTCGATGCGATTGTCGAGAAGGCAGTAGCGGAAGGAAACATCCCTGGCGCCGTACTCCTCATCGGACACGATGGCAAAGTCGTTCACCGCAAGGCCTTCGGATCGAGATCACTCGAACCGGTGCGCGAGCCCATGACCATCGACACGGTCTTCGATCTGGCTTCGCTCACCAAATGCATTGCCACCGCGACTTCTGTGATGAAACTGGTGGAGCAAGGCCGCATCCGGCTTGGCGATTCTGTATCTACCTATCTGCCGGACTTTGCGCAGAACGGCAAGAAGGACATAACCATTCGCGATCTAATGACGCATTACTCCGGCTTGCCGCCTGACCTCGATCTCAAGTCCCAATGGTCGGGCCGCGAGGCCGCCTATCAGATGGCCATGCGCGAAATGCCCATCAATCCTCCCGGCTCGCAATTCGTCTATAGCGACATCAACTTTGAAACGCTCGGCTTCTTAGTGGAGAAGATCACGGGCCAGCCGCTGAATGCGTACGCCGCGGCCAATATCTTCGCGCCGCTCGGCATGAAGACCACGCGCTTCCTGCCGCCGAAGGAGTGGGTCGCACGCATCGCTCCCACTCAATACGATGAGCAGGGCCGCATGTTGCGCGGCGTTGTGCATGATCCCACGGCGCGGCGCATGGGCGGCGTTGCCGGCCACGCAGGATTGTTTTCGACGGCCAACGACCTGGCCCTGTACGCGGAAGATTTTCTGAGCGGATTCACGGTGTTGAGCCGGTCTGCAATTGCCAAGATGACCTCGCCCCAGCAGCCACCCAATGGATCCGTTCTGCGCGGGCTGGGTTGGGATATCGATTCGCCTTTTTCCACCAACCGCGGCGAACTTCTCCCCGTCGGTTCCTTCGGCCACACCGGCTTCACTGGGACTTCACTGTGGATTGATCCAGTTACCGACACTTACATCGTTCTTCTCACCAATGCCGTGCATCCGCACGGAGGCAAGTCGACGGTTTCACTTCGTTGCAAAGTGGCCACGGCCGTGGTGCAAGCGCTGAACCTGACCGTGACAGAGCAAGACAAATTGCGGCTGGCCGAGATCACCGGATACAACGAATTGATGCCGGCCTCGCGCCGCATTGCGGCGAGAAACGGCGATGTGAAGGCCGGGATCGATGTGCTTGAAGCGCATAACTTCCGCGAGCTACACGCGACTGCGAGTCACCCGGTGAGAGTCGGACTGGTGACCAATCAGACCGGGATCGATGCGCATGGCGACCGCACGGCGGACATATTGGCCCATGCGCCCGGCGTGAAGCTGGCCGCGATCTTCAGCCCCGAGCACGGCCCTACCGGCAACCTGGATACGACAGCGATCGGTAACTCTGAAGATGCGGCGACCGGCGTGCCGATTTACAGCGTCTACGGAGACACCGATGCAAAGCGCCGGCCTTCCGGAGCAGAATTGGAAACGCTGGACGAAATTGTCTTCGACATTCAGGATGTTGGTGTCCGTTTCTACACCTACGAAAGCACGCTCGGCTATTTTCTTGAAGCTGCTGCCAAAACTGGCAAGGAAATTGTCGTTCTCGACCGGCCGAATCCAATCAGCGGCTCATGTGTGCAAGGGCCAGTCGCCGATGCAGGCAGGGAATCGTTTGTAAGTTATTGGCAGACCCCGGTGCGCCACGGCATGACCATGGGAGAGCTGGCAAAAATGTTCAACGCCGAACGTGCGATAAGAGCCAGGCTCACTGTGGTTCCCATGCAAGGTTGGATGCGAGGAGACTGGTTCGATTCGACAGGCGAGCTATGGATCAATCCGTCTCCCAACATGCGCAGCCTGACCGCCGCGGCTCTCTATCCCGGCATTGGAATGATTGAAGCTTCCAACATTTCCGTAGGCCGTGGAACGGATACGCCCTTCGAGTTAGTCGGCGCGCCGTGGGTGAAGTCAAAAGACCTGGCCAGAGTTCTGAATGCCCGTGTAATTGCGGGCGTGCGCTTCATTCCTACAGAATTCACTCCGGATAACTCGGTGTATGCGCATGAGAAGTGCGGCGGCGTGCAGATTATGGTCACCGATCGTAACTCGCTGGATGCTCCTGAACTGGGGATTGAGGTTGCGTCTGCATTGCAGGCGCTCTATCCCGGAGATTACAAAGTCGCCGGAGTAAACACGTTGATGTTGAACAAGCCGAGCCTGGACGCAATCATCGCCGGTGAGGATCCGCGCCGCATTGCCGAACAATGGCGAGAAAGCCTGGACCGATTCGAAACGATTCGTGCGAAATATTTGATTTACTGAATAGCCGTCGCAAGTAATTCATCCAAAGCTAGTCCGCTAAAAGAAAGTCTCAACAATATCGATGACCTGATAGTCTGCATTCAGGATCGACAGCGTCCGCCATTTATCGAATGTCAGGCAAGGGTGGCAAATGTCGAATCCGATCATATCTCCAACGCGCAGATCGTCCCCAGGTTGAATCTGCAAATAAGCATGCTGATCCATCATCTTTGTAACCTTCCAGTGCTTTGGGGCTAACTCGGGAGTCACACTTCCCGGCCTGAAGTGAAGGGCGGGAACCGGCAATCCGGAATCGAATGCGGCATCGCGCCTTCCCATGCTCACGATCGCCTTCTCCTCCTCCGGTACGGATTGCACATAAGCCCAGACTTGCAGGGCAGGCACGAGGCCCGAACTCATTCGATGGGCAATCGGATTATGCTCTAGAATTCGGGATTGCGCTTCGCGATAGGCTCCAACGTCATGCGTGAGATAGCATCCCGGGCGTAGGACAATATCAACCGAGTCGCCGAATCGGGCCGCTGAGAACACTTCCGCAACAACGTCGTACCAAGCAGACCCGGCGCCTGAGAGCAAAATGGGCGCGTGTTGAAATCGATTCTCCTGCGCAAGTCTTCGTGTAACCTCGACCGCACGTTGAAGGAGATCGCGAATGGACGATTCATCCTGGAGAACCCCTTCATAGATTTCGATACCGCAGAGCGCGATGGCATCCTTATTGCGTTCCAGGGCCGTTAGCGCGGCCTGTAACTGATCGTCATCACGAACCCCTGTGCGTCCGCCAAAAACTCCAAACTCAATAAGCACATTCAAGTGCAGGTCCATATACGAGAAATAGCGGCCTAACTCCTCGATCTGCGCCGCTGAGTCAACCAGGCAATAAAACTCGAACCCCGGATCGCGCAGCAAGTGGGCGATGGTCGCCATATTCTGCTTGCCAACCAGTTGATTCGCCATCAGAACGCGACGCACGCCGTGCGCATGGGCCACGTGTGTCTGGTGCGCTGTTGCGAGGGTGATTCCCCATGCGCCCGCCTGCAATTGCATGTCAAAGAGCTTGGGCGCCATGGTGGTCTTGCCATGGGGCGCGAGCTTCACTCCATAGGCTGAGATGAAATCCCGCATCCAGTTCAGGTTGTGGCGTAGTTTGTCCTCGTAGAGAACGGCCGATGGAAGGCTCAGATCCTCGCGCAGCAGGTTCCAGTTGAGTTGTGAAATGTCGTCAGCTTCGAGAGCGCCGTCGAACGCGCCCAGGCCCTTGTTCAAGGGACCGATGCCGGCACGCGTATCGATTTGGATGGATTTCTTATCGCTCAACGAAGGAATCTCCACGAACCTTGGGAGTTAGTTTGGGATTCGCCTGGAACATGCGCCAGTAATAGTCTATATTCTGAACGAGCTATGATGCTGAATTGTGACACGCTGATCCGACAGGCCCATGTTCTTGATGGCGGTGGAGGAGCCGCGGAAGTGCTCGACGTTGCGCTTCATGACGGCCGTATCTGCGCAATCGGGCCGAGCCTTGAGTGCCACGCATCGTCAACGGTGAATGCGGAAGGTCTGGTGCTTTCCCCCGGATTCATTGACGTTCACACCCACGACGACATTAGCGTCATTCGCAATCCGGATATGCTGCCTAAGCTTTCGCAGGGTGTGACAACTGTGATTGTCGGCAACTGCGGCATCAGCGCGTCACCGGTCGAGTTAGGCGGCGATGTTCCGGATCCGATGAACCTGTTGGGAACGGCTCATGAATTTCAGTATCGGACCTTCGCCTCGTATGTTGCGGCCATCCGCGAGGCCAGACCAGGGGTCAACGTGGCTGCGCTGATCGGTCATACGGCTCTGCGCAATAACCACATGGATCGCCTGGACCGCTCGGCGACGGACGCCGAAGTCGAGCTTATGCGCATGCAGTTGAGGGAGGCTCTCGACAACGGGGCACTGGGACTTAGCTCTGGCCTTGCTTATCTTTCCGCCAACGCGGCCACGATGGAAGAGGTAGTGGCGCTTGCAGAGCCGCTAGCATCCTCGGGCGCGGTGTATACCACGCACATGCGCACCGAGGCAGATGCGATTCTGGATGCGATGCATGAGGCATTCGAAATTGGGCGCTTGAGCAAGGTGCCGGTAATCGTCTCGCATTTGAAGTGTGCGGGCTTTGCCAACTGGGGCCGGAGCGGAGAAGTATTGCGGGCGCTTGATGCGGCGCGTCGCGGGCAGCAGGTCGGCTGCGATTGCTATCCTTATGCGGCTAGTTCAACCATTCTCGACCTCCGGCAAGTGGACGAAAGGGTCAAGATCACGATCACATGGAGCACGCCGCATCCGGAAGCTACGGGACAAGCGCTCAAGGAGGTGGCCGAGAGTTGGGGAGTAACCCACCTGGAAGCGGCGCGGAGTCTGCAACCGGCCGGGGCCATTTATCACAGTATTTCAGAGGACGACATGCGCAGCATCCTGGCGCACCCCGCGACGATGATTGGATCCGATGGTCTGCCCAACGATCCGCATCCACACCCTCGCTTATGGGGCACATTTCCGCGCGTGCTGGGTCGCTATTGCCGCGATGAGAAGTTGTTATCGCTGCCTGACGCAGTTCATAAGATGACAGGCATGCCGGCGCAGCGATTTGGGCTTGAGGGCCGCGGACTGATCCGCGAGGGATATTGCGCGGACCTGGTTCTCTTCGATGCGGAGAGGATCATTGATACGGCTACATTCGATGACCCGGCGCGCGCGGCGGAAGGCATCGCCGCGGTATGGGTAAATGGAACTCTCTCTTACACACCGGCAGGCGCAACGGGTATTCGGGCTGGACTGTTTGTAGCGCGCGGCAAGACTAACTGGATTCAGTGACTCATTCTTTGACTATCCCCTTGTATGACCGTATGAATGGAACATCACTGATTGTGTGCCCATGATTGACCCTCACAGCTTGTTTCTTATTTCGGCGGCGTTTGTTTCAGTGGTCGGGCTGATCGTGCTGATTGCCGTCTTCAAGCTGAATCCGTTCATCACGCTCCTGCTCACTTCGCTGTGCCTCGCCGTGGTAACGGGAATGCCGGTTGCCACAGTGGTCCATTCTTTTGAAGCAGGAGTCGGCGCGACCCTCGGACATATCGCGATTGTGGTGGCTCTGGGAACGATGCTGGGCAAGATGATGGCCGAGTCCGGGGGCGCGGACCAGATTGCTCATACGCTCATCCGCTTTTTTGGAGAGAAGAGGATTCACTGGGCCATGATGGTGATAGGGCTCGTGATCGGTTTGCCGGCTTTCTTTGAAGTCGGATTCGTACTTCTGATTCCAATTGCTTTCACAGTGGCGAGGCGAACGCAGACATCTCTGATCCTTGTGGGCCTGCCCATGGTTGCCGGGCTCTCCGTGGTGCATGGCCTGGTGCCTCCTCATCCCGCGGCATTGCTCGCGGTGACCATCTACAAAGCGGACGTGGGGCGCACGATCTTCTATGCGTTGCTCGTCGGCATACCCACCGCGGTACTTGCGGGACCCCTGTATGCAAAGCTGATTGCGCCGCACATCGAGCTTCCCGCGAACAATCCAATGGCTTCAGAATTTG
>JBEKFD010000155.1:0-11895 GCA_050013495.1 Occallatibacter sp. | reverse complement strand
TGCACTCTATTTAACGGGTTTGCGGGAAACATTCATTTCACTTAATCCCATTTCCTGCTAGCCGGACCCAGCCTGGACTCCCGGCGCCTTGCTTCCGACCTGGCCGCGCAGCCACACCGTCACGCGCCGTAGCGCGCTTTCCACTCCCTTGGCCGTCAGCCCGGCGGCGGAAAGCCTTGCAATCTCCTCGGCGGTATAACCCTGGCGGTAATAGAGCCAGAACATCGCCCGGTCGCGCTCGCCAATGCTCTGCGGCGCCAACCGCAGCTTTTCATCCAGCTGCGCATACAACGCCGACTTTTCGATCCGCTCCGCCGGACGCGCCCCGCCCAGGGGAGACTGCGCATCTTCGTCGGTAAGCGACATGGTTACCACTTTGCCGCCCCTCTTGGTCGAGCGGGTGCGGCGGAAATAGTCGTTGGCCACCGAACCCGCAACAATACGAAGCAGCCCCAGGAATGAATCTTCTCCGCGCGGCTCAAAATCCCGCAGTATCCGCCGTTCGTGCTCGCAAAGCTTCAGAAAAACTTCCTGCACAATGTCGTCCACCGTTGCCGGCGATGGATCGCTGACCCACATGCGGCTCACGCGCAGCGCCACCAGCGAGGCCAGCGGCATGCAGCGGCCAACAAATTCTCCCCACTCCGCGGCATCTGCGGAGCGGGCACAGGCTTTCGCCAGTTCGTTGACCGTAGTGCGAGAGTCATTCATCGCGCGGGACCAGTTTACCGTACAGCCGCGCCAAAGTTTATTCGTTTGGAAATACTCGGCCACGGCCGGCAACCGGCGTACGGCGCAAGATTTTAAAGCTGTGCTAGTATCCCGCCAAGCACCAAAAGGCCGTTTCCTTCAGGAGCCGGAATGCAAACCAACCTCCGTCCCATGTCTCTGGGCGAAATCCTCGACCGCACAGCGCAGCTTTACCGCACCAATTTCGCTCTTCTGGTGGGCATTGCCGCCATCTACTCCGGCGTGCTGCTGGTGCTCAACCTGGCTCAGATCGGGCTGCAGCAGCTCATGCTTCACCTGAATATGTCCAAGCAGCTCCCCTGGGTGTCGCTGGTGTATCTCATCGTCATCCTTCCCATCATGATCGTCTTTGCCGGAGCTGCCGTGGCCGCCAACAACCGGGCCGTGGCCTGGATTAACCTCGACAAGCCGGCAACCATTCGCGGCGCCTATGCCACTACGTTGCCCCGCCTGGGACGCTACCTGTGGCTCATGCTGATCGTCACATTCATAACCTACATTCCGTTTGTGGCCGTCTTCACCGGCTATTTTGTCTTCCTATTCGCCTATGCCGGCCACCGGCACTTGTTCACCCCAGGCGCTTCCAGCGCCAATCCCCAGGACTTCGCCGTCATCGCGGTGGTCACATTCGTTTTTTTCCTGCTCGCCCTTGCAGCCTTTGGTTACTGCATCCTGATGGCCCTGCGCTATTCCCTGGCAATCCCCGCCTCGGTGATTGAAGACCTCAAGGCCCGCAAGGCCATCAAGCGAAGCATCGAGCTCAGCAGGGGGTCGCGCGGCCGCATCTTCATTCTCCTGCTGCTCATCTTCGTGATTGAGATCGGCCTAGCCACCATCACCCAGATCTTTTTCATCTTCGCCGCCATTGCCTCGGTCAAGCACCATACCACGGTGCCGGTGTGGATGCAGATCGCGCAGCAGATCGTCGGCTTCATCACCAACAGCTTTATCGGACCCATGTATGCCACCGGCCTCACCCTCTTCTACTACGACCAGCGCGTGCGCAAGGAGGGCTTCGACATCGAGTGGATGATGGAAGCCGCCGGCATGAACAGGCCCGCACCGGCAGCCGAAGCCCCGCCCGTCTCTGCCCTGCCCGAGGCCTATGCTCAGGAGCCCGCCGCGCCCGCTCCCGATGTTCTTGAAACGCCCGCCAGCCCGCCGGCGCCTCCCGAATCCGAACCGGCCGACGGCACGACCACCGAGCAACCGCCGCCCGAAAGTCCACATGAATGAGCCCCTCCACCCTTCGAGCCTGAGCGAGATCCTCGATCGCACCGCGCAAATCTACCGCTCGCGCTTTCTCGTCTTTCTCGGCATCGCGATCATTCCCACCGCTGTGTTGGTGGCGTTTGCCGGCTGCGGGGTTCTTGCATTTGTACTCACGGGATTGAATACCGCGACTCCGGTGGCTGGCCTTGCTGCGGTGCTGGCGTTTGCGGCGTTGGGAATGGTCGTGCTGCCCATTTTCATCGCCGTAACCGCGCTGGCAACGGCCGCCATGAGTCACGCCGCGGCCCGCCTGTTCCTCGGCCAGGCCGTCACCATTCGCGACTCGTATAAAGCGGTATGGCGGCGGGGATGGCAGTACATCGGCGTCTGGTTCCTTCAGATCGCCGCAGTCTGGATCGTTCCCATCGCTGCCTGGATTGCCGCTATTTTCTCCTCCACCCTATTCGGAGCGCTGGCGGGCAGAGCCGGCATGGGCGTGAATGGGGGAATCGTTGCCTTCTTCATGTTCATAGTCGTTGCCGGCCTCGTTACCTATGGAGTCTGGATGAACCTTCGCCTCTCGCTCGCCTTCCCCGCCTGCGTCGTCGAACAGATCGGGCCCTGGAACGCGCTCCGGCGTACATCTGCGCTTTCCCAGGGAACCAAGGGCCGCATCCTGCTGCTCTATCTGCTCGGCGCTGCCCTCAACTGGATCGTCACCATCGCCGTCTGGCTCCCGGTGACCATCGTCATTGCCATCGTTGTCGGCTCCGGCAACCCGCAGCGGGCAGAGGCCGTTGGGACCCTCGCGGGCTTTGCCATCTATGGAGTTTCCTTTGCGGTCCAGGCGCTCACCCGCCCCGTCTATGGCATTGCCCTGGTCCTGTTCTACTACGACCAGCGCATCCGCCAGGAGGCCTTCGACATCGAGTGGATGATGCTCCAGGCCGGCCTCGTCGTTCCCCTGCCCACGCAACCGTCAGAACCATCCACCGCAGCAATCGGAGAACCAATATGAGCGACTTCAACCCTCCGCTTCCGCCTTATCCGCCCGCGCCCACGGCTCCTCCCGTCGGCTATGTGTTCCCGATGACCTTCGGCCAGATTCTCGACCGCATCTTCCGCGTCGTGCGCTCGCACCTGCTGCCGTTCCTGGCCATCGGCGTGATTCCAATCGGCTTCTTGATCGTGTTCGAAGCGCTGATCTTCGGCGGGCTCTATCTCGCCGGAGTCTTCCAGCATCCGCCCGCGCAACCGAACATCGCGGCCATGCTCTGGATCACCGTGCCCGCGAGCCTGCTGTTCATTCCCGCGATGTTCGCAATGTATGGCCTTTATTACGGCGCATCGACTTACGCCGCCGTGCAGGCCGACAACAATCTCAAGGTTACCGCCGGCGAAGCCTTCCGCCACGCATGGAGCAAGCTCGGCCGCTACGTATGGCTCATGGTGCTGCGCAGCCTCATCATTTCCATCCCCATTTTCGTAGTGGCTTTTGCCGTTGGCGTTGGAGGGCTATTGCTGGGTCTCATTCCGAAAGGAGGAAACCTCAACCCCGCCGCCCTGTTCTTCCTCATCCCGCTCTTCATCCTGTTCTACCTTGGCGCTATCGTTTACGCCATCCTCATGAGCCTGCGTCTGTCGCTCGCTTTCCCAGCTTGCGTGCATGAAAACCTGACCGCCATGCAGGCCATCAAGCGCAGCGGCGTGCTCACCAATGGCGCCAAAGGACGCATCTTCCTGGTCCTTCTGATCGTTTACGCCATCAACTACGCCTTCGTCATGGTTTTGTATGCAGTGGGCCTGTTTGTCTTTGCAATTGCCGCGCTCGCCGGCATGGGACACGCCAGCCTGTCCTCCCCGGTTACCATCACCCTGGCCGTCATCGGCGTGCTGGTTGTGCTCGCATTGGTGCTCCTCTGGTCCGCCGTCCTAATGGCCGCCTACTCCACCGCTTTCGCCGTCTTCTACCGCGACCAGTGCCTGCGCAAGCAGGGGCCGCCGCCGCTGCCCACCGCCGCCGAGGTATGAATGCCCGACCTACGTGGCGATAACCAACAAAGGTAAGATTCATTCAAGTCGCCGAGCACTACAGAGACCCCATGACTCAGCCGCTGCGCCCCATGACTCTGGGCGAAATTGTCGACCGCACGTTTCAGATTTACGGGTCGCGATTCCTCGCGTTCACCGCGATCTCAGCGATCACCGTAATTGCCGTCGAACTCCTCAGAGCGGCCGACCGATACCTGCTCCACGTGAGTTCCCTGTATCGTCCTTCCAACAAGGCCGAAACACTCGTATGGAACTTCATCGTCGGCCTGGGTTTTTATCACCTGTCATGTCTGGTCGCTGGCCTCACCGAACCTTCCATTGTCAAGCTGGCCTCAGGGTCATTCCTTGAGGAAGAATGCACGATCGTCTCTTCTGTTCGGTTCGCCGTGAATCGCTGGCGAAGCTACCTATGGATCGCAATTCTCAAGGTTTCTGTGATTCTGCTTCTGCCGGAGATTGCGTTCATGATCCTCGCTATTGGCGTGGCGATAGCCGCGCAGGCCGGCGGCCTTTTCAGCAGTGCAACAAAATGGGCTTTGCCACTTTTAGGTGCGTTTGTCGTCTTGGTTGCGAGCGCACTTTTCCTCTGGCTTGGCACTTGTCTGTCTCTTGCCTTACCCGCCACGGCTCTGGAAGGCCGGGCGGGGCTGAATTCGCTGCATCGGAGTTGGGCCATCACCAAGGGGACGCGCGCGCGCGTCGGGTCAGTGTGGTTCACCGTTTTTGTCGCCCTTTGGGTCTTGACCTGGGCATCGGAGTTTTTGCTCGGCCAGTTGATGTTCTTCGCCGGCCGGGTCTTGCACCTCGCAGAAGCCATGCGCCATCTCTATCCATCGGCTGTCTTCCTTTTGGCGACCGCAATCTACGTTCTCATCGGCCCCATCTACCCCATCGCAATCACCCTCTTCTACTATGATCAGCGCATACGCCGCGAAGGCTACGACGTGGAGCGAATGATGGACGCCGCCGGACTGAATCCGCCTCCAGCTCCGCAACCCGCCGAAGCCTCGATGGCCCACACCAATCCGGAGGCGAGCGAAGCTTGAAGAAAAGTGCACCATTCGCGTGTGCATTGTTGGTCGTCGGCCTTGCCCTGCCCCATGCGCACCTCGCCGCGCAAGTGGCCGTCTCGCCCACGGCGCCCACCCCGCAGTCAAGCCATCCCCAGACCGCGTCCCTCGACGACTACCGCAATCACCTCATCGCGCTCAATGGACTCGTCCAGTCCTGCGCCAAAACGCGCGACATGAAAACCTGCGACCCCTCCCTCGTCGGCCCCGACGACGAAGTCCCCGTCTCGTCCGCCGCCAACGCCGAGCGCCGCCTGGTGCGCTACGGCTGGCTGCGCGTCCTGCTCTCGAAAGCCCAGGACAAGGACGCCGCACCGCTCAAGGTCAAACCCGTGGTCACCAGCGACCAGCAATCCTGGGAGAACGTCCGCCCCATTCCGCCTACCACCACGCAGCTTTTGGCCGACGCCCAAAAACGGCTGGCCGGCGACCTAGCCCAGGCCGGCGCCGCAGCCGCACCAGTCCCCGGCCACGACCAGGAACGCGGCGTGATGAAGCAAGTGCTGGCCGGCAGCGAGTATCGCGGCCTGGAAGAGATCGACCCCAAGGGTTCGACCCTGGAGAAAGTCGGCAATTGGCTCAATAACGCGCTCTTGACCATGATGAAAGCCAGCGCCCGCGCGCCCTGGCTGGGCCGCCTGCTGGTGTGGGGATTCATCGCCGCCGTCTGCACTGCGCTGGTCTGGGGCCTGCTGCAAATGCAGCGCCGCTGGCGCATCCGCCTGGTCCCCGAAGACCGCAATCCGGCCCCCGGCGCAGCCTCCGCCATCCCCTGGCAGCTCTGGCTTGAAGACGCCCGCCGCGCCGCCGCCGCCGGCCTCTGGCGCGAAGCCATTCACTTTCTCTACTGGGCCTCCATCTCGCGCCTCGAATCCAAGCGCCTGTGGCCTGCCGACCGTGCCCGCACGCCCCGCGAATACCTCGCCCTGGTAGCCCCGGACGACCCGCGCCAGCCCTCGCTCGACACCCTCACGCGCAGCTTTGAGCGCGTCTGGTACGGCGGCCGGCCCGCCGCCGAAAGCGACTACCAGCGCGCCGAGCAAATTGCCTCCGCACTCATCGCCGGCCCTCCGAGCACCTCCAATTCCGGAGGCACCCCGCAATGACGTTTCTCTCCTCGCTCGACGCCAAAGACCGCCGTCTGCTCCTATGGTGCGTTTCCATCGCACTGGTCCTTGCGGTCGCCATCGGCTTCCTGCTGCCCGGCTCCAACAGCAACAGCAACCCCTTGCCTTCCAGCTACTTGGCAGGCCAGCACGGGGCACGGGCGGCCTACGAAACCCTGCTCCGCTCCAATTATGCGATCGAACGCTGGGAGCGCCCGCTCGCCGAACTGGCCGCCACCGCCGGCCCGGATACCGTCGTCATCTTTGCCGAGCCGTTCACCCGCGAACCGCGCGACCTGAAGGCCGTGCGCCAGATTCTGGAGCGCGGCGGCCGCGTGCTCTCCACCGGCTTCGGCGGCGGCTTCATTCTGCCCGGCGAGGCCAGCGAAACGCCCGACACCTTCTCCTTTGCCCCCTGCAAGCTGGATCCCGAAGGCTTCGACCCGCTGGCCGCCTCTGGAGAGGTCTGGATGGTTCCGCAAGCGGGCTGGCAAGTGGGCAATCCCGCCTTCCACGTGGACTACGCCTGCACCGCTCAACCCGCCGTTGTCGAGTACGACTGGGGCAACGGTCATGTGGTCTGGTGGGCCAGTTCCACGCCGCTCGAAAACGGAGCGTTGGCCCGCGCCCACGACCTTGACCTATTGCTCAACTCGCTTGGGCCACGTGAGGGCCACCAATTCTATTGGGACGAATCGCTGCACGGCGACATCCGCACCGCTTTCAGCTACGCCGGTGGCCCCTCGTGGACCATGCTCTGGATCGGCCTGCCGGTGCTGGGTGTTCTGGTGGTGCTCAGCTTCAGCCGCCGCTCGGGGCCGGTGCGCGAGCTTCCCGCCGCTGTCCGCGCCACGCCCATTGAGTTCCTCGATGCCCTGGGCTCGCTCTATCGCAACGCCGGCGCAGCCTCCACCGCCGTAGCCATTGCTCTCGAACGCTTCCGCCGCCAGGTCTTGCGTCTCTGCGGGCTGCGCGGCAGACAGATGGCCGCCGCCGACCTGGCCGCCATCCTGCGCCGCCGCTTCCCGCAGACCGACCCAATGCTGGAAACCGATCTGGCTGCCTGCGAAGAAGCCGCATGGAGCGAAATCATTTCGCCAGGAGAGGCTCTCAAGCTCATCCAGAAACTGCACGCCCACCAGGAGAAAATCGCCGCCGCTGCCAAACCGGGCGCTATCTTCACAAATCCCAATGACATTCGTCCCAGCAAGCAGGAAAGGGCTTCATGAGCGAGGAAAACAGCCAGCACCTGAATCAAGACCCGCCCCCGGACTCAGTCGGTTCGGCGAGCCGGGAGCCGCAGACAGAAATCCACTCAGAGGGTACACCCCTGCGAGCCACCAGCCAGCTCATCGCCCACTCCCGCCAGGAACTTGGCCGCGTCATCGCCGGCCAGTCCGGAGCCATCGAGGAAGTCCTGATCGCCGTGCTCTGCCAGGGCCACGCACTGCTCGAAGGCGTTCCCGGCATCGCCAAGACCCTCATCGTCAAATCCCTCGGACGCCTGCTGGGCCTCGGCTTCCAGCGCGTCCAGGCCACACCGGACCTAATGCCCGCCGACATCCTCGGCACCACGATCCTGCGCCCCGGTTCCGATGCATTTACTTTCCACGCCGGCCCTGTCTTTACCGACTTGCTGCTGGTGGACGAGATCAACCGCATGCCCCCCCGCACCCAGGCCGCCCTGCTTGAATGCATGGAAGAGCGCCAGGTCACCTCGGACGGCGTCCGCCGGCCTCTTCCGTCTTGGTTCACCGTCTTCGCCACCCAGAACCCCGTCGATTTCGAAGGCACGTATCCCCTGCCGGAAGCGCAACTTGATCGCTTCCTGCTCAAAATCCGCGTAGCCTATCCCTCTGAGCCGGAAGAGCTGCAAATCCTGGAGCGCCATCACGCCGGCTCCGGGGCAGGGCTGCTGGAAGATGCGAATCTCGCCCCCATCCCCCAAGGCCTGCTCGCCGCCGCCACCGCCGAGGTCCGCTCCATCCGCATCGAGCCTGAGCTCTACACCTACATCCTGGCCCTCACGCGCCGCACCCGCGAGTGGCCTACTCTGCTGCTCGGCGCCAGCCCCCGCGCCGCCCTCAGCCTTATGCGCGTAGCCCAGGCCGCCGCCGCCTTCGACGGCCGCGACTACCTTGTCCCCGACGACGTCAAGCGCGCCGTCCAGCCCGTCCTCCGCCACCGCGTCATGCTCAAGCCCGAAGCCGAGTTGGAGGGCTTCGACGCCGATCGCGTCCTAACCGACGTAATCGCCGCCGTCCCCGTGCCGCGGAAATGAGTCGATTCTGAACCGGTCTTTGAATCAAAGTTGAATGGTAGCAGCAGGTGGAGTATAAAAGTAGTATGAAGACGAAGACTTCAATCACACTTTCATCTGACCTGCTCGCTGAGATTGACCGCGATGCCGGCTCCAAAGCGTCTCGGTCGGCTTTCATTGAAAGCGTAATCCGCGAGTATTTCAAGCAGAAGGTCCGCCACGCCATCTACGAGCGTGACCTGCGAATTCTCAACGAAAACGCCGACTACTTCAACCAAGAAGCGATGGACGTGCTTCGCTACCAAGCGCCAATCGACTACTCCGGCACCGAATGAGGCTCCATGCGCCGAGGCGAAATCTATCGAGTTTACCAACCACCCGGCGACACGAAGCAATATCGCGCATTCGTTGTCGTCAGCCGGCAGGCCCTGATCGACGCGCGATTTCCAAAAGTGATCTGTGCGCCCATTTACACCAATGGGAGCGGTCTTTTGACCCAGGTATGCGTTGGCCCGGACGAAGGGCTGAAACATGAATGCTGGATACTCTGCGACGACCTTACCAGCGTCGTAAAATCAGCTCTTACTCAATTTGTAGGCACGCTTTCTCGCGCGAAGCAGGCAGAAGTCGATCACGCCCTCGCGCTCGCCCTTGATCTCCGGATCTGAATCGAACCGTGATCTCCCCCAGCCTCCATCCCGCCCCCATCCGCGCCGTCTGCGAGCCGCGCAGCCGCTGGGCTTTTGGCCTTACCCCCCGTGCCATCAATCTGCTCCTGGCCGGCTTCCTCGGCCTCATCCCGGGCTTCTGGGACCCGCATCTGGCCTACTCCATGCTGGCCTGGGACTTTCTCGTGCTTTTGTTTGCGCTATTGGACGGCCTTCGCCTACCTGCTCCGGGCGACCTCACAGCAATCCGCACCTGGTCCAACGCCCCCGCCCTCGACTCGGAGACCGAGATTGAGCTCACCATTGAAAACCACGGCAAGCAAATCGTCGAATGCCGCCTGGTCGACGACCTGCCTCCCGCGCTGGTCGCACAGCCAGCCACGCACATCCTTACCGCCTTCCCCCGCGTCCCCGCCAGCATGCGCTACCGCGTTCAACCCCAGGAGCGGGGCGACTGGCAAACCGGCTGGCTCTACATACGCTACCGTTCAGGCCTGGGACTGGCCGAGCGCTGGGCCCGCGCCCCGCTCACCCAGACCGTTCGCATCTACCCCGCCCTGCGCACCGGCGAGGAGCAGCAGATCTTTCTCGCCCGCAGCCGCCAGATCGACCTTCAACTGCGCCAGGCACGCCTTCGCGGTCTGGGCCGCGACTTCGAAAGCCTGCGCGAATACCGCGAAGGCGACGACCTGCGCGACATCTGCTGGACCGCCACCGCCCGCCGCGGCGGCCTCATCACCCGCCAGTACCAGACCGAGCGCAGCCAGGCCGTATGGATCGTCCTCGACTGCGGCCGCCTCATGCGCTCCCGCGTCGCCATTCCTTCACCGATGACTCAATCGGGATTGGGCGGCACTGTAACAGGGCACGACTTCAGTCGTGCCGAAACTCGGACAGAGTTAGCGAGGGCTTTAGCCCCTGCGGGAAGTTCTTCTTCAAGGCAATCGGCCGAGCCAGCCCCGCCCCACTCCAAGCTCGACTACGCTTGCACCACCGCCGTCGCCCTGGCCCAGCTCGCTCTTTTCTCCGGCGACCGCGTCGGCCTGCTGGCCTATGGCCACAGCATCCAGCAGCGCCTGCTGCCCGGCCGCGGCGCCGCCCACCTCCGCCAGCTCATCGAGTCCCTCGCCCTGGTCCATGCCGAATCCGGTGAGGCCGACCACCTCCGTGCCACCGCCACGCTCAACCGCCTCCAGCCCCGCCGCTCCCTGATCCTGTGGATCACCGACCTGGCGGAAACCGCCATGCGTCCCGAAGTCGTCGATGGCGCTGTGCAACTGCTCCGCCGTCACGTTTTGCTGTTCGTCGCCATGGCCCAGCCCGAGGTTGAATCCATTGCCAAAGGCCGCCCCAAATCCGTCGACCAGATGTTCCGCGCCGCCGCCGCCCAGGAGATGGCCGCCCGCCGCGAAGTCCTTCTCGCGCGCCTCCACGAGCACGGCGCCCTCACTCTCGACCTCAACCCCGAAGCGCTTACCTCTTCTGTCCTGAACCAGTACCTCACCGTCAAAGAACGCGCCATGGTATAGCAACTAACCAACTTGTGGCACCGCCGCAGCCATTAAGTGCTATAGAACTTCGACGGAATTGCCCCTACCATCGTGTCCAGTCGAGGATTTGATGGAAAGCAACGATCCAGCCCTGCGCGGAACAGCAGCCACGCCCGAACTGTGGGCCGGCGTCTACATGATGCTGGTGTTCGCCCTGCTCTCCCGCTCACTGCACGCTCTGGGCCGCTGGGATGGGAAAGCCATCGGTTGGGAGCAGGGTGCCGAGATTGCCATCGAGCTGCTCTTCTGCCCCGCCCCGCTGCTTATGGGCCTCGCTTTCCGAAAGCTGATCAAGAACGAGCGCAACTGCAACCGACTCAGCCAGCGTGCATACAAGGTTTGCAACTTCTGGCTTGCCAAGCTCCTCATCATCGCCTACATCGCCATGGTTCTCTAGCTCCGAACGCAAACTCCGCAAACCTTCACCGATATCCAGCCTCCGTTACATGCCCGGTTTCATTTTTCCGGCAAAAAACTGAACGCCCAGTCGCAAATCCACCCAAAACTGGGGTACTATCTAGAAACCCGCCGGACCTCGGCCAGGGAGGACAACCATGTTCATGCCTGTCGCCGTACGAACTACCCGCTGAACATTGCCTCGGGCCGGATTCCCCTGCCGCTCTCCAGCGGCATCCCGAGGATGCTCAAACCCCGGGTATCGTCACTGCACATCTTGACTCTTTCTTGATCGCAGCGTGACCCCATCGCTTATGCCCTCGCCTTGCGACGGCATCGTGGAGTTTCCCATGTCCTTGCTCGAAACATCGGCGCCGCTGCCGGCAGACGGCCGTGCGCCCAGCGTATGGAGCTCAATTCGCGAAGCCCTGCGCGGCTCGCACCAGGATTACACTTCCGGCAGTCTCAACCGCTCCATCCTCATGCTGGCCATCCCCATGGTGCTGGAGATGGTGCTCGAATCCCTCTTCGCCGTTGTCGACGTCTTCTGGGTCGGCCGCCTGGGCGCAAATGCCGTTGCCACCGTGGGCATAACGGAGGCCATGCTGGCGCTGGTGTTTGCCATCGGCCTCGGCCTGTCGCTTTCCACCACCGCCATGGTGGCGCGCCGCATCGGCGAGAAAGATCCCGAGGACGCAGCCATCGCCGGTGTGCAGGCCGTCATCCTCGGTGTGCTAGTTTCACTGGTGCTGGGCATTCCCGCCGGCATTTTTGCCCCGCAACTGCTGCACCTCATGGGCGCGTCGCCGGCCATCGTCGCCACCGGCTCTG
>JBEKFD010000154.1:0-15718 GCA_050013495.1 Occallatibacter sp. | reverse complement strand
TCGAAGCTGAGGCTGCGGATTCCGTAGACTTCTTTGGCGCCGGCGAGCGCGGTGACCGCGAGTTCCGTGGGAGGCGTGTTATAGGAATAGAGAATCTCGACGGTCGTCATAGAGGAATGATAGCAATTGACGCAGCTAAGTGCCACGAGACGAACCGCAGATCCTTGGACTCGGTGCGCTCGCTCCGGATGACAGACGTTGGGGGAGATTCGAGGATTGGGCGCGCTAAAGGCTGCTGAGGTAGGCGCGAATCTCGGGGTTCGACCAGTCGGGGTCGCCGACCAGCTTGCGGCGGATGATGCCCTTGCGGTCAATGATGTAGGTCTCCGGCCATCCTTCGGTGTGGTAAAGCTTGGCGGCGCTCTGGGTGGGGTCGCGCACCGTGATCAGTTCGATGTGGCGCGTCTCGAGGAAGCGGCGGTATTGGTCTTCGTCCTCATCGATGCTGACGGCAAGAATGGCCAGATCGGGCCGGTCGCGGTGGAGTTCCATCAGGCCGGGCATTTCCTGAATGCAGGGTGCGCACCAGGTGGCCCAGAAATTGAGCAGGACGATTTGCCCTCGGTATTTGGCCAGATGGATGGTGGATGTGTCGTCGGAAACAGTGAAGTCTGGGGCGACCTTGCCGGTCTGGTCAGGGTGCGCGCCGCGGTCGCAGGCGGAGACCAGGGCCAACGGCAAGAGAAGGAAGGCGAGAAGGAAACGAGAGGACCGCACGTCTTTATAATACGGAGCGAAAGGGCGATTCGTCACCGATCATTTGGATGGGCAAGTCGTGAGGGGCAAGTCGTGACAGGGAAGGACCGGTCGATGGGCAACGAAGACGGCGCGCCGGGGGCGTACAGGCCGGTGCTGGGCCTATCTGACGAGACGAGTCCGCAGGTTGCTGTGCCGGGCCGCTGGTGCTGGGCCGTTGGGACGGTCTATGATCAGCCGGAGCCGGAGCAGCTGATTGAGCTGACGGTAATCGTTCCGGCGCGCAACGAGGAGGATTGCCTGGGGGCCTGTCTGGAGTCGCTGGTCAGCCAGTCGGAGGAGATTTTCGAGCTTGGCAGGGATTGGGAGCTAGTGGTGGTGGACGATCACTCCATGGATGGGACGGAGCGGATTGCACGTGAGATTGCGGGCCGATTTGCTGGGGTTACGGTTCTCAAGGCGGGCAAGCTGGAGAAAGGCTGGACGGGCAAGGCAAACGCGATTTGGACGGCGGCAAGAAAGGCGCGGGGGCGGTGGCTGCTGTTTACGGATGCGGATACGATTCACGAGCGGGGAGATTTGCGCCGGGCGATCCATGAGGCGGCGCGGCACAAGGCGGGGATGCTGAGCTACTCGCCGCGGCAGATTGTGAGCGGGCTGACGCAGCGGACACTGATGCCGCTGGTGTTCTGCGAGCTGGCGCTGGCGTATCCCCCGGCCAAGGTGTCGGACCCTAACCAGCGGATTGCCGCCGCCAATGGGCAGTTTCTGTTGGTGGAGCGGGAGGCTTACCGGCGCATCGGCGGGCATGCTTCCGTGGCGGACAAGGTGCTTGAAGACGTGCAGCTGGCGTTCGTGGCCAAGCGGCGCAAGGTGGGGCTGCGGTTCCGCTATGCGGAGGACGCGGTTTCTACGCGGATGTACCGGTCAACCGGGGCGATGATCGAGGGCTGGACCAAGAATCTGGCGCTGCTGTTTCACAATTCGCTGGCGCTGGCGGTTTGGCGGGCGCTCGATATTCTGCTTCTGGTGGGCTTGCCGGTGCTGGCTATCGAGCTTTGGAATGCTCGGTTTGCGGCTCATTCGATCCAGTGGCTGGGCGCGGGATGGGTGTTGGCGCTGTTGTGGGTTCGGACCGTGGTCCGGTTCTATGCTCGGGTGGCGAAATCGAATTTCCCGTTTTGGGATTGCGCGCTGGCGCCATTGGGCCTGCCGCTATTCGTGGTTTTGCTCTATAGAAGCTGGTTTCAGCATCGAATCCTGAAAAGGGTAAGCTGGAAGGGACGGGAGTACGCGGCGTGAAAGGCAGCTTCTAGCTTTTAGCTCTTAGCTTTCAGCTATTCGAGCCCGTTTCTGCATCAGGGCCTGAAGCTGGCATCTTTGACGGCACGAAAAAAGAATTTGCTGTATGAAGCTTTTGCGGCGCCAAGGCATCTCATCAAGCGAGGGGCAGGAATGGTCTTGTTGACGCGGCGGGCTACCTTCTCGGCTTCGCACTACTACTGGAACGATGCGTGGACGGCGGAGAAGAACGAGCACGTGTTTGGGCGCTGTGCGAATCGCAACGGGCACGGGCACAACTACACGCTGGAAGTGACGGTGGCCGGTGAGCCGGACGCGGTGACCGGTTTTGTGGTGGATTTGAAGTGGTTGAAGGACGTGATGGAGCACGAGGTGCTTGCGGCTTACGACCATCGGCACTTGAACCTGGAAGTTGTGGAGTTTGCCCAGGGAAAGCTGATTCCAACGACTGAAAACATTGCAATTGCGGCCTGGAAGCGGCTGGAGCCGGCGGTGTCGGAAGCGGGCGGAGCTCAGTTGAGCCGCGTGCGGGTGTATGAGACACCTGAGATTTTTGCCGAGTACCGAGGTGGCCGATGAGCAAAAGCTCCGAAACGGCTTACTTTGGACGGCGCTATGCGCTGAGCGCAAGCCACAGGCTGCACAGCGATGCGCTGTCGGCGGAGGAGAACCAGGCGGCTTACGGAAAGTGCAATAACCCGCACGGACATGGGCACAACTACGTGGTGGAAGTGCTGGTGGGTGGCGCGGTGGACCCGCAAACTGGTATGGTCTTGAACCTCGCGGTGCTCGATGAGACGGTCGAAAAGCGGGTGATGGAGCGGTTTGACCATACCAATCTGAATCTCGATCCGCTCTTTTCGAATCGTGTGCCGACCACCGAGAATCTTTGCATGGCAGTATTTGAGATATTGAACGGCGCAGTCGAACCCGCCAAGCTAGCCCAGGTGCGTGTGGAAGAGACGGAGAACAACTTCTTCGAGTATTCCGGTGAAGCGCGTTAGCCGAACATTAGGAACGAATCGATAGTCGCCCGGTTTCCCAGGGCGGGAAAAAGAGGATCATGGCGCAGCCTATCGCAGTGAGTAAATCTGTCCGCAGAGCCGTGGGGATCGACGAAGCCCTGAGCGAATTCAGCACCCAGGAGATGTACCGCGAGATTCTGAGCCGGCTGGGCGAAGACCCCAACCGCGACGGCCTTCTTTCGACACCTGCGCGTGTCGAGAAGTCGATGGCCTATTTGACCAAGGGCTACGACCAGGATCCGACCAAGATTCTTCAGGACGCAATGTTCGATGTGGACTACGACGAGATGGTGATCGTCAAGGACATCGAGATGTTTTCGCTGTGCGAGCATCACATGCTGCCCTTTTTCGGTAAAGTACACGTGGCCTACATCCCCAAGGGCAAGGTAATAGGGCTGAGCAAGATACCGCGATTAGTTGAAGTGTTTGCTCGCAGATTACAGGTGCAGGAGCGGCTGACCCGGCAGATCGCCGACGCCATCCAGGAAGCGATTGCTCCGCAAGGGGTGGGCGTGGTGATTGAGGCGCGTCACCTGTGCATGATGATGCGCGGCATTGAAAAGCAGAACTCGTCTACGGTGACCAGCGCCATGGTGGGCTGCTTCCGGCAGAAAGAGACGCGGGCTGAGTTCCTTTCGCTGGTGCGGCAGCAGGGATAGGGCGCACTGCAGGCTGGGGCCGGGTCGGCTACAGTTGTTAGGGTGAACGGACTTCTGGTGGTCGACAAGCCGGGCGGTATGACCAGCCACGATGTGGTGGGGAAGTTGCGCAGGATTACCGGCGAGAAGTCCGTTGGGCACCTGGGTACACTGGACCCGATGGCGACCGGCGTTCTGCCGCTGGTACTGGGCAAATTTACCCGGCTGGCACAGTACTTTTCTTCCGCTGAAAAGAGCTATACCGGAGCCGTCCGCTTCGGATTTTCCACCGATACGTATGACGCCGAGGGCGTTGCGGCCGGGCCGGATCTGGCTCCGGTGCTGACTCTGGAACAGGTGCGGGCGGCGGCTGCGCGGTTCCACGGGGAAATGGAGCAGATGCCGCCACCGTACTCGGCCAAGAAGATTGCCGGAACGCCTGCGTACAAACTTGCCCGCGAAGGCATGGCGGTGGAACTCAAAGTCGCCAGAGTTCGCATTGACCAATTCACGATCATCGGGATTGCAGGTATGGAGGCGGCATTCGAGATGCGCATCAGCGCGGGCGGATATGTGCGTTCGGTTGCGCATGAGTTAGGGCAGGACTTGGGTTGCGGCGGGCATTTGAGCCGGTTGCGGCGAACGAAGGCGGGCGCGTTCTCCATTGGCGAAGCACACACTTTGGAAGAGCTGGAAGTGCTGACCGGGAACGTCGATGCGCTGGAAGGCATATGTGTCCATCCACGCACGCTGCTGCCGGAAATGCCGTCCGTTACCGGAGACGCTGCTGCGCTGGGCAGACTGCGGAATGGCGCGCAGGCGAACCTGCCGGAGTTTTCGCGGGCTGCAATGGTGAAGGTATTTGCCGGGCAAATGGAACTGGTGGGGATCGCAAAACGGGTCGCGGGGACGCTGTTTCAGCCGGTGGTGGTGATGGGGTGAGAAAAGCAGGGACTAAGGGACTGAGGGACTAGGGACTAGCCGAAGGCGATAACGAGGACTCTAGTCAGGGGTACGAGGCAGTTCGGGCGGATTCTTAGTCCCTCAGTCCCTAGTCCCTCAGTCCCTCATCTCAATCACTTGTGCAGCAGCGGCTTGAGGGCGGCGAACATCGTGTCGGCCAGGATTTCGGAGCCTTTGGCGGTGGGGTGGATGCCGTCCTGCTGGATGGTGTTCGGGACGTGGATCAGGTCTTTGTAGATCATGGGCACAAAGGCGGTGTGGTGCTTGGCGGCCAGGTCGCTGAATACCTGCTCGAAGGCGTGGATGTAGTCCGGCCCATAATCGGGCGGCAGGGTGATGCCGGCCAGCAGGATCCTGATGTGCGCGTTTTCGAGGGTGGTTAGAACCGTATCTAGGTTCTTGCGCGTCTCGGTGGTGGGCAGGCCGCGCAGGCCATCGTTGCCGCCGAACTCGACGACCACGATCTCGGGGTGTAGCTGCAGGACCGAGCGCAGATCGCCGACGGCGTCTTTGGTGGTTGCGCCGCTGGTGCCCTGGTTGCTGACCTTGTATCGGTAGCCGTGGCTGTCCAGCTTTTCCTGCAGAAAGTCGGGATAGGACTGGCCGGTTTGCAGGCCGTAGCCGGCGGTGATGCTGTCTCCGAAGCAGACGATGACGGGGCGGTCGGCGGCGAGCGCCGGGAGGGCGAGAAGAATCGCCAGCAACGAAACGATACATCGGCGGCAAACGTCCACATGGGCAGTGTATCAATGGCGGGCGCACGGGGATGGTAGGAATGCCAGGACTTCAGCTGTATCAAACCGAGGCGGATGAACTCGTACTTGTAAAGGCGGCGCTTGATCAAGGATGCTGGCTTGTCCCGGATTTGAATTATGAAACTGACGAGGTGCAGAGGTTCCGATCGACGGAGGAATATCAGCACTTCCGCACGGAGGAACGGCATTTCTTCGTCCTAAGCGAGGCGTTTGTTCGGGCACCGCTCTCACTCCGCAAAATCACAAAGGCGGATAGGATCCTTTTTTATGTTTCGCCAAGCGAGGGCGGGCCGTTTCTCGAATTCCTGGGAGGCGGATCGTTTGTTGATGATTCCACGGGAGGACGGAGAATTCGGCCCGGCTTCTTTACTTTTTCCCGACGCTACTGGGCGGCCGATCTGTCTCGCACGTATGATTCACCGGTCGAGCTCGAAGAGATGTTCAAGCGGCTCACTCGGGTCGTGAAAGCCAGCAGCACTAGAATTAAGCCCGGAAAATCCGCTTTTTGGCTGGGTAATGATGCGAGGGCGCAAATGGCGGATGGCGTGAGGCTCGTTTGCTATGAGAGCTGGTCTCTGGATTCCGGGCCATCAAATACTTGTCGGTTGAATGCTGCAACGTAAAGAAGAACGGCTTAGCAGTTTGGGAGGCAGAGTGATTGAGGTTCGGGATGCGCGGAAGTGGATACAGAACGGGGCAAGGCGGGTGGAGATTCTGAAGGGGATCACGCTGACCATTCCGGCGGGGCAGTTTGTGGCCATTGTGGGCGCGAGCGGGAGTGGCAAGAGCACGCTGCTGGGTTTGCTGGCAGGCCTGGACACGCCGAGCGCGGGCGAAATTTGGCTGGATGGGGTGCCGATTCACAATCTGGCCGAGGCCGACCTGGCTGCAGTGCGAGGCAAGAAGATTGGATTCGTATTTCAGTCGTACCAGTTGATCCAGACGCTTACGGCTCTGGAAAACGTGCTGCTGCCCTATGAGTTGAACATGGAGGGCAGCGGCCTGAAGAAGGCGCGGCGACTGCTGGACGAGGTGGGGTTGACCGAGCGGATGGATCACTACCCGGTGCAGCTTTCAGGCGGGGAACAGCAGCGGGTGGCGCTGGCGCGAGCCTTTGTGGTTGAGCCGCCGATTGTGATGGCGGACGAACCGACGGGCAATCTGGACTCCGCGAATGGAAAGCTGGTGCTGGACCTGCTGCTGGAGCGGAACAGGAAGGCCGGAACTACGCTGGTGCTGGTAACGCACGATCCCGAAGTGGCAAGCCGGGCGGACAGGAAGATTGTGCTGCGGGACGGAATGGTGGTGGAAGATACGCTGCCGTTTGCCGAGCAGGCCGCGGAACCAGTTCTGGAACGGGGCGCCAATGGCTAAACGGGCTTTGAGCTGGCGGCGCGCGGCGGCGATTGCCTGGCGGGACTTGAAGTCTGCGCCGGGGAAGTTTGGGTTTGTGGTGCTCTCGGTTGCGGTGGGAGTGGCGGCGCTGGTCGGCGTGCGCGGGTTCAGCGAAAGCTTCAGAAAGACTTTAGGTTTGGAGTCCAGGTCGCTGATGGCGGCGGACTTGAGCGCTCGCATATTTCGTACACCAACGGTGGAAGACAAGTCTAAGATCGCGGCGCTTCTCAACAAGGACGGAGGCGGAATTCGATCGACCTGGGTGACGGAGACCATTTCGATGGCGTCCGTGCCGCCGGATCCGGTGCCACTGCTGGTGTCGCTCAAGGCCGTCGATCCGAACGAGTATCCGTATTACGGCGAAGCTGAGCTAGAGCCTCAGATGACCTTGCAGCAGGCTCTTTCGGGGGATTCGGCGGTGGTGGCTGAGGAGTTCCTTATCCGGTTGAATGCGCAGGTGGGGCAGTCGCTGCGGCTGGGCGGGCGGAACTTCAGGATTGCAGCGATTTTGAAGCAGGAGCCGGACCGGCTCACGGCTGGCGCGGGATTGGGGCCTCGGGTGATGATCTCGCAGGCCGCCCTGGGCGAGACCGGGCTGATTGCGCCGGGAAGTCGGGCCAGCCAGCGGCTGCTGCTGAAACTGCCGGAGAAAAGCGGGGCCGGATTGGCGTGGGACCCGGTGGCCATGCGCAAGCAAGTGGAAGAAGCGCTGCCGGATGCGCAGGTGATGGATTTTCGCGAGGGCAATCCGGCGCTGAGCCAGGGGCTGGATAACTCAACCGCAATTTTGAGCCTGATTTGCCTGGTGGCCATGGTGCTGGGGGCGATCGGCGTGGCCATGGCCATGCACGCGCACCTGGAACAGCGTATGGACATGCTGGCGATTCTGAAGGCTGTGGGCGCCGGGTCGGGGGATTTGCTGCGGATTTTCCTCCTGCAAACGCTGGGACTGGGGCTGGCCGGAGGCTTGCTCGGCGTGGCAGCCGGCGTGGGCGTGATGGCGGCGCTGCCGGCCGTGTTTGGCAATCTGTTGCCGGTTCATGCAGTGCTTGAGTTTCCGTGGAAATCGATTGCGGCTGGGTTGGGAACGGGGCTGCTGACGACGCTGTTATTCTGTCTGCCGCCGCTGCTGGACGTGCGCGGGGTGAGGCCGGTGCTGGTGCTGCGCAGGCTGGTTGAGCCCGGCCCCGACGGCATCGGCGGCTGGTTTGCGCGCTGGTGGGCGCGGCGGTTGCAGCTGGGGATTTCCATGGTGGTGGTGGCGGCGCTGGGCGGAATTGCATGGGCGCTGTCGGACTCCGCCAAGGTGGGCGGCTGGTTCGCTTTTCTGTTCGCGGTTGCGCTGCTGGTGCTGCTGATGATGGCTGTAGTGACGCTTTGGACTTTACGTCGCATGCTGAACAGTGTGCGGCTGCGGCTGCCATCCTTTTTGCGGCACGGGCTGGCGAACCTCTACAGGCCGGGAAATCAGTCGGCCGCGGTACTGGCAGCATTGGGCCTGGGAGTAATGCTCATTTTGGCGGTTTACCTGATGCAGGCGGCGCTGTTGCGCGATCTGCGCGAGACTGCCTCGCCGCAACTGCCGAATATCTTTTTGATCGATGTAACCACCGACGAGGTTGTGGGCGTAAAGGACTTCTTTGCGCATCAGCCCGGCGTGATCCAGGCTCTAGACCTGATGCCGGGTACCACGGGCCGGTTTGTTTCTCTCAACGGCAAGACGCTGGAGCAGTTGAAGGGGCAGCACTTTCCGCGGCGGATGCTGGAGAGTGCGGAGTTGACCTGGGCCGATGCGCCGCCGGCAGGCGACAAGGTGACGCAGGGTAAGTGGTGGACGGGCGGCGATACGGCGGAACTGGCGGTGGGCAGCGGCGTGGCCGAGCGGCTGCATTTGGGCGTGGGCTCGGCGGTGGAACTGGAGATTGCGGGGAAGGTTCGCGCGCTCAAGGTGGCGGCGATCTATCGGGCGGACGGGCAGCACCTGGCATCGCGGGTTTCGTTTGTGTTGCCTTCGGGCCAATTGAAAGACCACACCTCCGAGTGGTATGGCGGGGCGCACGTCGATCCCAAACGGGTGGCGGCGATGGAGCGAGCGCTGTTCACGGCTTATCCGACCATTACGGTGATCAACCTGGCGGATGTGCTGGATCGGATTGAAAGCGTGGTCAACCAGATCACGTTTGTGGTGCGGTTTCTGGCCGGGTTCTCGATCTTCGCGGGCCTGATGATTCTGGCTTCGAGCATCGCCAGCACGCGGTTCCGGCGAATGCGCGAGGCGGTGGTTCTGAAGACGCTGGGAGCGACGCGGATGCGGATTGTGCGCACCTTCAGCGTGGAGTTCAGCGTACTGGGGCTGCTGGCGGGGTCAGTGGGGGTGGTGTTCGCCAATGTTCTGACGCGGGTGCTGCTCAGCAGGCTCGAAGTTGGTTTCCACATCGAGTGGAGCGCGACGCTGGTTGCGCTGATCGGCACGGCGGTGCTGGCTACGGCGACGGGGTGGATTGCCAGTTATCGAATTCTGGGGTTGAGGCCGTTGGAAGTGCTGCGCGATGAGTGATGAAGGCAGGGTTAGGGGTTAGGGGTCAGGGGTCAGGGGTTAGCGTGCCGCCGGCATCCCTGGTCTCCCACCCTGCAAAAGCGCAGAAAGTGGGCAGGAAATTCTTTGCAAAACGCCAGTTTTTCCATCTTTCCGCAGTTCTCAACTCTCGTAAGGGCAATAATTACCTTGACTCCACCAAAGTGCGGGTGGAGAATGGAGGTGCCTCTTGACCCTCCAAATTCTGAGCTTGTGGGAAATCATTAACAGCTATAACGTTTGGCAACTCGCGTTGGCAATATCGAAGCTGCAAAATCTTGAGTGCTGGATTGAGAAACTCTGCGATGGGGGGATGCGCGATTCACCCATTTCCTCTGTGGAAGGATTTGTTGAGCAACACGTAAAGCCACATCTTCTTTATTGTAAAGATCAATGCACGGAAGCTGAACTCCACGCCGCGCTGTACAGACTCGGCGGGACCCTCCACGGTCACGTCAATGCTGGGCATATGACGTTCGGGGAATTGCTTAACCAACTTCGCGAACTTCGGGGTGATATTGACCGGGAATTGAGATTTCGTCGCTTTGCAATAGTACCGCTGAGCAGAACTCAGATTTACGATGACCGCACTCGCGCCTGGGAGAAGATATGGGAAGCCTTCCCGGAAGGCAAGGACGACGCAATCGGTGCGGTAGATTGTTACGCTATTGGCCTTAGCACCGCGTGTGTTTTCCATTTAATGAGAGTCGCAGAGTATGGCCTTCGCGGTTTGGCGAGAAATCTGCATGTAAGGTTACCTAGAAACAGACGATTGGAATGGGCTCAGTGGCAGGACATACTCAAGGAGATGAACACCAAGGCCGATGCGATAGCAAATGAAAGAGCCGGACCTAGAAGGGACGCGAAGTTAGAGTTCTATCGCGGCGCAATCGGCGAATTCTACGGATTCAAAGACGCCTACAGAAATCACGTCATGCATACACGTGGATCGTATGACGAGTTCCAATCTGCAAGCGCCCTTGCCCATGTTCAGGATTTTATGAAGCGCTTATCTGCTCGAATTAACAGCAAAGGCAAGCGCATCAGACAGTGAGATTGAACACGAAAGGGGGTGACTTTCAATGAGCGCAAACGATACCGAACTGAGCAAGTTCAACGCGGTTTTGCGTAAAGTGCTCTCAGTCCCACGCGAGGAGTTACTGAAGCGCGAGAAGGCTTGGAAGAAAGAGCAGGCGCGAAAAAAGCGGGCTAGAGTTTCGCCCGCTTCCCGCGCTTCAACCTCAAAGGATTAGGCAGGCGTCGCAAACGGCGTCTTGCCGGTGAGTTCAGCAAAGGTCAACCGCTTGCCAACGAACTGCGAAGTGACCAGAGCAAAGCGGTCGGAATCGTTCAAGAGGTTTTTAGCAGTAGCGCGGTTGTTGTAGCGAAACGACTGCTCATCCAGGTAGCGGAACAGATGGAACGGTTCGATGCTCACATAGGTTCCATTGATCCCGCGCTTCAACAGACTCCAGAAGTTTTCAAGGCCATTGGTATGAACCCGACCGTTCACATATTCGACAGCATGGTCAACGATCTGATGGGCGTAGTCAGTGGCCAGCCCGTTGTAAGACGGCAGCGAGTCAGTGTAGAGCGCCGCGCCCGCTTCGACATGCTTGCGGACTTCCCCCTGCAATTCCTTCGCCTTGCGACTGCTGATCACTTTGGTGCGGACCTTGCCGCCGCGCTCCAACAAACCCATGACAGCGGTCTTGTCCTTGCCGCCAGTGCCGGTAATCCGGCGTTCCCGCTTGCTTTTGTGCATGTTCCGAGCCTTGCCGCCAATGAAAGTCTCGTCCGCCTCAACCTCTCCACCCATCTTGCTGCCGAAGGTCTCATCCTGCATGGCCAGCCGGATGCGGTGAAGCATGAACCACGCGCATTTCTGAGAGACTTTCACATCCCGCGCAATCTCGTAGCTGCTGATCCCGTTCTTGCAGTTGGTGAGCAGCCAAGTAGCAGTAAGCCACTTATCGAGGCCAATGGGCGAATCTTCCATCATGGTTCCAACCTTGATGGAGAACTCACGCTTTGCATGATGGCTGGAGCAAGTCCAGGTGCGGCGATGGGCGCGATAGTTGACCTTTTCATTGCCGCAAGTAGGGCACTTTACGATTCCATCAGGCCAGCGTTGCGCCACAAGGTGAGCAACGCAGTTATCAGGGTTAGAGAAGTAAACAATTGCTTCTTGCAGGCTCTTTGGTTCGTTGCTCATATCGCTCTCCACTGTCTAAACTTTAGCAAAATTCAGTGGTGGAGTCAAGGTAATTATTGCCCTCGTAAGCCCTTTGTTTTAGGAGGGCATTTCTGCCATTATCGAGGTAACGACTTTGTTGTCAGGGTGTTGCATCGAAAGTGGGGGAGGGGTGGGTCATTTCGATTCTTCCAACCAGCGCATTCCACCGGGCCGTGCATGGCTTGGGCGCTTGGCATTCGAAAGACTGCCTCCATCCCAAGAACATTGTGCGCCCTCGGGATGGAATAATCTGCAAAATGAATATCAGTCTTGCTCCGGCAGGGGTCTGGGTAAGCGTTCGAAGGGTAAGCGTTCGAAGTTCCCCTCTTAACCGGCTTGGAGTGTCTAATCTCGAAGTGTCCACTTACTTTAAGTGGACACCTGTTGAGTGGGTCTAAGCTGCCTGGGAAGAATCGGCCTGGAGTGAGGCGGCGATGTTCCAGGGGAGCAGTTCTTCGATGCGATTGATCGGATGTTCGGCGATTGTTGCCAAGACCGTGCGCAGATAGAAAGCGGGATCGAGTCCGTTCAGCTTGGCTGTTCCGATAAGGCTATAGAGCGACGCGGCCCGCTGGCCTCCGGAATCAGCCCCCATGAACAGGTAATTCTTCCGGCCAATGGCGACGGCACGCAGCGCCCGCTCGGCGGCGTTGTTATCGATTTCAAGCGAGCCATCATCGACGTAGCGTGTCAGAGCACGCCAGTGTGAGAGCGCGTAGCGGATCGCGCCGGCGGTCTCGCTCTTGGTCGAGAGAGAACGGAGTGCTCTTTCCATCCAGTTGCGCAACTCATCGACCAATGGCCTGGCGCGGGTCTGACGGACCGAGCAGCGAAGTTCTGCCGGCTTGCCGCGAACCTGCTCCTCGATGCCGTACAAGGCTCCGATACGTGCCAGGGCCTCGGTAGTGGTTGGCGATGCGTGGGCCACATGGATGTCATGAAACTTGCGCCGGGTGTGAGCCCAACACGCGACTTCGTAGATGGCGCCGTCGCCGTAGAGATGATGAAAGCCGGAGTAGGCGTCGGCCTGCAGCGCACCCTTGAATTTGGTCAGATGTTGCTTGGGATGTTCGCCCTTGCGGTCTTCCGAGTAAGCGAACCACACGGCTGGAGCGGTTGAAACACCTGCAGGCCGATCATCGCGCACATAGGTCCACAGCCTGCCTGTCTTGGTCTTGCCGTCGCCGGGAGCAAGCACTGGAACTGGCGTGTCGTCTGCGTGAATCTTCGCTGCTGCCAGAACATACTTGCTGATCTCATCGACCAGGGGAGTTAATAACTCGCTGGCCGCGCCCACCCAACCGGCCAGTGTTGATCGATCAAGATCGACGCCTTCGCGGGCATAGATCTGAGACTGACGATAAAGCGGGAGGTGGTCACCATACTTCGAGACCAGCACATGAGCCAGAAGTGCCGGACCAGCAAGACCACGCTCGATGGGCCGTGAAGGAGCAGGCGCCTCGATAACGCTCTCGCAACCTGCGCATGCGAACTTCGGCCGCACATGGCGAATCACCTTGAAGCTTGCGGGGATGCGTTCCAGTTGTTCGGAAACGTCTTCGCCGAACTGGCGCAGCGCGCCACCGCAATCGGGGCAGCAGTTGTGCGCGGGAAGATGGGTGACCACTTCACGCGGAAGATCGTCAGGAAGAGACTTGCGTGCAGGACGGGAACGACGCTTGGCTGTCGGCTGTGTTGCGCTCGGCGTTGCAGCTTCGGTTGCAGCCTGTCGAGCTTCATCCGCGGCTTGTGCGGTCTCCAGTTCTTCCAGCCGGAACTCAAGCTGTTCGAGCTGCGAGGTAAGCTTTTCGCTCTTCCTGCCGAAGATCATGCGCCGGTACTTCTCGATCACCAGTTTCAGATGTTCGATCTCTTGCGCGGTCGACTTATGCTGTTCAAGCAGTTCACTGTGCTTGGCGATCACCAGTGCCTTCAGCGCTTCAACATCGAGCGCATCGAGGTCCGGCAGCGTAGTTGAAATCATGACCGCAGTATGCCACGAAGTGAGAAAGAAATCATCCACAAAAACCGTATGAATACAGGGGAATCACAACAATTAATCAGACTGCGATCTGCGGAGCAAATGTCCTCTCAGGTCTTCTCCAGTCGATTCCTTCCAGAAGCATCGACAACTGCGCTCGACTCAAAGAAACGGTCCCGCTGTCCGCCTTGGGCCAGATGAATCGCCCCCGTTCAAGACGCTTGGAAAACAGACACAACCCGTCACCATCGAACCAAAGAACCTTCACGATGTCGCCACGGCGTCCTCTGAAAACGAAGACGTGACCGGAGAACGGCTGCTCGTTGAGAACTGTCTGCACCTGCGCGCTCAGACCGTCGAAGCCGCGACGCATGTCGGTCACGCCGGCCGCCAGCCAGATCTTCGTCCCAGTGCGTAGTTCAATCACTTGCGCAGGCTCTCAAGTATCGAACGCAACAGAACTGGATCCGCGCCGCACTCCACACTGATCGTCGCCCGGCCCGGAAACTCGATGTGAATAGAACCGGACGCCGAAGGCTGTTGTTGTCCGGAAGGCTCCCGCGTCTCCGCCTCGCTCGAAGCAGTCACCGTGACCGCAAGCAAAGCTGTGGACGCGGCAATCGGGTTCCCCAACTCGCCACTCTTGAGGGCACGCCGCCAGGCAAATACCTGGTTGGCGTTCACCCCGTGTGCCCGCGCCACCAACGCAACACTCGCACCAGACTCAAACGTCAGCTCGACAATCCGCCGCTTCTCTGCAACCGAACGAAATCGGCGAACACGACGGTCCGCCCCTGCTGCCTGATCCATGAACACATCGTCAGACTTGAGCCTGTAGAGATGCCAGAGGGGAAGACCGGACGCTTACGGGTCTGGCGCGGGTGCTAGAAGTTTTGCGACAGGGCCGAGATGCGGCAGGGGCTAAAGCCCAGCGACGGTTTGAGTGGCCTTATCGGCATGACTGAAGTCATGCCCTGATACAAGACAGCAGCGCATCGATGGTGGCGCAGGATAGCCCGATCAAGATTCAAATTCGTCATCTGCAAATTTGAATTTCTCAAAAATCTTCGCCGGCTTCGGCGGCGGGGAGCACGTCGTTTTCGCGGGCTACCCAGACGTAGAGAGTGGGAAGCAGGAAGACGCCGATGACCAGGTTGGCTAGCAGGCCTCCGACAATGACGATGGCGAAGGGGCGCTGCGAATCGGAGCCGATGGCGTGCGACAATGCGGCGGGCAGAAGCCCGAGGGTAGCGACCAGCATGGTCATCATGACGGGGCGTAGCCGCAGAACGGCTCCTTCAACGGCTGCTTCAACAATGTGCTCGTGGCTCGACACTTCCATTCCCTTGCGGCGGGAACGCAACTGGTTGATGAACTCAATCATGATGACGCCGGTCTCGACCGATACGCCGAAGAGCGCCAGGAATCCAACTGCGGACGAGACGGAGAAGTTGGTGTGGGTGAGGAACAGCGCGAGCGGGCCGCCGATGGAGGCCATGACCACGGAGACCAGAATCAGCACGGCCCATTTTGCGGAGCGGAACATGGTGTAGAGGATGAGAAAAATGACCAGGACCGTGATGGGAACTACGAGCGCCATGCGCTTGTCGGCGCGCTTCTGGCTTTCGTACTCGCCTGCCCACTCCAGGTGGTAGCCGGCGGGGAGTTGAACGGATTTGTTGACCTTGGCGATGGCTTCTTCAACGGTTGAGCCGAGGTCGCGGCCGCGAACCGAATACTTGATGGCGATATAGCGCTGGCCGCCTTCGCGATTGATCTGCTCAGCTCCATCGTCGGTGGAGACTGTTGTAAGCTGCGCAAGGGAGACGCGTTCTCCGGAGGGCGCGAGCAGGCGGACGTTTTCGATGGCTTCGCGGGTGTCACGATACTGCTTCTGGTACCGCAATGTTACGTCAAAGCGGGCTTCGCCCTGCTGCAACTGGGTCACGGCATTGGCGCCGACCGCTGTCTGTATCGCATCCTGGATGTCGGCCACGTTGATGCCCCAGCGGGCGGCCGCATCGCGATCGACGGTGTAATTCAGATTGGGCTGGCCGACGATGCGGAAGATGCCGAGATCTTCAATGCCCTTGACGCTGGCCATCTGCGCCTGAATCTCTTCGGCTTTGTGCTCCAGGGTGCGCAGGTTGTC